>JBIOYB010000328.1:0-27187 GCA_044869915.1 Allorhizocola sp.
GGCGGGAAGGTGGGGGGATGCCCAGCCCCGGGTGCCGGACGGGACGGCCGCCGTCGCGCCGGCCACGCCCGAGGACGCGACCAATGCCACCACAGCTACGACGAGCACGCCGCCCCGAAGAACGCGCGAGGGAGAAAGCATGGGGTTACCTTGGCAGTCCAGCGACACCCCGATCATCAGTCCGTTGCGGCGTATTTACGCCATGACGCATACTCGCCAGGTGATCTTTGCTCCCCTCGGCCTGTCCGGCGAAGAAGAACGGCTCTATCGCACGCTTGTCGAGTGCCCGTCGGCCACGGCCGCCGTGCTCGGCGCGGCGCTCGAGCTGCCGGTGGTCGAGGTCGAGCGGATCCTGAGCGGTTTGCTGGGCCAGGGGCTGGTGTCGCGGACGCGCGACGCCACCTACGTCGCGGCCTCCCCGGCCGTCGCGCTCGGCCCGCTGGTGCGCCGGCACCGCGAAGCCCTGCGCCGGGCGGAGCTCGAGCTGGGCGCGCTGACGGAGCGCTACTGGATCAGCGCGGCCGACCGCACGGCGGGCGACCTGGTCGAGGTCGTGACCGGCGTGGAGCTGATCGCGCGCAAGTTCCACCAGGTGCAATCGAGCGCGGAAAAGGAGGTGCGCGCGCTCGTCACGGCCAAGGTGGACGCGGTCGCGCGGCGCGACAACGAGGCCGAGGACGAGTTGGTGCGGCGGGGCGTGCACTACCGGGTGGTCATCGAGCGCGCGATCCTGGAGCAGCAGGGTGCGGAGGATGACGCGATCGGCGCGCTCAGTTCGGGCGAGGACGTGCGGGTCATGGAGACCGTACCCATAAAAATGCTTATCGCAGATCAAAATCTCGCTATGGTACCGATGGATGTCGCGGGGCGGGCCCCTGCCGCACTGCTCGTGCACCGCAGCGGGCTGCTCGATGCGCTGCTGGCCCTGTTTGACTCGGTGTGGGATCGGGCGCGGCCACTGAGGATTGACGGCGAGGGCTTCGGCGAGCGGGAGGGCGCGAGCCCACTGGACGAAGAGGACCGGCAGATCCTGATGCTGCTGCTCGCCGGGCTGACCGACGCGTCGATCGCGAGCCAGATGGGCCTGTCGATGCGCACCGTCCAAAGACGAGTCCGCGACCTGATGGACCTCGCCGGAGTGCACACCAGGTTGCAGCTCGGATGGCATGCGGCGCAGGCGAATTGGGCCACCTAGCCGGTCAAGAGAGCCACGACTCGTGGCGGC
This sequence comes from Allorhizocola sp., assembly GCA_044869915.1. Lineage (GTDB taxonomy): Bacteria > Actinomycetota > Actinomycetes > Mycobacteriales > Micromonosporaceae > Allorhizocola. The sequence continues at coordinate 1,226 of JBIOYB010000328.1, forward strand.
ATTTGACCACGCGCGGCTAGCGTGAAGATGCCGAGCATCATCTTGCCCACATACACCCAGTCGAGCTCGATGCCATGCCGCGCACGGAAATCGGCGAGGAACGCGTCGAGCTCGGCGTTGCGTCGCGCGTAGCCGCCGCAGTGGAAGCCGAGCTCTATCGCCCAGTTGGGCGTGACCCGGCCGAACGCCTCCCGCTGTAACAGCGCGACCTCCTCGGACAGGAAGTCGCCGCCCTTGAGCACGGAAAAGCCCAACGCCGCCGTGCCCGGTGGCAGCCCGCCGGCCAGGCCCGCGAGCGTGCCGCCGGTGCCGACCGGGCAGCAGACAAGGTCGTACTCAATATCAATATCGCCCGGGATCTCGGCGCAGCCCAGCGCGGCGAGTGCGTTGCTACCACCCTCGGGGATCAGGAAAAACTCGCCGAAGCGGCGCCGCAGATCGCCGATGTGCAGGCGCCACCGGCGATACGCCGAACGGTCTAGATAGGACAGTCGCATCCCCTGCGCCACGCAGTGGGACAGGGACTCGTTGAGCGGCAGGGTCTGCTCGCCGCGCACGATGCCGATGGTCTGAAACCCGTGCTCGCGCCCGGCATCGGCCACGGCGCGCAGATGGTTGGAATAGGCCCCGCCGAATGTGAGCAGCGTGTGATGCCCCTGGTCACGCGCTTCGATAAGGTTGTACTTCAGTTTGCGCGGCTTGTTGCTGCCAGGCATGAGCCACAGCCGCACACCCGCGGCGGGCAGCCGGTCGTCCAGGAGTTCCCGCATTATGGCAGCGCGACCACGGCCTCGACCTCGATCAGGAACCCGGGCCGGACCAGGCCCGCGACCTGGATCAGCGAGCTGGCCGGGTTGAGCTTGTCGCCCAGGGCCGGGCGCACGAACTCATCGCGGATGTCGCGGATCAGCTGGACTTGAGATACGTCCGTGACAAACCAGGTGAACTTCACGACATCGGCCCAACCCGCGCCGAGCTCGTGCAGCACCCGCTCGAGGTTGCGCAGCGATTGGCGGGTCTGCGCGGCGAGATCGCCCTCGCCCACGAGGTTGCCGTCGCCGTCCACCGCCACCTGACCGGAGACGAACGCCAGGGTGCCGGTCACGGACACGGCATGGACGTAGCCCGGACCGGCCAAATGTCTGTCGATGATAGGCATGTCAGCAATCTATCCCGGCCAAGACGGCTTGGCCCGGCTGCCCGGGCCGAGCAGGAGCCGTGGCTGTGGGAGGGAACCTCGCGTTCAGACCCGGCTCGACCACCCGGCCACGCGGACGCGGGCGCCGCGGAAGGACATTCGCGCACAGGCCGGCTCAACCACCCGGCCACGCGGACGCGGGCGCCGCGGATGGGCGCTCGCCGATCAGGTCGGCTAAGCGGGCGAGCTTGCCCGCGCCCACTATGCGGATGGCCGGGCCGCGCTCGATCTCGCCGTCCAAGCCCAGCGGCGCAAGGGCCGGGCGGGCGAGCGCCTGATTGTTGCTCAGCCGCAGCACGGCAGCACTGTCCACAAGGGATCCGGCCGCGATGTACCACAGGCGCAACCGATGTCCGTCCAAAAAGGAGGGCGTGGTGAGCGTCTTGAGGGAAGAGGAGTAGGAGGTGCGCACCCAAAACTTGCCGCCCTGATGCTCCTTCCAGCCGTAGCTCAGCCGGCGGGACATGAACTCGGCGGCCAGGCAGTGCACGCGCCAGGCATCGGAGACCACGACCGATATCCGGGCCGTGCCGCCCATGCTGGTCACTTCGGCGTCGCACATCAGCAGCCCGGCCAGATCCACAATGGAGGGTCGAGCCGAGAAGGCCGAGAAGATGACCAGCTGGCGATCGGTCATGAGATGCATTCTGGTACTTCGTCGAAGGCTTTCTGCAGTTCCGGCGAGTGCAGCTTGCTCGTGTCGAGCGAACTCGCAGCATACTCCTGCTGAAGCGTCTTCATGGCAGACTCGACACCGTCGTAAAACGCGGGCGGATCGGCCGTCGGCAGCCCGTCGACGGTGTCGCGGGCCTTGGCATAAGCGTCACGTATCTTGCGCAGTGAATCGATCATGCCGGCCGCGACCGCCTGCCCGCCCTCCACCTCGGGCACGCCCGCCGACTCCACCTTGCCGCGGGCCCGCTCGCTGGCGTCACGCGCGCCCTCGAGCATGTGCACCAGATTGTCCTTGGCCTGCTCGGGCGTTGCCGCGTGCGGCGTCTGCTCCTGCGCCCGCGTGGTCAGGGCGTCGATCTCCGCCCGCCACGGCGTGAGCGTCTCACACACGCTGGCCGCCCAGGCTCGCGGCGGCGGCCCACCCGAGCACCCGGCCGCCGTTGCCAGGACAGCAAGCAGGGCCAGGGCGATCAGGGGCCTTCGCATGAAGGCAGCCTAGAGGTTCGCCCCGGCCCTGCGTTAGTGATAATCCGTTACGCGCGAACCTTTTCGCGCTTTTTCGGGGTCGACGGGGTGTCATCGTGCGCGGAAACCGTGATGGGCTTGCGCTTGCTGAACACCACCGCACCCGCGATGATCGCCGCCGCGACCACCGCCGTGGCTACCCGTAGGCCGGTGTTGGCACCCGAACCGTAGGTCCAGGCCACGACCGCCGGAGCGATGAGCAATGACACCAGGTTCATCACCTTGATCAGCGGGTTGATGGCCGGGCCGGCCGTGTCCTTGAACGGGTCGCCGACCGTGTCACCGATGACCGTCGCCTCGTGCGCGGGCGAGCCCTTGCCGCCGTGAGCCCCATCCTCGACCATCTTCTTCGCGTTGTCCCAGGCGCCGCCGGAGTTCGCCAAGAAGACCGCCATGAGGGTACCGGCGCCGATCGCACCTGCCAGGTACGCCGCCAGTGCGCCCGGGCCGAGGCCGAAACCCACCGCGACCGGTGCCAGGACCGCCAGCAGACCCGGAGTGATCAGCTCGCGCTGGGCATCGCGCGTGCAGATGTCCACCACCTTGCCGTACTCGGGACGCTGCGAGCCGTCCATGATGCCCGGCAGCTCGCGGAACTGGCGCCGCACCTCGTGCACCACCGCGCCCGCGCTGCGGGACACGGCATTGATGGCCAGACCCGAGAACAGGAACACCACCGAGACACCGATCAGCAGGCCGACCAGGTTGTTCGGGTTGGCGACATTGAGCAGGCTGTCGACGAATCCGGCCGTGGTCTCGCCGGCCGCGACAAGGGTCGTGCTCAGCGTGTCCATGTAGGACCCGAAGAGGGCGGTCGCGGCCAGCACGGCCGTCGCGATCGCGATGCCCTTGGTGATCGCCTTGGTGGTGTTGCCGACCGCGTCCAGCTCGGTAAGCGTGCGCGCGCCCTGCTTGTCGATGTCGCCGGACATCTCGGCGATGCCCTGTGCGTTGTCGGAGATCGGGCCGAACGTGTCCATCGCGACGATCACACCTACCGTCGTGAGCAGACCCGTGCCGGCTAGTGCCACCGCAAACAGCGACAGCGTGATGGAGCCGCCGCCGAGCAGGAACGCGCCGTAGACGCCCGCGCCGATGAGCAACGCGGAGTAGACCGCCGACTCCAGGCCCACGCTGACGCCGGCCAGAATGACCGTTGCCGGGCCGGTCTCGGAAGACTTGCCGATGTCCTGCACCGGGCGGCGGTTCGACTCGGTGAAGTAGCCGGTCAGTGCCTGGATCGCGGCGGCCAGGATGATGCCGATGACCACCGCGCCGATGGCGACCAGGCGCGGGTTGCCGTCGCCGGTCTTGCCGAGCTCGGCGAAGGTCGCCGGCAGGTACCAGACGCTGGCCGCCGCCACGACGACGGCGGAGATGCCGGCCGACGCGTAGAACGCCCGGTTGATCGCGGTCATGCCGCTGCGGTCGCTCTTGCGCAGGCGGGTCAGGAACACGCCCGCGATCGCGATGAATACGCCGATCGCCGAGATGATCAGCGGGAAGACCAGGCCCTTCTCGCCAAAGGCCGCCTTGCCCAGGATGAGCGCGGCGACGAGCGTCACGGCGTAGGACTCGAACAGGTCGGCCGCCATCCCGGCGCAGTCACCCACGTTGTCACCGACGTTGTCTGCGATCGTCGCTGCGTTGCGCGGGTCGTCCTCGGGAATGCCCTGCTCGACCTTGCCGACCAGGTCGGCGCCCACGTCGGCGGCCTTGGTGAAGATGCCGCCGCCCACACGCATGAACATGGCGAGCAGGGCCGCGCCGAAGCCGAAGCCCTCGAGCACGGTTGGTGCGTCACCCTTGTACAGCAGCACGACGATTGCCGCGCCGAACAGGCCAAGGCCGACGGTCAGGAAGCCGACCACACCGCCGGTGCGGAAGGCGATGGACATGGCCGCTTCGCGGCCGCCCTCCTTTGCCCGTGCCGCCGCGGCTACGCGCAGGTTCGCGCGCGTGGCCAGGGCCATGCCGGCGCCGCCGATGAATGCGCTGAAGACCGCGCCCACGACGAAGAAGGCCGATCGGCCGATCCTGACCGCGGTCTCGTTTTCGGTGGCGTGCAGCGGGAGTAGGAAAAGCAGTATGACCGCGAGGACGACGAAGACGCCGAGCGTCTTGAACTGCCGGAAGAGGTACGCGGAGGCCCCTTCCTGAACGGCCCCGGCGATCTCCTGCATTTTGGTGGTGCCCTTACCAGTTGCCAGTACCGCACGCACCAGGGCAGCTGCAAAGCCCAGAGCCACGAGTGCGATCACGGCCGCGACCACTACATAGGTCACGTTTTCACCGGAAATGGGCACCACATCGCCTGGCGCGGCGAGTTGGTGAAACCCGGACATCCTTGTCCTCCAGTTGATGTCCCGCCGTGTTGCAGGTGGCGGGTTTACGTAGTTGAAACGACCCGTGCACTCTAATCCCCGCACGTGGGCGAGGTCACACCCAGGTGGCGCCGTGTCGCGGTGATCTTTGCCGCTGCGTTCAAGGTACGTTGTGCGATAGGCTCGGCGGCTTCTTCCGCCGCACACCATTTGTGAGTTCGGCCCGGTTCGTGTGCATACCCATTGGCACGCCTCCCCATCCTCTCGCGTGAGCGACGCAACATCTCACGGCGGGCCCTCTATATCGATGCCCATCACCACTCCGGCGTCCCGGCTGGTCGGGTGGGCGTGAACACCGCATCGACACCGACCATCGCGTTGGCCGCCCCGGCACATTCGCAGCCCCAGCTCACCGCATCGACATCCATCACCACATTTGCGACCGGCCGCATCGCACCGCCGGCACGCCACACCGCCGGCACGCCACACCGCCGGCACGCCACACCGCCGGCACGCCACACTGGGTGTCATCGCACGGCAGCGGCCACGGCAACACAAACCGCGCCCTTCGCCTTTATCAGCGGCTTCTTCTGCGCACCGGCCAGCCCATGCGGACTTCCGTGCCTGGGCCGGTGGTCAGCGGGGCCATGTGTAAATCCTTGACCAGCCCCTGGAGCAGTGTCGCGCTCACGTCGATCGTCAGCTGCTCGTCGCCGTCAATCTGCTCGGCGTCGGCCGCCCGGTCGATCACCTTGACGAGGTAGCGATCCCCGTCGCTGAATGCCACTTCGACCGAGTCCCGGATGCCCAGGCGCTGATGCCTGGCCACGGCCCGCGCGCATGCCTCACCGATCGCGAGCCTGACCTCGTCGAGCTGGTCATCGGCTACTCCCGCCCTGCGGGCGACGGCTACGCCGACGAGGCGGACCGTGCGAACGTGGGCTGGCTCAGGCGAGAACTCGAGGCGGACGGTGGCCATTTCACGCAGTCGTCGCCGCGTCGATGGATTGATAAAGGGGGAGTACCTGATCAAGCCCGGTGATCCGGAAGATCTTCAGGAGTGACTCCTTGCCGCACACCACGCCGAAACTGGCCCCGACCGTGCGCGACCTGCGGTATCCGCCGACCAGCACGCCGAGCCCGGTCGAGTCCATAAAATCGACCTTGCCGAGGTCGACGATGACCGCACCGATGCCGCCGTCGAGCAGCTCCGTGATCCGCTCTCGCAATTTGGGCGCGGTGTACACGTCCACCTCGCCACCGACCTCGAGGACGGTGTGCGCCGAGACGACCCTGGTAGCCAACGACAGCTCCATCGGCACATCGTAACGGTACGGCCGTTGTTTGGGATCGCCGTCGCCACGTGGGGTGTTGTCCATACACCTGTGCGAACCGGTAGCCTGCCATGCGTGGATCGGCTCCCCGACTGGCTGCGACGCGACCAAGTAACGCACGTCGAGGTGTTCCCGGCCCGCCCCGGCATCCTCAGTAGCTGGCCCGATTGGGCCGCGCCGGCCGTGGTCGCCGCCTTCGCCGACGCGGGCATCAAGTCGCCCTGGCAGCACCAGGTTTTGGCCGCGTCGCTAGCGCACGCAGGCCGCGATGTCGTCATCGCGACAGGCACCGGCTCGGGCAAGTCGCTGGCCTACCAACTGCCCACCCTCACCGCACTGGTCGGCAACCCCCAGCCCGGCCACCCCCAGCCCGGCCACCCGCAAGCTGATCCCCACGCGGCGGATCACCCCAAAGCCGGCCGCCCCCAGCATGGCCACTCCCAGCCGGGTTTCCACCCGCCGGGCCACCCCCAGCCCGGCCACGCTCAGCCCGATTCCCACCCACAGGATCCCCAGCGCGGCCGCCGCCAACCCAGTCTCCACCCGCCGGGCCACCCTCAGTCTGACCGTCCCCAAGCCAGTTCTCCCAAGGTAGGTCTCTCCAAGGCCCGGGTGCTGTACCTCGCGCCGACCAAGGCCCTCGCGGCCGACCAACTCCGCACGCTTGTCGCGCTGAACGTGCCCGGCGTGCGACCCGCCACCCTGGACGGTGACACCTCACGGGAGCAGCGCGAGTGGGTGCGTCAGCACGCCAACTTCGTGCTCACCAACCCGGACCTGTTGCACCATTCGCTTCTGCCGCAAAACGAGCGATGGTCCTCCTTCCTGCGCCACATCCACTACGTGATCGTCGACGAGTGCCACAGCTATCGCGGTGTGTTCGGCGCCCATGTAGCCCACATCCTGCGCCGCTTGCGCCGTCTCACCACCGATCGCCCAGTCTTCGTGCTCGCCTCCGCCACCTCAGGCGACCCCGCAGCCTCCGCCACCAAACTCATCGGCCGCCCGGTCACCGCCATCACCGAAGACACCGCCCCGCGTGGCGCCACCACCTTCGCCCTCTGGGAACCTCCCCTCTTGCCCGGCTCCACCCCAGCCTTTCCGCTGTCGAAGTCACCCACAATTGACCCAACCCCATTCGTGATGGCCACACCTGACCGGCCGCCGGCATTCACAGCCGCCACGGCCGCCACAGCCGCCGCGGCGGCCGCCACAGCCAACGCGCCGCCCACCAACACGCCGCCCACCAACACGCCGCCCAGCGACCCAACACCTGCCGACCCGATGCCGGCTGACCTGACGACAGCCGACCCGACGCTTGCGGCCGCGGCGGCATTGGATGCTGCGCCTGTGCGGCGGTCTGCGCTGCGCGAGGCCGGCGATCTGTTGGCCGACGCGGTGGCGCGCGGCGTCCGGACGCTGGCGTTCGTGCCGTCCCGGCGTGGTGCCGAGGTGGTGGCGGCGCAGGCGAAGCGTGCACTCGACGAGGTCACGCCGGAGCTCGGCAGCCGGGTGGCCGCCTATCGTGCCGGGTATCTCCCCGAGGAGCGCCGCGCGCTCGAGCAGTCCCTCGCCACGGGCGAGCTGACCGGCCTGGCCACCACGAGCGCGCTCGAGCTTGGGATCGATGTGACCGGGCTGGACATGGTCCTCCTTTCCGGATATCCGGGCACCCGCGCTGCGATGTGGCAGCGTGCGGGCCGGGCAGGCCGTGCGGGCCGGGACGCGCTCTGCGTGCTGATCGCACGCGACGACCCGCTCGACACCTATCTGGTGCACCACCCGGCGGCGCTCTTCCACACGCCCATCGAGGCGACGGTCTTCGATCCGGCAAACCCGCATGTGCTCGCGCCACACCTTTGCACGGCAGCGGCCGAGAAACCACTCACCACCTCCGATCTTCAGCTGTTTGGCGCGCCCAGGTCTCTGGTGGACGATCTGGTCCGGCAGGGAGCGCTGCGCTCACGCCCAAACGGCTGGTATTGGACCCACCCCGAGCGGCCGGACATCGATCTGCGAGGAACGGGCGGCTTGCCGATTTCGGTGATCGAGGCGTCGACGGGACGCCTGATCGGCACGGCGGACGCAGGGGGCGCACATCATCACCTGCACCAGGGCGCCGTCTACGCCCATCAGGGCCGTACTTTTGTCGTCTCGCACCTGGACCTCGAGGATGGCGTGGCCATGGTCGAGCCGGAGAAGCCGCCTTACACCACTCACGCACGCGATGTCACCTCCTTGGATGTGTTGCAAGTCAGGTCCTATGTGGACGCCGGACCGGTCGGCGTCTTCCTTGGCGAGGTGGAGGTCACCAGCCAGGTGGTCTCCTTCCAGCGCAGGCGTCTCGACAGCGGCGAGGTGCTGGGCACGTGGCCGTTGGATCTGCCACGCCGGACGCTGCAGACCGTCGCCGTGTGGACGACCATCGCCGACTCGGCACTGTCCGACGTGGACGATGTGCCGGGCGCGCTGCATGCAGCCGAGCACGCCGCGATCGGCCTGCTGCCGCTCGTCGCCAGCTGCGACCGCTGGGACATCGGCGGCCTCTCGACGGCCCGCCACGCGGACACCGATGCGCCGACAATATTTGTGTATGACGGGCACCCGGGTGGCGCGGGCTTCGCGGAGCGTGCCTTTGAAATGGCGGAGGCGTGGCTGACCGCGACCCGCGACACCGTCAAGGCGTGCGGCTGCGATCGCGGCTGCCCCGGCTGCGTGCAATCTCCTAAGTGTGGCAACGGAAACAACCCCCTCGACAAGCATGGTGCGGTGAAAGTGCTGTCTGTGCTCCTGGCCCAGCTGGAGCGGACTGGCTCGCCAGCAGCCGGCTAAGCGCCACGATTTGCGCCACACCGTGCTTGCCCGCGTGCAGGCCTACCCGGCGCACGAACTCCTCCCGCGTGGTCCATCCGCAGGCAAGCGCCTGCCGGAGCAGCGACTCGGCAGCGTCAGCGGGGAGTGATCGCAAGCAGTCGAATATTGTGCGCCCCAACGTGGTCCGCCAACCCGCCTCGAACAGCACAACATCGGCCGCCTGCAGCCGCTCCCGCCTGACCTGAACCCCGGGCACCCTCACCCTCCGATCCACCGAAACAGTGATCCACGTGCGCCTGTCGGACACCTCGATGCCCCACGTCCGCGCCGCAGAAGGTCCACAGAGCACGCAGCCGCGGACCCCCCAATGCCGCCGCCTGATCGCGCACTGCGGGGGTGATCTGCAACCCCGCCCGTGCGAGTACTGGCCCGAGCACGACGATCCACTGCCCGCTCCCCAGGCGATGACGGATCTGTCCATCGGAAAATCCCGCCTCCCTAGCCATCCGCCGCGTGAAAAGGCCCATCACAGCGCCACCCGCGCCACCCGCCACCGGCACCACCGGCACCACCGGCGCCACTCGCCACCCGCACCACCGGCACCACTCGCCACCTGAGCCACGCCGCCACCTCGCTCGGCCCGACGCTCAGCCCAGCGCCAGGCCAGACGTTCGCCCGCATAGCCGGCTGGTCATCCCGAACGGATCGGGCCGGCGCGGGCGGTCGCTTCGGAACCGCGTACGCGGACCGTCAGTGTGAGATCGGACCCCTCGAGGTCGCACGACACGACCTCGCCCCCATTGCGCGCGGCCAGCACACCCGCGCGAGCACAGGCCGGACCGTGCCCCTCGAAGGCATGCATCGCTCCGGCGAGCGCGCCCATGTCTGCGGCAACGCTGGCCTGAGCCTGGTGCACGAGCGACGACACGGCTCTGGTCAACGCGGCACCGATGAGCACCAACGCCAACCCGATCCCGGCCGCCACGACGGTCGCGGAGCCCTTGTCATCACGCGGGCGTTTCACGGCTCCACCACCGCGGTCGCCGAACAGCCCGTGATGGGCTGCCGCACGGCCACGGTCACCGTCTCGCCATCACGCGAAACGACCGCACCGCCAGGAAGGGACGGATCACCGCCACGCGCCAGCACCAGCGCAGCATCTCGCGTCGAGGAGATGCAGCCCAGCCTGGTGGCGACCGCGACCATCCCGGAAACTCCCGCCACCGCCAGCACCATCACCACTGGCAGGCTCAGCGCCCACTCGATCGTGGCGCTGCCGCGGTCGCTCTCACGACAGCGCACGGATAATCACACCCTCCAACGCGCCCCGGACGGTATCGCTACTCACGACCGCCACCAAGGCGGCGACAAAAGCCGCGCCCACGAACGCGAGCATCGCGTACTCCAGTGTGTTCATCCCTCGATCCGAACGCCATCTCTTCACTTCGATCCTCTCCTTCCTCATTTGACTGACAGCAACTCGCCGAGCATGGCGAGCACGACCGGCACCAACCCGCCGAACACGAACGCGGGCAGGAAACAAAGCGCGAGCGGAAACACCATCAGCACGCCCATCCGCTGGACCTGTGCCTGCCTGGCATGGGCCACGTCGGCGCGGATGTCGTCCGCGCATCGGCTTAGCGCACCCGACATGGCCGCCCCGCTCTCGGCCGAACGCCGGGCGGCATTTACCAGCCGCCACGCCGGCCCGAGGATTGAGGCCAGGCTCCCGCGACGGGCAGCCAAACGCCTGCCGAGGCCGAGGATCGAACGCCGACGGATGTCGGCGGTCAACCGCCCCGAAGCCAACCCGGCCGGGCCGGGGGCCAGACCAATGCCTGAACCATGTGCCGGGTCGGTGCCCAGCAGCTTCGCAAGGCCGATGCCACGACCTTCGGCCGGGTCGGCGGTCAGAAGTCGTTGCCATGCCTGGCGCGGCGCGACCCCGGCCTGCAGCTCGCGCCCGATCTGGACCAACCGCTCGGACAGCCAGCCCTCCAGCGCATCGCCTACCCGAGATACGGCCGCACCCACCGGCAGGCCCGTGCGCAGTGTGACGGCCAGCAGGTCGGCCGCGACCGCGAACTCGGTGAGGCTCCGCGCCCCGTGAGCGCGTGGATGCGCCAAGCGGTCGGACCATGCAAAGCCAGTGAGCTGCAACCCCACCGCGAGCGCCACGCACACGGCGCCGATCTCACTGCCCAGCAGGAAGCCGATCGGGTTGACGCCCATGGCGTGGCCAAGCCCGAGCCCCGCGATCGGAAGCAAGGTGAGCAGAATCCCGGTAAGCCGGATGCCTGCCGCCTGCGCCTCGGCCGCACTGTCCAGGCGCGACAGTGCGATGTGGTGCGACTCGAGCCGCTCCAACAGATCGGCCAGGGGTGCACCCGTGCGGTCGCTCAGGCGCTGCGCCGCCCGCGCCATCCGGTCGAGCTCGCGGTCGGGCAGAGCGAACAGCGGCACGGCCGCGCCGGCCCGCACGTCGGCGACCACCCCGGACAACCGCTCCAGGGCAGCGGCACGCCGATGGGTGCCATCGATCCGTTCGAGCCTGCGGATGGCGAGGTGGCGCGCGGCGAACCCGTAACCAAGGATGACGACGCCCACCGCCGGCGAGACGATGGTCATGCCCAGGCCGACGACGACGATCAACGCCTCAACCACCCCGGCGCGGGGACGCCGCGCTCTGACAGCAGGTGCACGAGAAAGGCCGCCGCCGGACCGGTCCCGCCCCTGCGACTCCACACCGGCCACGCGCCCACGACGCCGCCTGGCCCGGATCGGCGCAACAGACATATCTCCTCCAACTCACGTGCTCCGACGATGCGGCGCAGGTGCAGCACGACCTGGATCGCCGCCGCGATCTGTGAACGGACCGCGTCGATGGGCAGCCCACCGAGCAAGCCGAGCGCCTCCAGGCGCACGGACACCTCGGCGGCCGCGTTGGCATGCAGGGTGGTCGCGCCGCCGTCGTGACCCGTGTTGAAGGCGTTGAGCAGATCGACCACCTCAACGCCTCGGACCTCGCCGACCACCAGCCGGTCCGGACGCATGCGCAACGCCTGCCGCACCAGGTCGGCAAGCGACACTGCGCCCACGCCCTCCACATTGGATCCGCGAGCCTGCAGCCCGATCACGTGCGGATGCGCCGGCGAAAGCTCAGACGCGTCCTCCACAACGACGACGCGCTCACGCGCCGAGACCAGGGCCAGCAGCGCATTGAGCAGCGTGGTCTTGCCCGAACCCGTGCCACCGGAAATCAGCAGCGACAACCTCGCCGCCACGAGCGCGTGCAGCAGCTCGGCTAAAGGTGTGGGCATGAGCTCGGACAGGGGGCGGGAACGCAGGCGAAACGTCCGCAAGGACAGATAAGGCCCGGTCGTCGCGATCGGCGGCAAAACGGCGTGCAACCGCGTGCCGTCGGCCAAACGCACGTCCACATATGGGCACCCGTCATCGAGCCGGCGGCCACCGGCGGCCGCGAGCCGCTGCGCCAGCCGCCTTACCTCTTCGGCCGAACCCATAGTCAATGGCGTCCGCACCGGTCCCGACCCGCGGTCGATCCACACCTGCACACCGTTGACCAGCACGTCGGTCACCTCGGGATCGGCTAGGAAGGGGCTCAGCGGCCCCGCCACGAGCTCAGTCATGACAGGGAATCGCGCAGCAGGCGGCCACACAACGCGGCTAGCTGGCCCGCCGGATCGGCGCCCGGTGGCAGGCCCTTCTCCATGGCATCGGCCAGCTTTGGCTCCGTGCGGAGACGGCCCGCCATCGGCAGGCGCAGGGTCTTAGCGACCTCCACTGCGCGCTGCCGACCCGCTACAGGCTCACGCAGTACTAAAGAAAGCTCATTTCGATAAGAAAGCACGGCGCCTGCGACACGGGCGGCCGCCGACGTGGAGCGCATCTCGGGGGTCACCACCATCAGCGCACGATCGGCGGCCCGCAGCGCGCACTCGGCCGCGTCATCGAAGTGCCGTGGCAGGTCGACCACGACGAGGTCGCGACCGGCCCGGCCCGCGCTCAGCACAACCTGCATCACGTCGGGCAGCAGCCGTGGCGACGGGTCACGCTCGGCCTGCTTTGGACGGTCGCACGAGAGCACGACCAGGTCGCCCCGATTGGGCAGCGCGCCGACCAGCGTGTCGGAATCGAACGCGCCGCCCGCCTCGCAAAGCTGTGGCCAGCGAAGCCCGTGCTCGTCTTCCCAACCGAACAGCAGATCGATGCCGCCGCCGAGCGGATCGGCGTCAACCAGGAGCGTGCGCCGGCCCTCGCGCACCGCGGTCACAGACAATGCGGCAGCGAGCACGCTTGCGCCCGCTCCGCCCCGGCCGCCGACGACGGCGACGACCTTGCCTCCGGCCGGATCCGCGCGCAACGCCTTGGTCAGGCGATCCTTGAGCCACAGCTCGGCCACCGGCAACTGCGCGACATGCTCCGCGCCGATGTCTACGGTCAGATTCCATGCGGCCTCGTCGTTGTATTCCTTGGTGATGACGATCACGCCGCCGCGTTTCGGCGGCGGCACACGCATGCACTCGGCATTGACATCCACGCCGATCAGCACCAGCCCGGCTTTGCCGTAGGCCTGGCGGGCGGCCGAGAGGTCGGGCGCGACGTCGGCCTCGGCACCCACCGTGGCCACGATGCGCAGCAGGTCATCGAGCATGTCGGGGTCAGATGTGATCAGCAGCGGTCTCATGGATGCAATTTGCTGGCCCGCGTTCCTCGATCGCATATGCGGGAAGCCCATGATCTGTGGATAACTCTCGCCTGTGGATAACTTCGGCCCACAGGGCGACCGCTCTGATATGACTGACTGACCTGACGCCAGGCGGACCATGATCGGGCCGGGCAGCACCGCCATGCTCGCCGGCACCGACGCTCCACCTGACGGTTTCACCGAAGGAAGGAAGACCATGCCCGTCATACGCGACGTTCGATCTCAGCACGAGTTCAGTCAACGGCCAAAACCGGGAAAAACAGGCATATCCGACCAGGGTGTCAACCACGTCCGTGGCGGGTCATTCCATAGAGGACGGTCAAGCCCGAATACGAAAGGACGGTCCTGCCTAACCACATAGGCAGGACCGTCACAGGCTCGGCTCCGGGGGGATGTGAGCCGAACCGCCCAGCGGCTGCGGGGGGAGGCATGCCGCTGAGGCTGTCGAGCGACAGCATGCCTGATGCGGGGTACCCGCGTCGAGAGGGCTCATATGGAACACGCCACGACACGCCGGTTTTTTACAAGATCCCACTCTCCGCGATGACCGAGTGCCCGCTTAGTGACTAATGGACGATAAAGGGGTTCCCGGAATGCCAGTGTGTACGGCTAGACTCCGGCGCGTGGGGCGCAGTGCTGCGTTTTTTGACCTGGACAAGACCGTCATCGCCACCTCGAGCGCGCTGGCGTTCGGCAAGCCGTTCTATCGCGACGGCTTGATCACGAAGCGCGACGTGGTGAAGACGGCCTTTGCGCAGTTCATGTTCAAGCGCTCCGGTGCAGACGAGCACTCGATGGCCCGCACCAGGGATTATGTGGCCCAGCTCTGCAAGGGTTGGAAGGTCGAGCAGGTAAAGCAGATCGTCAATGAGACCCTGCATGAACTTATTGATCCTTATGTGTACGCTGAGGCAGCCACGCTGATCGAGGAACATCAAGCCGCCGGGCGTGACATCGTGCTGGTGTCGGCATCTGGCGTGGAGATGGTCCAGCCAATCGGTGCGCAGTTGGGCGTCACCGACGTCATCGCCACTCGGATGAAGGCTGCCGACGGGCGTTACACGGGCGAGATCGAGTTTTATGCGGCGGGCACCGCGAAGGTGGAGGCCGTGCGCAAGCTGGCCGCCGAGCGGGGCTACGACCTGGCGGACTGCTATGCGTATTCGGATTCGGTGTCGGACATCCCGCTGCTGGCGGCGGTCGGGCATCCGAGCGCGGTCAACCCCGACAAGGCGCTGCGGCGCGAGGCAATCGAGCGCGGGTGGCAGATCCTGGAGTTCCGGCACCCAATCCCACTCGGGCGACGCCTCCGCAGCCGGCCGGCCGTGCCAGTCGCCGCGGCCGCGCTTAGCCTCGGCGTGGGTGTGGCCATCGGCATCGCTTGGTACGGTCGCCGCCGCCGCGCCCGCGCCGCCACCACTTAGCAAACGCCCACGCGCTGTGCGCGCTGTGCGTGCGCCGCGCTGTGCGTGCGCCGCGCTGTGCGTGCATCGCGGCCACACTCGGTGGGTTCGTCGGCGCGTGCCCGAAACGGGGTAGCCGCCGCGCCGCGCAGAGCTGCCACACATGGGCCGCCATGCATGGACCGCGGGGCCACGCAAGGCCGCCACGCCGGCGCAGAACCGGCCGCATATGGGCGGGCCGCCACGCAGAACCGGCCGCATATAGGCGGGCCGCCACGCCGGCGCAGAACCGGCCATACATAGGCTGCTGCGCTGCGCAGGGCACATACGCAGGGCACATACGCAGGGCACACAGGCAGGGCACAACGCGCAGGGTGGGCGAGAGCAGGGCGCGCCGAGCACGGCATGCCGGACAGGACGCGAAGCAGGGTGTGGTGGGCGGGCGTGCCAGGCGCGGACGCGGTGGACATACGAAGGGGTTTAGCCACGGCGCCAAGTGGGATTGGGCCGGCCAAGCGGCGAAATCGGGGTTCGCAGATCCGATAGGCGTGCCACTCGACAGGGACGGCCAAAAGGGTTGGGGGACAAGGAATTGTTACTGGCGGGGAGGTCAAGAGGTTCCCGGGGTTCGGGACACGTCTGACAACACCAGAATCATCTGTCACACATTCCTTGCCAGCACTGGCGATCACTACGAAACGGGCGTAGAAAGGGGATTACGGAAGCCGACCGCGGTTAAGCCAAACCGGCGGGAGCGGCGTCCGGGCACGGCCACCTGGCACCCACGCGCGAATCCAGCCGTCGCGAAGGCAAGTCACGGCGGACCGGCAAGTGGGTCCGACCGAGGACATAAGACGAGTTGCACGCTTGGTAACCAGGATTGGGACGTGCGAGATGGCGCCGCATGAAGTTGCGGCGCCATCGCTGCGTGAGAAGCGCCAAATGACAGGCCAAACTGCCACGCCGAACTGCCACGTCAAGCGACAAGCTGGGTGAAACGCCGGGCGGCCCACCGGGCAAGCGGACAAGACGGTCGGCGGCGGGCAAGCGGACCGGCGGGCGTCAGGCGGTCGACGGACGGGTCGGCGGCGGACCGGCGGGCAAGCGGACGGGCGGCGCGGGTTAGGTTGCCCGAGGTGGTGGGAGTGTCGCGGCTGGGGTGGCGAAGGACTCGGCCGCCAGGGTGACCGCGAGCGCGCAATGCTTGAGCCAGGAGCGGATGCCGTCGGCCGTGCCTGTGGCGAAGGCGAGCGAGGCGCCGCGGTATTCGGGCTCGCGCGCCAGATGTATCTCCTCGACCCCGATCAGGCCACGCGGATCGAACGATGAAGATACCAGCGTGAGCCGAGCTGCGGCGCGGGCGATGAGGCCGTTCACGCCGGGAAACGGGTTCAGCGCGAGGATTTCGCCGTGCACGACCGCGGCACGAATGAGCGGATCACCCGACCGGTTGACGATGTAAGAGCAGATTCGGTCAAGCGAGACGGCAGGGCGATCAAACGGCGCCGCGGGATGATCCGGCGAAGTCCCGGCGGGGCCGGACGAAACACCAGCGGGGCCGGACGAGGTCTCGGCCGGGCGGAAGGAACTCGCGGCCGAGCGGAGCGAAGCCGCAGGGTGGTCGGGCGGAAGGGTAGCGGCATCGGACGAGGCGACGGGGCGATCAAGCGGAAAGGCACTCCCGGCCGGGCCGAGCAAAGTTGCAGGGCGATCAGGCGAGGCGGTCGGGTTGGGCGAAGGCGCGGGCGAAGGCGCGGTTGGGGATGCGGGTGGGGATGCGGGGCCGGCGGCTGGAAGGGCCGGGCGGCCGAGGGAAGATGTAGGCAGGAGGCCTGTCCCGGCCAGTATGTGCATCTTGGCCAGTACCTGGCGCGGCGCGGACTCCCACCGCGACGCCAACGAAGGTAGCGCTTCGGACACACGCAACGCGGATTGTATGACCGGATCGTGGACTGCACCGGCCCGCACAAGCTCAACCTCGTACCAAAAAGAAGATTCTAGGGAAGCCGACGCCACCGCGGACCGCAAGGCGATTTCGGCGGCCGCCACGCCACCCTCTCGTCGCAAAGAAGGATGCCGATAAGCGCCGTCCACCGCAGCGCGGGCACCCTTTACCGCAGACTCGACGTCTGCCAGATTGAGCAGCGGCGCAAGAGGGTCCATCATGGTCACCCAGGGTACCCAGCAGATTTAGTTAGGATTCCGTCCCATGAGCGAGACTTTGGAAAACCTGCTGCAGGAGACGCGGCAATTCCCGCCATCGCCGGAGCTTGCGGCGAGTGCCAACGTCAAGGAGGACGCCTATGCCGAGGCAGACGCCGACCGCCTGGCCTTCTGGGAGAAGCAGGCTCGCCGCCTGACCTGGTTCAAAGAGTGGGACCAGGTGCTCGACTGGTCGAATCCGCCGTTCGCGAAGTGGTTCGTGGGCGGGCAGCTCAATATCGCCTACAACTGTCTCGACCGGCATGTCGAGGCGGGCCTCGGCGACCGGGTCGCGATCCACTGGGAGGGCGAGCCGGGCGACACCCGCACGATCACCTACTCCGACCTGCTGACGGAGACCAAGAAGGCCGCCAATGCGCTGACCGCGCTCGGCGTCGACAAGGGCGACCGGGTCGCGATCTACATGCCCATGATCCCCGAGGCGGCCGTGGCCATGCTGGCCTGCGCCCGCATCGGTGCGACGCACAGCGTCGTCTTTGGAGGGTTCTCGATGGACGCTCTCCGCGGCAGGATTCAGGATGCGGACGCCAAGCTTGTGATAACCGCTGATGGGGGGTACCGGCGGGGAGCGCCGAGCGCGCTCAAACCCACGGTGGACGAGTCGGTCGCCGACTGCCCGAGCGTCGAAAAGGTCCTCGTCGTGCGCCGCACCGGCCAGGACGTGGCCTGGTCCGACAAGGATGTGTGGTGGCACGACGCCGTCGCCAACGCGAGCGACGAGCACGAGGCCCCGGCCCACGACGCCGAACATCCTCTGTTCATCCTCTACACCAGCGGCACCACGGCCAAGCCGAAGGGCATCCTGCACACCACGGGCGGCTACCTCACGCAGGCCAGTTTCACCCACTGGGCGGTTTTCGACCTCAAGCCCGAATCCGACGTCTACTGGTGCACGGCCGACATCGGCTGGGTGACCGGCCACTCATACATCGTCTACGGCCCGCTGTCCAACGGCGCCACCCAGGTCATGTACGAAGGCACGCCCGACACCCCGCACAAGGGTCGCTTCTGGGAGCTGATCGAGAAGTATCGGATCACGATCCTCTACACGGCCCCGACCGCCATCCGCACCTTCGCCAAGTGGGGCGACGACATCCCGGCCCAGTTTGACCTTTCGTCGTTGAGGTTGCTGGGCTCGGTCGGCGAGCCGATCAACCCCGAGGCCTGGATGTGGTATCGCGAGCACATCGGCGGCAACCGGACCCCGATCGTCGATACGTGGTGGCAGACCGAGACCGGCGCCATCATGATCTCGCCTCTCCCCGGCGTCACGGCTTGCAAGCCGGGCTCGGCCATGCGCTCGATCCCGGGCATCTCGGCCGAGGTGGTCAACGACGAGGGCAAGCCCACAGGCGGTGGCTACCTGGCCCTGACCCAGCCGTGGCCGAGCATGCTGCGCACGATCTGGGGCGACGACAACCGGTTCATCGAAACGTACTGGTCCCGCTTCCGGGAGCAGGGCTTCTACTTCGCGGGCGACGGCGCCAAGCGGGACGAGGACGGCGCGATCTGGCTGCTGGGCCGCGTCGACGACGTGATGCTGGTGAGCGGGCACAACATCTCGACCACCGAGGTGGAGTCGGCGCTGGTCGCCCACCCGGCCGTGGCCGAGGCCGCGGTCGTCGGAGCCACGGACGCGACCACCGGCCAGGCCATCGTCGCGTTCGTGATCCTGCGCGGTGGAGCGGAAGCCGACGTAGCCGAACTTCGCGACCACGTGGCCAAGACGCTCGGCCCGATCTGCAAGCCGCGCCAGATCCAGGTCGTGGCGGAACTGCCCAAGACCCGCTCCGGGACGATCATGCGCCGCCTGCTGCGCAACATCGCCGAGAAGAAGGAGCTGGGCGACACCACCACGCTTCAGGACGCCAACGTCATGAGCCTCATCTCCGAGGGCATGAAGACGTCTACCGAAGACTGAACGTCAGTCCCGGCTCGCCCCCGCAGGGCGGGCCGGGAATCAGCTGGATCTCCTTCTGGGAAAGGTCCATCACGACCGTCCAAATGGTCTCCGAGCGGTCCGACGGCACGTCGCGCTCGTCGAGGTGACGGCAGATCGCCAGCGGCGCACAGAAGTGATCCGTGAGCACCGCCATCAGATCGTTTTTCTCCTGCAGCATCCGGCGCGCCCGCGCGGCCCGGAAAAGCGAAGAACCGCCAAAGTCTTTGATCGTGTCATAGACCGGGATGTTGCTCTCGAAGTGGTTGGCGTGCACCAGGATCCCGTCCTGCGGGTGCAGCCACCCGGCCTCACCGGGCGCGAGCTCGAGATCGATGAGGTCCCCGCCTCCCTCGTAGGCCTGCCCGATGAGCAGGTTGATCGACGCCGATCTCGGCGCGCGCATCACGTGCCGGGTCGCCCACGTCATGGAGTCGGCCTCGAGCACGCTGCGCAGCAGCACGTGATAGGGCACGCCGCCGGGCCGTCCGTCGCGATCGGACCCGAGCAGGTTGACGCACACACCGAGCCCCGCGCTGTTGAGGCCCGCCTTGGCGAGCATGCCCGCCTCGGTCAGCGCGGCCACCTCGTGCCCCCGCTCGTCCCGCGTCACCAGCAACAGCGTGTAGGGCCGCTGATCCGGGTGCCAGTCCCAGTTTTGGGCAAGGATCGTGTGCTCCCGCAACAGGCCGACAGCAGTGCATTCGTGTCCATAGATGAGCTCCGAGCGGGCATTGATCGCGTAGATCAGCTCGGGCTGCACGCCCGACGCCCGCGCCAGCGCCTCAAGCGTCGTGGCCAGGCGCGGAAAGTGCTGCCGGGTAGTCTCCTGGAAAAGCGCGCCCCTGCGCACCACCTCGGCCCGCTCGAACGGAAACCGGCGAAGATAAGCATCGACGTTGGCCCGGATCAGATCGGCCGCCTGCTCTCCATAAGCCAAACCCATTTCTTGGGGGGTACCGCTTACGTCAATCACGGGAAGAGGGGTGTTCACCCGTGTCACTCTACCCGCGCGCCCGTACCATGTGATCATGATCCGCTTCCTGCGTACCGAGCAGATCGGCGGTCTCATCCTGCTCGCGTCGACCGTCCTCGCATTGATCATTGCGAATAGTCCGATGGCCGGCTCCTACCACGCGCTGGCCGGCTACGAGCTCGGCGGGCTGACCGTCGAAAGCTGGGCCAAGGACGGACTACTCTCGATCTTCTTCGTGGTCGCCGGGCTCGAGCTCAAACGCGAACTCGTCGTAGGCGAACTGCGCAACCCGCGCCAGGCGGCCCTGCCCATCATCGCGGCCATCGGCGGCATGATCGTCCCGGCGCTGGTGTGCCTCGCCGTCGCGTGGGGCGCGCCGGGCGCGAGCGACGCCTGGCCCGTCCCTGTGGCCACCGACATCGCGTTCGCCCTCGCCGTACTCGCCATCACCGCCCGCGACCTGCCCAGCAGCCTGCGCCTGTTCCTGCTCTCGCTCGCCATCGTCGACGACCTCGGCGCGATCATCCTCATCGCCGTGCTCTTCAGCTCGCCCATCCACTTTGGACCACTGCTCGCCGCCGTCGCCGTGGTAGGCCTATACGCCGGGCTGCAATACACCCGCGTCAAAGCGTGGTGGGTCTACGTGCCGCTCGCCGTGCTCGCCTGGATCCTGGTACACGAATCGGGCGTGCACGCCACCATCGCGGGCGTCGCCATCGGCCTGGCCACCCGCGCCACCTACACCGCCCGCCTCGAGCACGTGCTCCAGCCCATCTCGGCCGGCATCTGCGTACCGCTGTTCGCCTTCTTCGCCGCCGGCGTCCCGATCAACGCGTCCGCGATGGCCGCCCTTTTCACCGACCGGGCCGCGCTCGGCATCATCGCCGGGCTCGTCATCGGCAAGACGATAGGCGTATTCGGCACGGCCTTCGCGACAGCGTCGAGCCCGCTCGCCCGCCTCCCCGCCGGGCTGCGCTGGCGCGACCTGTTCGCTGTGTCCGTGCTCACCGGCTGCGGCTTCACGGTCAGCCTGCTCATCGCCGAGCTCGGCTTCCCCGGCGGCACGCAGCAGGACAGCGCCAAGGCGGCAGTGCTCCTGGGCTCCACAATCGCGTCTTTACTCGCCGCCGCCCTCCTGCGTCGCAGGGTACGGGCACACAACAGCTAACGTGCTTGTTGTGACCACATCCGTGTCCGATGAAGCGTGCGTGATGGTGGACGGTCCCTGGACCCACCGGTTCGTCAGCGCCAACGGCAGCCGATTCCACGTGGCCGAGCTCGGCAGCGGGCCGCTTGTGCTGCTGCTGCACGGCTTTCCCGAATTCTGGTGGGCCTGGCACCACCAGCTACCACTGCTTGCCGACGCCGGGTTCCGGGCCGTCGCGGTCGACCTGCGCGGCTACGGCGCGACCGACAAACCGCCGCGCGGATACGACGGGTTCACGCTCGCCGCCGACGTCATGGGCCTGATCCGGGCGCTGGGCGAGCGGCGGGCGACCGTCGTCGGCGCGGGCGCGGGCGGGCTCATCGCCTGGGCGGCCGCCGCTCTGCACCCCAAGCTGGTCCAGCGGCTGGTCGTGGTCGGTGCGGCCCACCCGCTGCGGCTGCGGTCGTCGCTGATCACGGCGCCGGCGCAGCGGCGGGCCGGTGCGGCGCTGCTGCGCTTCCAGCTGCCGCGATATGAGCATGTCGTGACGCGTGACGACGCCGCGCTGGTGGGCGAGTTCATGCACCGGTGGACCGGGCCCGCGTTCCGGCAGACCGCCGAATATCGCGACTATGTCGCCCGCTGCCGGGAGGCGATCTGCATCCCGCAGGCCGCGTTCTGCGCGATGGAGGCCTATCGATGGGCCTTCCGGTCGACGATGCGGCTTCACGGATACCGCCTCATCAAAGCCATAAAACAGCCCATTGTGACCCCGACGCTGCAGTTGCAGGGCTCGCTGGACACGATCACCCTGCCGGCGACCGCGCAGGGGTCGGGGCGTTACGTGCTGGCCGACTACGAGTGGCGATTACTCGAGGGCATCGGCCACTTCCCGCACGTCGAAACCCCCGACCTCGTAGCGGGCGAGATCATCCGGTGGGCCAAGGGCTAAACCGTGCTTTCCGCAGCGGTTGACCTCGGTCCGCTGCGCGGCCGCGGTCAACCACGCAAGATCACGGCTTCGCCTGAACAGCGTCAAACCCTTATCTCGCGCAGGTCGGAGACTTCTTTGCGGGGCGCCCACCCCTGGTACACCCCAAAATCAAACTCCTCCAGGCCCAGCTCGCGGGCGACCGGCGCGCGGCCGCCGGTGTATTCGACCCGCAGCCACGCCTCGTGCTCGGCCAGCACGACAAACGGCGCACCGCGCCACGAGCACGTCGTGCGCACATAACAGAACTCGTCCACCTCGTCCATCGCGACGACACGCACATGCCGGCCCGGCTTCACCTCGTCGAACCCGTCCTCGGCGTGCGGCAGGTAGATGCGGATGTTGTCCCCGTCGGGGCTCGCCTCATATTCCCTGCCCTGGAAGCGGGCCACATATCCGTCACGCATGCGAACCACCGTCCGTGCGCAGCCATCGCTGGCCGTCAACGTCGAGGATCGCCACCAGCTCCTCGCCCTTGGCGGCCGACAGGCGCAGCAGGCGCGTGCCGTGCGGCAACCGCACACTGTCCACCTTGAACTCGGCGATGATCTCGGTGGTCTCGCCCGGCGCGAACCCGTTGCCACGGAACGGCGCCCGCTCGATCACCCAGCCCTCCATGGCGCGCATGCCCGCCTCGGTCTGCCCGCCGTAGGGGATGCGGTAGAGGCTCGGGCGATAGGCCGACCAGCGCAGCAGATAAAGCTCGTCGGGGGTCTTGGGGAACGGCGAGCCCGCCCAGTCCAGGCCGAGCGCGGCCCGCAGCTGCGCCGGCGACTTGAGATGCCCCACCTCGTGCGCGCGGTGCACAAACCCGGTCACGCGGTCATAGCCCCGCTCGAGGTAGTAGCCGGCCTGACTGGGCGGGATCGCCTTCTGCAGCACGGTCACCTCGGGGCCCGTCCGCCCCGCCACAGGCGTGCCGTTGACCTGCGCCGCCGTCGCGGCCGCCGCCGCCTGCTCGCTATCGTCCTCGTCGCCGCCGCCCAGGCCCACCTCGGCCGCCCAGTTGGCCAGCGCCAACAGCTGGCCACCCGGCAGTGTCGCGCCCACCGGCGTCCCGGGATTGACCGCGAACGACCAGTTGGGGTCCGGCCACTCGCTGATCAGCTTGATGAACCGGATCGGGATGGTCTCCAGCGAATCGGCCAGATGCTGGGTGGACGTGTAGCACACGATGTGCGGCTCGCCGTCGATCGGCTGCGGCCGCCACTTGCCGTTGGTCGTGCCGGACGCCTTCGGGATAAGTACGGTCGCAAGCAGCAAAGTGGACAGAAAGGCGTCGGTGTTGCCCGCCTCGGCCGCCTCGAACAGCTGCTCCTCCACCGAGTTGGCCGGGACGAACGCCGGCTCAGGCTCGGCGTGCCTGGGTTTCTTCTCCCGTGCCCGCTCCTCATCCATGCGGACCTGCTCCACCCGGATCGCCTCGGCGCGGGCCTGCTCGGCGCGGGCCGCCTCCTGGCGCACGATCTCGGCACGGGCGATCTCCAGCCGGGCGGCCTCCTCCCGCTCCCGCTGCTGCTGCTCACGCAGCTGAGCGGGGGGAAGCGCGGGCGGCGTCGCCGGCACGGCGTGCACAAACGTCGCGGCGCGGGCCGCGCGGGCACGCTCCTCCTTGGCCCGCTCGAGCGCCTGCACCCGCTCCAGGCGATCGCGCGGCGTCGCACTGGCCTGCCTCGGCAAACGCGCATCACCGCGGGCGAGCTGAGCGACAAACCACGCGGGCAAGTAACCTTCAATCGGCAACCCGGGATTGATGGCGAGCCACCAGTCGTTGTTGGGCCACACGCCGGCGAGATCGCGCAGGGACATCCGGCGCGCGCCGCCGACATGCTCGGCCAGGCACGTGCGCATGGACTCATTGGAGGTGAACGCGAGCAGATGGGTGTGATCGTTTGCCGTCCACGTCGCCCAGCCCATGGGCATGCGCCCGGCCACCGCGTCCGCCGACACCGGCAGCAGGAGCTCTATGCGCGACAACGCGCGGAAGTAGCGCTCCTGATCCGTGGCGATCAGGGCGTCATACAGCGCGACCTCCACTTCCGTCGCCGGCTCCCACCCGGCTTTGCCGCTCAAGGTCCACCTCCCAACCTGCTCGCTCCGCGTACAACCTACTAGCTAAACGGCGTCAAGTAGCATCCTGGACACCGTGAGCAATCGATGAGAATTTGGAGGCTTGATGCGTACCCCTCTGAAGGCCTTTGTAGCGCTCACGCTGATCGCTGTCACCGGGCTGGTCGGCCTGACCCCACAGGCCGCAACGGCAGCCTGCAAGCAGGAGGTCAAGGGAGGGCAGGTAGCCGACACGGCCAACTGGCCGCTCAAAATGTGGGATCTGTCGATGCTGCCCGGCAACGCCCGTGGGACGGACATCAAGGTCGCGGTGCTCGACTCGGGCGTGGACGAGCGGCACCCTCAGCTGCAGGGCAAACTCGCCGCCCCGCCGCTTGACCTGCTCAACAACCTCACCGTCCACGAGGACTGCGTCGGCCACGGCACCGGCGTGGCCGGGATCATCGCCGCCAAGCCGGGCAAAGGGACCAATTTCAGCGGCCTCGCACCCGACGCGATGATCCTTTCCGCGCGGGTGAGCGAGGAGACCGGCGGCGGGCAGCCGCAGAGCGACAAGCAGGTCCGGCCGGACCAGGTCGCTGACGCGGTCGACTGGGCGGTCAACAACGGGGCCAAGGTCATAAACATTTCCTTCGTGTACCACGATGGCGTTGACCTGCGCCGATTCAAATCATCGATCGAGTCGGCGATCGCACGGGGCGTTGTCGTGGTCGCTGCGGTGGGCAACGACTTCGACAAGAACAACCCGACGCCCTACCCGGCCGCGTGGGACGGCGTGGTGGGCGTGGCCGCGATCGGGATCGACGGGCAGCGCATGGCACAGTCGGGCGTCGGCACGTTCGTCGACATCTCCGCCCCGGGGGTCGACGTGCCCACGACAGCCCCCAAGGAGGGCCTGCTGCCGGTCAGCGGCACCAGCTACGCCGCCCCGTTCGTGTCGGCGGTCGCGGCGCTCATCTTCGATCGCTACAGCGATCAGGGCATCACCGGCAAGCAGGTCGTCGAGCGGCTCCTCGCGACCAGCGACCCGGCGTCCGGCGGGCGCGACAGCAAGGGCTACGGCGTTGGCATCGTCAACCCAGTGCGCGCAGTCACCGACGTGCTCGACGACATGCCACCGCAGAAGGCCCAACCCCTACCGGCGCCGCACACCGACCCGGTCGCGCTCAACCAGGCCAAGCGGATGGAGGAGCGCAGGCAACAGGCCATGTGGCTGGCCGCCCTCGGCATCGTCGCGGGCCTGCTCGCCCTGGCCCTGATGCTGGCCCTGCCCGCCGGCATCCGCCGCAAATGGCGCCCCGCCGGCAAATAGCCCAACCCCACGCGCCTTCGCCCCACACGACCGCCCGCCGCCGACCCACCGATACCCACCCGCCACCGCGCGATCGCTCTCGCGCAGCCCGGCACGCCACGGGCCGACTAGCAGCCACATAGGACAGCGACAGGCCCACATCCCCGTCACCGACCCGCCGACACCACCCGCCACGGCAACCCGCACGACGCCGCTGGCCCTGCGACGTCGTGCGGGACGCCACCGGACGCGCGCCCACGTGTCCGGCGACGCGGAGCCGCGCGAGTGCCCTCACGCCCGATCGTCGGCTCCAGCTTCGTGGC
>JBIOYB010000329.1:0-17716 GCA_044869915.1 Allorhizocola sp.
CCGAAGGTCTCCCAGAAGGTGGCCACGGCACCTCTGGGCTCACCGTCGTCATCCAGTGGTGTCAGCACCAGGATCAGCGATGTCAGCAGCGTTGCCATCACCAGCGCGATCAAGACGAGCAGCATGATGTTGGCCCACGTGCCGCGGGCGAGCGCGCTGTCAAACCAGTAGCGGCACCGGAGCCATAAACGGGACATCAGATCACCCAATGCGTATAAGCCGCAAGAGATCTCAGTCTATCGGCAGACGGGGCGCGGATCGCTGTTCAAGCCGGATCAGGGTGCCTCGACCACCGGATCGGGTGATTGCCCGCTGGGCCAGGGCTCGCGGCAACCGCGCACGTGTCGCGAGGAAGGCACTGCCCGCACGCGGCGAGCCCGGCCACCCGACCGTCCGAAGTGGACCGGGCAGGCAAGCGCGTCGCCTCCTACGGTCGCCGCACGAGCTGACCAGGCGCGTCCCGTCACACACCGCCACCCTGGTGTTGCCCATCCTCGTGGCCACCGACCTGTTGACAGAGGTGTTCGGCCAGTTCGGCGCGCCCGACACCTTCCGGGTCTGCACCTCGAAGTTGCTGCCGACCTGTGCCTCGACGAAGTCGCCCGTGGCCTGGAAGTCGTAGAGCGTGCCACCGAACGCCACCTGGTGGGTGTCACCCCACACCTCGGCCGAATCGCAGTTGGCCGCCGCACCACCGGTGTCGTTCTGCAGGAACATGACCGCCGGGCCAAGCCCGCTCGGAGTCGGCCTGAGCAGACCGAAGTTGAGGTTGTTGGTCTCGAAGGTGAAACCGGTGGCATTGCAGATTCTCCCTAGGTGACCTATACATCGTAGACCATCTATGCCTTGGCGAGAGAATGTTGTGCGAGCGCTACGACGCCGTTCTGGCCGCGTTTTGGCAGAGTTGCGGATTCGAACCGAAAAGTATCCATTTATCGATCTCGATGAGGATTTTCGGGTCAGCCAGTCATTGAGGCGCCCACAGCGGTGCCCGTGATGAGGAAGTCAGTAGCGGGCAGCGCTCCGTCCGGGCGGCGCGGCCCTTCGGCCGTCGCGGGGTCCACCGACCGGAACATCGATTCCTTGCCGCTCCAGGCGTTGGCGTCCGCCCGCGCGGCGGCGCTCACGTCGGAGGTTACGGCGTTTCCGACCGCGGCATTGGCGTGCAGGACGACCGGCGCACCCCGAAGGAAGAACCCGGCCGCGCCGTTGCGGAAGGCGGTGTTGTTGTTCAGTACCAAGGCGCCTCGGTTGCCGTCGTGAGCGAACCCGTGCTGGATGTTGTCCCAGGCGGCGCTGTTCACGACCACATGGGCGGCCACCGTCGCAGGTTCGCCGCCGCCGAGCGTGAACCCGTTGGCGCTGCTGCGCCAGCCGGGTTCGTTCCAGCGGTTTACCCCGTTGCCGTACGCCCAGCTGTTCTCAATGCGAACCGCGCTGCCGAACTCGCCGAGGTCGAAGCCGGACTCGGCGTTGTGGAAGGCGCGGCACCCCCGGATCACGTTGCCCTCGCCCACACCGAACTTGATGCCCAGCCCGATGCCGCTGTCGCCGCGCTTGCCCGGTTGGTAGTTGCGGAAGAAGTCGCTGTCGAGCACCTGGTTGCCGACCGTGCCCGGGTCGCGCAGCAACAGGCCCGATTCGGCGTTGTCGTGCATGGACAGTCGCCGGAAGACGTTGTACCGGCAGGACCGGCACACGTAGGCATGGCTCTTCGAGTTGCGGATCGCGATGCCTTGAACGGTCCAGAAGCTCGCCCGGTGAGTGATCGTCCACTCGCCCGCCGGGACACCGGCCGCATCGATGATCGGCTGCTCGTCGCGGTAGTTGCTCAGTGTGATGCGGCGGTCGGCCGTCCCGTCGGTGTCGATGACCACCGGATCGGTTGGCCGATACACGCCTGCGCGCAGGGCGATCGTCTGTCCCGGCCGTACCCGGGCAACCGCCGTGCGCAAGGTGGCGTACGGATGCGCTTCGCTGCCGTCGCCGGAGTCCGAACCGTTGGGCGCCACATAGATGTCGGCCACGGTCACACCGGTGGTCTGCGCACGCGGCGGCGTGCTCGATGCCGGCGCGGGGGCGCTGGTGGGAGCGGCCGGCTCGGCGGTCGCGGGGGGCGGGCCGGGGTCGGTCAGGGGCGTCTCGTACACGGTGTAGGCGAGCCCACCGGCGGCCGCCACGGTCACCGCCGTCGTCACCACCACCTTGTTGTGTATCCACTGCTGCACATGGGCGATGGCGGAATGCCAGAAGGTCGCAGCGGTCGGGGCGACGAGCCCCGGCCCGGCGCCCTCGACGATGGCCTGCGCAGCGGCCGCCACCGCGACGGGCAGCGGCAGCGCGGCGACGCCGAGCAGCAGCCGCTCGGGCGCGATCAGGCCGCGCCGGCTCCGGACGCAGTGTGAGCAGTCGCGGATGTGCCGGGCCAACCGCTTACGCCACAGCGGATCCGGGGTGCCGGACCAGCCGCGGATCGTCGCCTGCAGCCCCGGGCAGTCTTGTCGAGCGTGCAGGACCCGCACCAGGACGCGGGCCGCATCGAGCCGGGTCTTCATGCGTTGCAGGCGGACGGCGGTGTGTTGGGGCGTGATCGCCAGCGCCGTGGCGAGCTCGGCGCGGGTAAGCTCACCGGCGGCCTCCTGCCACCACAGGGCGAGCAGTTGACGATCGTCCTCGTCCAGCCAGCGCACAGCCTCCGCCAGCTCGCGGCGCTGGCCGGTGAGCATCAACGCGGCGATGGTTCGTTCGGCGAAGTCCCCGATGGGGTCGGCCAGGTCGGCCAGGTCGGTCGGTGCCGTCCGCTGGCGCCACAGTCCTGTGCGGCGCCGCCGCAGGTGCGTCTGGACCTGACGGAAGGCGATGGTCACCGCCCAGGCGCGGAAGCGCTCGGGCTCGCGCAGGCCTGGCAGGCCGCCCATGATCTGCAGCATCGTCTCCTGGACGATGTCGTCGACGTCGGGATGCCCATTGAGCGCGCGGCCGATGACGTTGTAGATCAGCGTAAGGTGCGCCGTGAGAAGTCTGTCCAGCGCCTGCCGGTCGCCGCGCTGCGCATCGATCACCAGCGCGACGGTGTCCCGATCGGTCGTGGCCCTGCTCTGCGTCACCATGGCGCGCTCCTCCCGGACCAGACCCCCGGTCCGACTGATCCACAATCGTGGCACGGCGGGTGTTCTGTAAAGCGCGGAGCAGGGCCTCAGGGCGTAACCGTGTCACGCGCCACAATTTCGCGAGTTTCTGTTATCGGCGGGCGTCGCATGCATCCGCCGCACGGCGCCACGCGGCGAATCCACGAAATGTGTTATCCGCGCCCGGGTCCAAACACCTACTGACCGTGAACGGCCCAAGGAATCGCAGCGTTCCGATCCGTACGCAGAGAGTAAATCCGTAGTCAATCAGGAGGGTCAATCCAACATGTCACTACGTACCTGGACCACCGGTCGAGGTCGCCACGTCACCCTGGCCGCCATCGCGGTGCTGACCGCTGTGGTCGCGGTCGTCATCACGTTCGTGGCCGTTGTGCCCGCGGAGGGTGCCACCCAGCTGTCGGATGACTTCTCCGACGGCAACGCCGAGGGCTGGTCGAAATCCGGCGGCGAATGGGTGGTCGTCAATGATGGCACCCGTGGAACCCCGGCGTATCGCCAGTCCAAACTCGACAGTGAACTGGCCAGAGCATTCACCGGGTCAACCGGTTGGACCAACTATACGCTGCAGGCTCGCGTGAAGCCGCTGTCCTTCGACGGCGCCGACCGCTACGTGGGCATCGGCGCGCGTTCCTCCAGCGGGACCACGTTTTATCGCCTGGCGCTGCTCAACAGCAACCGGATCGAGTTGCAGGCGGTCAACAGCGGTAGGGTCACGATCCTGGGTGGCCTACCGCTCACCGTGAGCGCGGACACGTGGTACACGCTGCGCATCGATGTGTTCGGCAACAGCATCCAAGGCCATGTCAACGGCAGCCGGATCGCCTCGGCCACGAACGACACCATCGGAGCGGGTCGCATCTCGCTGCAGACCTTCCATGCCACGGCCACGTTCGACGATGTGAGCGTCACCGAGTCAGCCCCGCCGCCGCAAACCGGCACCCAGCCCGCTCCCAGCAGCTCGCCGGCAAACACCGCCCCGCCCACCCCAACCAGCTCGCCTACCAAAACCAGCCCGCCGGCCACGACCAGTCCGACCCCGCCCGCCACCGGGCTCGTCGGCTGGGCCACGCAGGGCGGCGGCACAACCGGGGGCGCCGGCGGCACGACCGTCACGGTGACCAGCCTGGCCGCTCTCACCACCGCGGCCGCCTCCGCCGCGGCACAGACCATCCGCGTCGACGGCAACTTCACCTGCTCCGCTGACGTCAAGGTCGCCTCGAACAAGACGATTCTCGGGGTCGGCGCCGGGTCGGGACTTACCGGCTGCGGCCTGAGCATCCGTGGCGTTAGCAACGTCATCATCCGCAACCTGCGGATCTCGTTCGTGCGCGCCGGCAACGGCAATGGCGACGCCATCCACATCGACAACGCCACCCGGCTGTGGATAGACCACAACGAACTGTTCAGCGACACCACGCACGGCACGGACTACTACGACGGTCTCCTCGACATCACCCACGCCGCCGACTACATCACCGTGTCCTGGAACTATCTGCACGACCACATCAAATGCTCCCTGGTCGGGCACAGCGACAGCAACGCCTCCGAAGACACCGGCCACCTGCGCATCACGTATCACCACAACCGGTTCGACGGCTGCGATCAGCGCAACCCACGGGTGCGCTTCGGCAACCCGGTGCACCTGTACAACAACTACTTCAACAGCATCGGCCTGTACGCGATCGCCTCCACCGAGAACGCGGGCGTGCTCGTCGAAGGCAACTACTTCGAGAACGTCGCCGACCCGTTCCACCAAGGTCAGGCCGACTCGGGCCCCGGCGGCGTGGTCGCACGCAACAACTTCTTCGTCAGTAGTGGCACGGGTCAAACCGGCGGCAGCGTCGCCGCCATCCCGTACACCTACACGGTCGACACCCCATCGGCCGTGAAGAACGCCGTAATCGCCGGCGCCGGGACCGGC
Organism: Allorhizocola sp.; assembly: GCA_044869915.1. GTDB lineage: Bacteria > Actinomycetota > Actinomycetes > Mycobacteriales > Micromonosporaceae > Allorhizocola. The sequence goes on from JBIOYB010000329.1 coordinate 5,071, forward strand.
AAGATCACCAGCTGAGTTCTCTTTTGCAGCCCCGGGGCGGGGTCGCGTGGATAGTGATTCCGTCCCGGGAACCATCCAGTGTGGACACCGTGTCGAGGCTACTTGCTACCATATGACGTCCTTGATCCGGTGTGGTGGGCGGTGTTCGACGATGACCAGAATCCTCAGGCGAATCGGGTATTGGGATGGCCCTGCGGCGCAGGAAGGTTTGCCCGATGTCTGCGACTTCGTGCTCGCCGACTCCGACATCGCCGTGCAACGGCCGGTCGCGGCGTATCTGCGATCTGGGACGGTTTACGTTGCCGCGGCGGGTGTGTCCACCTGCCAGCTGTGTGGCGTCGCCAACGGCAATACCGAGCTGACCGACGGAGCACATTTTGTGTGGCCGGAGGGCCTGGCTCACTATGTCGAGGAGCACGGCGTCCGCCTGCCGGATGAGGTGGTCACTGTCGCGGCCCGCGGCACCGCTCCGGCCGTCGATGCGTTGTGGTTCGCGCACGCGCTCCTGGATACCGGTGAGCTGACGATCGATACGCATTGGTGGAGCAGCCTGGCCGAGGCCCGTCGCGAAGGCGCCACCACCGAGCACCTCGCCGGCTGCAGACGGAGTCCACTGCGGGCAGGCTGGAATCTGCCCACCACTGCCGACATTTACATCGACCAGGTGCCACAGACCGCCGTGGCGATTCTGGTCCAGCTCCGAAAACTGCTCGGTGCCGGCTGGGCCTTCGCCGACCTGCGCCGCCTGATCACTACCCAGCCATTCCTCGCGGCACCGGCCGGGAACCCGTCCGCGCTTCACCGGGGACTGGCTCAGTCGCCCGAGCTACGCCCCTACCTGTTCTATAACACCGAGGACGGTCTCGTCACGGTATGGCCCGACAACTGAACGTCGTTGGACCGCTTAGGACCACGGACATCCCCGGCTAGGATCGCCGGGTGCGTAGTAGCAACAGCCTGGTCGCTCTGGTGACCGGGGCAAATCGCGGTATCGGTTTCGAGGTTGCCCGACAGCTCGGGCGGTTGGGATATGTGCCGATCGTCGCTTCGCGTGATCGCGGGCTGGGCACGGCTGCGGTAGAACGGCTGGCCGGGGATGGCGTGGTCGCCGAGTGTGTCGAGCTGGACGTTACCGATGAGGCAACGGTCCGGGGGGCCGCTGAATGGATCGATCGTCGTTATGGACGGCTGGACGCGCTGATCAACAACGCGGCCATCGCGGTTGACGATGCCCTGCCCAGCCAATTGCCGATCGACTCGTTTCGGCGCACGTTCGAGACCAATGTGATCGGCGTCTTCACCGTGACGACCGTGATGCTTCCGTTGCTGCGGGCGGCGGGAAGCGGCCGCATCGTCAATCTCTCGTCCGGGTCCGCGTCGCTGACTCTGACCAGCTCCGACTGGCCAGCCGAGTGGAATGCCGCCGCCTACCCGTCATCGAAGTCCGCGGTCAACGCGTTGACTGTCCAATTGGCGACAGAGCTGCGGTCAACAGCCATAAAGGTCAACGCGGTCGATCCCGGCTACACGTTGACGCAGATGTCTCCCGGCGCGACCCGGACCGCAGCCGACGCGGCCGCGGTGGTGGTGCGGTTCGCAACGCTGGACGCGGATGGGCCAACCGGTGGGTTCTTCAATGCGGAGGGCCCGGTCCCCTGGTAATCGCCGCGCGGCATCATCTGCATCCATTTAAAGAATGCCATTTGGTACGTGGCACGATATGGAAATGCGTCGATATCTCCGTCGACGGCACGGCCAACCCGCCTGGGCCACCTGGGCCCTGGCCGACCACGCCGACCTGAGCCCCGCCAAGCTTTCCTGCGGCTTCGAAAGCCTGCCCTACACGGTGCTGCGCCGCGGTTACCGCTCCACCATGGGACATGTGGCGACCACCCGCCAACTGCCCACCGGGTTCAACCAGGAGCAGACCTGGAAGCTGCTGCGCCAAAGCGCCTCGGGGACAGTGCTTCTGTTCGAATGCCAGGTCGGCTGGCACACCATGCTGACCACTGCGTCCAACTGCGAAGCGCAGTTGCCGATGGGGCCGGTGGGCTACGCGTACTAGTGGTGTTGGTGCGGTGCCGGGCCCGCCACAGCGGTGCCGTTGAGCGCCGCGGCACCGCGCCAGATCACGATGTCGTCGACGAGCATCCCGCAGCACGCGGCCGTGCTCGACACCCGCGCAGGGTCAGCGTGTGCGAGGCCGCGCGGTAGAAGCCCGGTCAGCCGTCAACTGGGCCGGTAACAGGCCGACAAGATCACTACGGCGACCGCGGTGGGCGGCACGGTGCTCTCCACCATCAGCTCAACTTCATCGATCGGATTTTCCGCGATGACCACACCTTGGACGTCGCTGAACATCTCGAACTTCTTGATCTGGTAACCCTGGGCGGCCCAGTCGTCATGCAGCCGCACCAGCGTGGCGGCTTGCTCCCCCGGTGGCAGGGACATCTGCCAGATGCCGTGCACGTAGAACCGGCCGTCGTCGGCGAACTCGCCGAGGCTGTTCTCGCACGCCAAACAGTTGACCCCGACTTCGGTCTCCCCGGCATCGGCCCCCACGACCGTGGCGATCACCGCGGCATAATCCCGGACCAGCTCACTGGCCTGCTCCCGGGTCATCGTGCGGTAGGTTCTCATCGTGGTGGTCTCCCGTGTACGAGGCCGACTTCATTATATTGGCCGACCAGGATATGGGCCTGGTTGCGCAGGGACTCGCTGCCGGGTGTCCAGTAGGCGGTGTGGCCCGTGGTGTCGACAGTGAAGCGGTTGGCACCGAACTCCGGCGAGTGCGGCGCGGTGCCCGAGGAGGGTGGCCATACACCCGGTGCGCCATGAGAAGGCGGCCCTATGTTCGGTACGAAATCGTAGTCGCCCCTGCCCGCCCACACATGCCTCGGGTCGATGTTGAGTTCGGCGGCGGTGGCGACGTGCATGCCGGGAGAGCCGGCCACGATGATGTCGTGGACGGCCAAGCCGTTGCCCTGGCTGGCCGCGACGCCAAGAGCCGCGGAGCCGTATGAGTGTCCGATGATGGTCCGGTGACTTTGGTCGTTGCCCTCCGCCTGCTGCGCCACCAGTGTGCCGTCGACAAAGCGGTCCAGCACGGGCGCCGCCGCGCTGGAAGCGCCGTGGCCCGGGGCGTCCAGGACACCTGGCGTGTCGTATCCCAGCCAGGCGATCACCGCGACGTCGCCGTCACCGGGGGTCATGGCGTCCGCGGTCTGGCGCAGGGTCATCGCGCGGGTGATCTGGCCGTCCATGTCCTCGAGTTTGACCGTGATTCCCGGCACCACGGCCACACCCAGATGCTTGGCGGTGTCGGGGTTGCCCACCGACACGATCCCCAGCCCGTCACCGCTGTTGTTGATGCCCAGCAGGTAAAGCCGGTCGGCCCGCGGGCCGGTCTCGGATGCCTCGATCCGGTCCAGCAAGGGGGTCAGTCGCGCTGTCCCGCCCTCGGAGGATGAGGCCTGGGCGATCCGGTCGCGCAGGACCGTCATGTTGGCGTCGTGACGCACCTGAGCCGACAGGCCATCGAGCGAACCCACCCGGTCGGGATGGGCGGACAGGTACAGCGAGCGTTGGTCCTCCGACAGCCCGTCCCACCAGGCCCTGTTCTCCTGGGGCGCCCATCCGGGCTTCGGGGCTTCGGGCGCACCCACCAGATTCAGTGCCGAGCGGGCGTCGAAGATGGCGTCGTGCCACTCGCGGGTATCCATCCGCCCTGGCGCGTAGGGCTGGAACCCGGACAGCACCTGGGCAACCTCCAAGTCCAGCTGGTTGACGTCTCTCACGAGCGCGGCTATCCGGGCGGTATAGGCGCGCGTCTTGTCCAACAGCTGCTGATATCTCTGAGCCCCGCCTGGCTGGCTGGTAATGGCCACGTAATTCTCAGGATCCCGCACTGTCCCTTGCTGTTCGTCGATTTGGAAGCCGTCCGCGCGGACCGCGCCGATCACCTCGTGCAGCTTGCGTTGCGCTTCCACGAACTTTTCGTGCGCAAAGCGGATCACTATCGAGACGTTGCGGACCTGACGGGCCGTCAGCTCCAACTCGTCGTCGAGCTTGTCGAAGGTGCGGAACGCGATTTCGGCGGGATCGCCGGTCCAGCCGCTGTTGCGCAGCGGCTTGGTCACCTCGTCGACGACCCTGGCTTCCAGGGTCTTGAGCTTGTCGGACATCCGCTTCCACTCGTCAGCGGCGTCACGCAGCCGATCGGGCTGGGAGTCACGCAGATCAAGGTAGGTCACCATGGCCCCTCCGCTCTCCGGAAGAGTGCGGCATTGGCGTTTTCGTTGCGCACGTATGCGGCAGCGGTGGATTCCAGGGCTTCCGCGATGGCCGTGAAGCGATTGGCGAGCCGGCTCAGATCCTCGCCCTGCTTCTGAAGCAACTCCGTCAACGCCCGGCGGGTCACCCAACCCACCGGATTGCTGGCGGAACTCTGCTGACCGCCGGGGCCTCTCAGACCGTCAGCGGCTCGTTCGGTCGCGGGGATCACCTCGCGCATCACGCCGCCCCTGGGCGGCCCGTTGGTCACCGGCTCGCCGATCTCGCCACGCAGAGCCCGGCCGGCCCTGGCTCCCGCATCGAGAATCGGCGGACTTATACGCGTTTCCCGAGCCACCCGCCACCCCTGAAACATCGAGCACGATCAGACCACTGGATCGTACCGACAGACGGTAAACCCTGCCCAGTGAAAGTTTCACCGATGCCAATATCGAGCTGCTGCGATGGCGCGAAAGTGGCTCAGGGCATGGTTCAGCGGGCGTTCGTGGCCGCCAACCGTGCGCGGAGCCGGTCCGCGTCGGCGGAGTCAAGCTCCTCCAGGATTTCCAGCGCCTGCCGCCAGGCCGCATGCGCCGGGCCGGGCCTTCCCGAGCCGTCGAAGGCGTCGCCGAGATGTATGTTGACCTGGGCCTGCTCGAACCGGGCGCCCGTGCCACGCAGGCGCTCCAGCGCACGCTGATAGCAGTCGACGGCCTGCTCATATCGCCCCAGATGATGAAGGGCGCAGCCCAGATTGTCCAATGTGGCCGCCTGCCCGAACCGATTGTCCAATCGATCGAAATGTTTGAGGGCGTTCCAGCCGCAGGCGAGCGCGGTGTCGTAGTCGCCGGCCATGGTGTGCAGCCATCCCATGTTGCCCAGGGCTTGGGCATATCCCGCCTGGTCGCCAATGGACTGGAACAAATCCATGGCGGATGCCATCTCGTCGATGGCCTCCAGGTGCCGGCCGCGCAGTGTGAGCAGACGGGCCCGGTTGGCGTGAATGTGTGCCTGGCCGGACTGGTCACCGAGCCGCGCGTACAGCTCGAGCGCGTGCTGGAAGTGAACGTCGGCCTCGTCGTGTCGATTCAGCGCGACGTATGCGTGCCCGAGACCCCGATGGGCGTATGCCTCCTGTCTCCGATCGGCCAGCCGCTGCGTCGCCGAGAGCGCGACGCGGTGGGTATGCAGCCAGTCATGCCAGTGCCCCTGCCGGTCGAGAAAGGTGTTCACCGTCCAGGCGAGCTGCCACGCGTGCGTATCGAAGCCATCCTTGACGGCCTGATCGATGGCCGCCATCAGATTGGCGTGTTCGCTGCCGAACCAGGCCAGCGCGTCCCGCTGGTCGGACGGCTCGACCGGAGTAACCCCCGCCGCCCACGGCTCGATGGTGATCGGATCGCGGTGCGGGTCCAGCAGCACGGCGGCGGAATGGGCCGAGTGCAGGTAGTGGTCGAGGACGCGCTGCACGGCCAGCCGCCGTTCGGCAGCGGACTCGGTTGCCTGAACCTGCTCTCGCGCATACGCCCGGAGCAGGTCGTGGAAGCCGTAACGGCCGGAGGCGTGCTCGGTGACCAGGTGCGCTCCGGCCAGATCGTTCAGGAGGCGGTGTGCCCGCGGCAACGCGAGCCCGCCGAGACCGGCCGCGGCCGCCACGGGGATGTCAGGCCCCGGGTGCAACGCCAGCAGGCGAAACAGCCGCGCCGCGGCCGGGTCGAGGGCCTGCAGCGACCACGACATCACCGCCCGGATGTCGGTGGCCGAATCATCGCCCACGAAGGCGTCCAGCCGACCGCGACTGCCGCGCAGCTCCTCGACGAGGGCGGCGAGTGGAATCCGCGGACGTGTCGCCGCCCGTGCCGCCGCGATCGCCAGGGCGAGGGGCAACCGGTCACAGTGGACGATCAGATCCTCGACGGCCGCCGGCTCGGCCGCCACCCGACCCGGCCCCAGCCGCCGGGCGAGCATTTGCCGGGCCGCGTCATGCTCCAGCAGGTCCAGCGCCAGCGGGTAGGCCCCCTGCGCGGTCACCAGCCCGGTGAGCCGGCTGCGGCTGGTGACCACGACCAGGCAACCGGATGAGCCTGGCAGCAGCGGCCGCACGTGATCGGTGTCTCGGGCGTTGTCCAGCACGACCAGCATCCGCCGTCCGTGCAGCAGGCTCCGGTATAGACCTACCTGGGCGTCGAGGTCGGAGGGGATGCGCTCCGGGGGCACCGCCAGGGCGCCAAGGAATGTGCGGACCGCGTCGCCGGGGCTGCGGACCGCGTCGTCGGGGCCGAAACCACGCAGGTCTATGTATAACTGGCCGTCGGGAAACCTGTCGGCCACCCGGTGCGCCCAGTGGACAGCCAAGGCGGTCTTGCCCACCCCGGCGGTGCCCCCGATCGCTGAGATCACCGTGGTCTCCGGATCGCCCGCGCGGAGCAGCAGCCTGTCGAGCTCGTCCAACTCGGCGCGGCGGCCGGTGAACCCCGCCACGTCGGGCGGCAACTGCGCCGGGCGCGGCCACTGCGACCGGCGATCTCCTGGGGCTCGCGGCTCGGGCCGGGGGCCGTCTTGCTCCAGCATCGCCTGATGCAGCCGGCGCAGCTCCGATCCGGGCTCGGCGCCCAGGTCTTCGATCAGCCGGTTTCGGATGGCGGCGTAGCAGGCAAGCGCCTCCGCTGTCCGTCCGTCGCGATGCAGGGCCTCGATCAGCCGTGCGGCCAGCGGCTCCACCAGTGGATGTTGGGCAAGCAGCTCGCGCAGCGGGCCGACCACCGCCGCGGCATGACCGTGCCGCAGCTGTGCCCGCGCCCACCACATCACGACATCGAGCCGTTGCTGGACAAGCATGTCTCGGGTCACGGTCACCCATGCACCGGTCAGATCCGCGAAGGCCGGGCCACGCCAGAGCTCGACCGCGCGGTCGAGCAGGCTGAGGTTTTGCCGATCGTCACCGGACCCATGCCGTACCGCATCCACAAGTGATCGAAACTCGTAAAAGTCAACCTGCTCCGGCGGGGCGTCCAGCACATAGCCCGCCGGCTGGCGCACCAGCGCCAGCGAGCCGGCCCCCGCACCGGTGTCTGGCAGTGCCCGGCCGAATATCCGGCGCAGCCGGGTCACGTAACTGTAAACCCCGCTGCGCGCGCCCGCCGGCGGCTTCTCGTCCCACACCCTGTCGATCAACGTGTCGATGGCGACGGGACGGCCCTCGTCGGCCACGAGCGCCGCCAGCACGGCGCGCTGCCGGGCCGGACCCAGATCGAGTTGCTCCCCACGCACCCACAACTGCACCGGGCCCAGCACGCGAAGCTGGACCTCCCCTAGCACGGCACCCCCGTCTCGACCTCCGATCAGCCATAGGTCATCGCCATTATATGGGGAATCGGCCGGTTCGCCGGTCGGGGCATCATTCGTTCGGCGGCAAGACATCGGCCACGCGGCCCGGATCGGCGCCACCGACCTGCGATCCAAGAATCGTCCAAGATCGGCGCACAGACCGCCGGCGCAGGATATGGGCAGTCGATGAAGGGGAGGCGGGGCTGACGTGGGTGTGGCGGCACAGCTGATGAGCCGGGACCGGATGCCGGTCCCGGCGCCGATGCCGTTGGTTGGCCGGCGCGCGGAGCTCGCGGTGCTGCACGGCCTGATCGATGCGGCGGGGGCAGGGGCGCCCACCGCCGCGGAGATCGTCGGCGACCCGGGGATCGGCAAGACCCGGCTGCTGGCCGAACTGGCGGAGCATGCCCACCGTCGTGGATGGATGGTGCTGCGCGGGCGCGCGACAGAATTCGGCCGGCGGGTGCCGTTCGGCATGATCGGCGAGGCGTTGGAGGATCGGCTCGGCGTCGCCGACGTGTCCGGTTTGGACGGCTCCGAGCTGCGCCTGGTGAGGTCGGTCTTCGCGGGGCTGCCGGAGCCGTTGGTGGTCGAGCGGTATAGGGTGCATCGCGCGATGCGCGCGGCGCTGGAGGTCCTGGCGCGCCCGACCGGGCTGGTGCTCATCCTCGACGATCTGCATTGGGCCGACGACGGCTCGGCGGAACTCGTGGAGTACCTGCTGCGCCGCCCGCCTCAAGGCCGGGTGCTGACGGCGGTGGCCCACCGTCCACGGCAGACGCCGGATCGGCTGCGCGACACGCTGTTGCGGGCCGTGCAGACCGGTGCGGTGAAGCGGATCGAGGTGGGGCCGCTGACCACCGCGGAGGCGGACGAGCTGCTGCCCGTGGGCGACAACCCGGACCACCGGAGGTGGCTCTACGACGCCGCCGGCGGGAACCCGTTCTATCTGCAGGCGCTTGTCGCCTCGCCGTCCCCGGGCGTGAGGCCGGCCCCCATGGCGGGCATGCCGGCCGCAGAAGGTGATGTCCCGGAAGCGGTTCGGGCGGCGATGCTCACGGAGCTGGCCGGGCTCGGTCCGCGGCAACTGTTGGCGGCCCGTGCCTGCGCGGTGGCCGGAGACGGCGCCGAGCCCGGGTTGATCGCGCGCATCGCGGGGCTGGACCTCGGCGACGTGCTCATGCTGCTCGACGAACTGGCCGCACGCGACGTGGTCCGTGCGGCACCGGCGGGCGGTGGGTTCGAGTTCCGCCACCCGCTGGTTCACCGAGTGGTCTACGACGCGGCCGGTGCCGGTTGGCGGGCCGCCGCCCACGCGCGGGCCGCGGCCGCGCTGGGCGAGACCGGGGCGCCCGCCGTCGAACTGGCCCACCACGTGCAACGGTCCGCTCAACGTGGCGACGAGCGAGCGATCGAGGTACTGCGGGAGGCGGCCGCGGCCGCCCTGCACCGATCCCCTGCCGTCGCGGCACATTGGCTGCAGACCGCGCTGCGGCTGCTTCCCGACGGGCCTGACTCGCTCCTGGCCAAGCTCGGCCTGCTGACCATGCGGGCGCGGGCGCTCGCGCTCACCGGCCGGCTCAAAGACAGCCGCGACACGCTGCACGCGTTGCGCCGGCTATTGCCCACGGAGATGGCCGAACAGCAGGCCCAGATCACCGCCCTGTGCGCGACGATCGAACGCCTGCTGGGCCGGCATTCCGAGGCGCATGCCCAACTCCTGGCCGGGCTGGCCGCGTTGCCGGACAAGCAGAGCCCCGCCGCGCTCGCGCTCAAGCTCGGCTTGGCGACCGGCGTGGCGATGCGGATAGAACCCTGGTTCAACCGCGATTGGCCCAGGGAGGCGCTGGCCACAGCCCGGCATCTGGACGACCGTGCGGCACTGGCCACCGCGCTCGCCCTCTGTGTCGTGGTCAGTCACCTGGACGGCCAAGCCGACGAGAAAACCGGAGCCCTGCTCGACGAGTCCGCGGCGATCGCCGATGCCCTGCCCGACGGCGACCTGGCCGAGAACACCGCGGTGCTGGTCTATCTCGGCTGGGCCGAGCTGTGCCAGGAGCGGCTGGACGATGCCGTCCGCCACCTGCACCGGGCGCTGCCCATCGCCCGCACCGCCGGCCAGAGCCACCTCATGAGCCTCATCCACGCCACGTTGGGGGTCGTCTACACCCTCCGGGGCGACCTGCGGCGGGCCGCCCGGCACCTCGATGACGAACTGGACGCGGCATTCCTCACCGGCAGCGAAGCATTGCGCAGCTTCGCCCTGCGCAACCAGTCCTGGCTGGCCTTCGCGTCCGGTGACGCGCGCGAGGCACTGCGGCTCAGCAGGGAGGCGCTGGCCTGTGCCGAGAAGGTGCAATACTCGTTCTCCCGGCTCGCCGACGGTGCTCTCGCAGGCGCCTATCTGCTCGCGGGCGACCCGGCCACCTGCGTCGATCTCATCACCGCGGTAAGCGACAACCCGGACCTGTGGGTGGCCGACCCGGTCGAGCGCAGCAGCTGGTACGAGATCGTGGCGGCGGCGCAAGCGGCGCTGGGCCGCACCAAGGAGGCGGCCGGCTGGGCCGACCGTGCCTTCTCCCACGCCGGTGGGCTGCCCCGGCGCACCGGGCTGGCCTACCTCGCTCGGGCCCACGCGCTGCTGCCCGAGGATTGCGAGGGTGCGGCGATAGCGGCCGTGTCCGCGGTGAATCTGCTCCGGACGGCGGGTGACCGCATGGCGGCCGGCCGGGCCCATGTGCTCGCCGGCAGTGCGCTTGCCGCCGATGCCGACTTGGACTCGGCCCGCCGGCATTTCGCCGAGGCGATCGCGCTGTTCCAGGCATGTGAGGCACCCCGGCAGGTGGAGTACGCCATGCGCGAGCAGCGGCGGATGAACGCCCGGCAGCCGCGCCGGAGCCGGGCGGCCCCCGGCCGGACGCCGGCTGATTCCCTGACCACACGGGAACGGCAGGTCGCCGAGCTCGCCGCGCGGGGACTGACCAATCACGAGATCGGTGAGGCGCTCCACATCAGCCCGAAGACCGTGAACATCCATCTTGGACGGATCTTCGCCAAGCTCGGCGTGCCCCGGCGGGCCGCCCTGGCCGGACGGCTCGCCACCCTGGTAGACGAGTGAGGGTGGCCCGGACCGCCGCCGGGACCACCCTCGCCCCCACCCCCTACCAGATGACGCCCACCGGAATCTCGGTGCCGACCGAGAAATACTCGTGCCACTTGCCCGCGTCGACGAACGACGACGACCCGTTCGACAGCGCCACGAACACGTCCCCGATGTATGGCTCGATCGGGGCGGAGCTGCGCCAGAAGTTCGCGATGTCGGTCCGGCCGTCGTTGTTGAAATCGCCGACCGATGGCACCTGGTCGGCACGGACCATATCGCCGTGCCACAATCCGGCGGTGCCAAACGACGAGCCGGTGGACAGGGCCACGATCACATCCCCGTTGCCGCCGCGCGTGAACGTCATGATGTCATCCCTGCCGTCGCCGTTGAAGTCACCGTTGACGCCGGCGAAGCCGTCATTGCCGGTGAACAGCAACCGGTTGGGGCTACCGGCCCCTGGATCGACGATCACATCAGGCGTCGCGCTGGAGATCAGCGCGGCGGTGATGGTCGCGGGGGTGGCCGACGGATTGCGTTCCAGCAACAGGGCCGCCGCACCGGCGACGTGCGCCTCGGGCAATCCCGATCTGTTACTGGTGCCGTTGTCGTCGGCGAACGAGGCCGAGATTATCGACTCGCCGGGGGCAAAGATGTCGACGCACCTGCCGTAGTTGGCATAGCTCGGCCGCGCGTCATTCTCTCTCGAGACGGCGACGGTGATCGCCAGCGGCTCACGCGCCGGCGACAGGTTACACGCGTCCTGCGGCGCAGTGTTGTTGGTGCCGGCCATCGTCACGACCGTGATGCCGACCAGGGTCGCCCGCTGCACGAGCTGGTCGGCCATGGCGTTGGCGCCACCGACAAGCTCGATGCTCATGACCGCCGGGCGGGCGGCATTGCGCGTCACCCAGTCCAGGCCCGCCACGACATTTTCCCACGTCCCGACTCCGTTGCAGGGCAGCACGCGCACGGCATGCAGCGCGACGCGCTTGGCCACGCCGTAGCGCGCACCGCCCACGGTGCCGGCGGCATGCGTCCCGGCGCCGTGGCAGTCCTGCGCGGAGCCGCCGCCGGTGAAGTCGACATCCGCGGTGGCCCGCCCACCGAACTCCTGGTGCGAGGTGCGGATCCCCGTGCCCACCAGATACACGTGCACGCCCGCACCGGTCGCCGGGTATGTATAGGTGTAGTTCAGTGGCAACGCCGGTTGGTCGACGCGATCCAGTCCCCATGTCTGGGGCCAGTTCTCGACATCGGCCGGCGTGATACTCCCCTCGTCGACGCCGGTCGCGCGCGTGACCGCGTCCTGTTCCACCAGCGACACGGCGGGGTGCCGGCTGAGCGCCTTCGCGTCCACTTCGGACATCCGGACGGAAAACCCGTTGACGGAAGGGAACACCTTTGACACGGTCCCCCGGTGCTCGGCCGCCAGGCGTTGGCTTTTTTCTTGTACCATATAGGCATTGGCGTTTTTATCGACTCCGTCCTTGAGCAGGACGAGATAGATGCCGGCCGCATCGGGCGGGGCCGCGGTGGCGGCCTGACCGCCACCACCGCACCCAAACCCACCACGGCCGCCACGAGAGCACGAATTCTCATCCGCATCCTTCCTCGAGCGCCCGCGCCGCTCACCAGACCACGCCGGCCGGGACCTGCGGGCTGACGGTGAAATAGTCGTGCCACTTCAGCGGGTCGGCGAACAACGAACCGGTCGAGAGCGCCACGTTGACGTCATTGGTGCTACCCCGGGTGAAGACGGCGATGTCGTCGCGGCCGTCGTTGTTGTGGTCGCCCACGGCCGGGATCTGCGAGCCCGGGGCCAGGACGGAATGCCACGTCCCCACGGCGACAAACGCCGTGCCGATGGACAGCGCCACCAACGCGTCGGCGGTGTTGCCGCGGGTGAAGGCGGCGATGTCGTCCCGGCCGTCGCCGTTGAAGTCG
>JBIOYB010000330.1:0-10395 GCA_044869915.1 Allorhizocola sp.
GCAACACGTCTCCGGCGAAGGTGTCCGAGCCGAGCACGACCCACGGCCGCCGCCACACGGGGATCACCGCCCGCCACTTCTCTACATATGTAGAGTCATTCCAGGCATTTCGGGCATCATGGAGCCAATCGGGCGTGCCCGCGCCGAGGAAGGTCATCAGCTCGCCGAGCTCCTGCAACGCCGCATCCACCGTGCGCGGATAGGTCACGTACACGCGGATGCCCGCTTCACGTATCGAAAAAAGGTCCCGCTCCCGATTCTCCTCGACGTTCATGAGCACAACGTCGGGCCGCAGCGCCAAAACCCTTGCCACGTCCGGATATTTGCTCCCGCCCACCCGCGCGACGTCGAGCCCCGCCGGGTGGGTGCAGTAGTCGGTCGCCCCGACCAGCAGCTCGGGCCGCGTCACCGCCACCGCCTCGGTCAGCGACGGCACGAGCGAGACAATCCTCATCAGCGGCTCATGTGGGCCGCTGGATCTGCAGCAGCTCCTCGTTGGCGTGATCGACCTGGAGCGTCGTGTGCGTGACCCGGAACTCGTCGGCCAGCAGCCGCTCCAGCTCCACGCGCGCCGCGTGGCAGTCGGCGCTCGGCTCGACCAGCACGTGCGCCGACAGCGCCGGCTGGTTGGACGTGATGACCCAGACGTGCAGGTCGTGGACCTCCACAATGGACGGTTGGGCCAGCAGCCGGTCGGCGACCTTGTCAGGCTGGATGCCCGCGGGCGCGGCCTCCAGGAAGATGCGTGCGGAGTCGCGCAGCAGCGCCACGCCGGCCTTGAGCATCAGCGCCACGACCACGAGCGAGGCGATCGCGTCGGCCCGGTCGAACCCGGTCAGCACGATGATGACACCCGCGACAGCCGTGGCGATGAAGCCATAGAGGTCGTTGAGGATGTGCTGGTATGCGCTCTCGACGTTGAGGCTGGTCCGGTTGGCCCGGCTGATCGCCCAGACCGCGAGCACGTTGACGCAGATGCCCGCCAGCGCGGTCACGACCACCGGCCAGCCGATCACCTCGGCCGGCCGGATCAGCCGCTCGATCGCCTCATAGGTCAGCCACCCGGCGAGCAGCAGCAGCGTGAGCCCGTTGGCCTGGGCCGACAGGATCTCGGCCCGTTTGAACCCATAGGTATATGTCCCGCGGGCGGGGCGCCGGGCCAGGTTGATGGCCAGCAGCGCGAGCACGATCGAGACCGCGTCGGTGAGCATGTGCGCGGCGTCGGACAGCAGCGCCAGCGAGCTCGCGGCCACGCCGACGGCGACCTCGACCGCCATGAAGCCGACGATCAGCGCCAGCGCGATGCGCAGCCAGCGCTGATCGGTCTCGCCGCCGATCCGGTGATCGTGGTCGTGTCCGTGCCCCACGCACCCGACCTTATCGCGCTAGGGAGCGCTCGGTCCGACGTCGGCCGTGGTCAGCGGGCGGCGTTGCGCGCCGCCTGCCGTGAACTCGTCGGCGCCCACGTCCTTGGCGCCGCTTCGGGTCTGCAGGTCGAGGTCGAGCGTGACGGACGGGTAGGAGCCGGTCGCGGTGTCGACGGCCGGGCTGGACGCGCCGCCCAGCCGCTGCAGCCCGCCCGCGTCGGACACCAGGCCCGGGTTGACCGAGCGGTAGCCGGACGACGGCATGTCGCCGCCCGCGCCCTGCCAGATGATGTTGCCCGACCAGTGCAGGTTGGTGCCCTTGCTCACGTCGACCAGGGCCGCCGTGCCGGAGCCGCGCAGGATGTTGTTGGCGAACGTGCAGTCGTTGGGTCCATAGGTGTTTCCCGCGCCGATGTCCAGCAGCACGCCGGATCCGGTGATCGTGTTGAACGCGACGAGCGCCCGGTCGGGCCGGGCATGCGCGGTCGACCCGGTCGTGTCGTCGATGATCGTGCCCGAACCGGCGATCACGTAGCTGTTTTGGACCACGTTGTTGACGATCACATGGTCGTTGTCGTAGAACCGGATGCCCGAGCCGAGCCCGATGTTGCCCTCGACCCGGTTGCGGTTGCCGTGCCGCAGCACGATCCAGCCGCGGCTGTTGCGCAGCGTGTTGTAGCGGATGGTGTTGTCACTCGACTTCACCGAGATCGCCTCGGAGTCGCCGTTGGCCTGCTCGAACAGGTTGTATTCGATCGTGCCGAACGCGGACGACAGGTTGCGATACGAATAACCGTCGCGGATGGACTCGCCACCGTTGTCGCCGCCGAAGGTGTGATTGAAGAAATAATTATGGTGTACCCAGGTGCGCTGTGCCATGTCGCTGGCGCCCGGCCCACTGATCTGGAGGAAGACGCCCTCGGTCGACTTGTTCTGGAAGGTGTTGTGGTCCACCTCGACGTCGGCGCCGGTGACGGTCACCCAGTTGCCGTCCGTGTTGAGCTGGATCACGTTGCGGCTCAAGTGGATCCGGTTTTGGTTGAGGCTGATCCTCGCCGAGTGGGTGAGGCGGAAGCCGGTCACGTGGACGTCACCCGCGGTGAACTGGAAGCCGGCCGAGCCCGAAATCGTGGCGCCGCCGACGTTTTGGGCCGCGACCGTGATCCCCGGGGTGCGCACCACGATGGGCGAGCCGGCCGAGTAGGTGCCGTTGACCAGCTCGATGCGGGCGCCCGCGGTCGCGTTGTTGATCGCCGTCTGCAGCGCGGCCAGCGACGAGACCACGATGGCGCCGCCGCCCGTGGTCGCCTCGGCGTCGAGGTGGTCGAGGTTGGGGCCGCCGTTGGCCGTGCTCGACGTGGCGCGGACCGCGGTGGTGCCCGCGGGCAGGCTGAGCACGAGCGAGGCGGTCTGCCAGGTGGTCCAGGCGCCGGTGCCCGGGAAGTTGACGGTCGTGCCGTTCACCGACATCGGCCGGTTGACCGTGGTCCCGTTGGCGTAGCGCAACGTCAGGCGGTAGCTGCCCGCCGTCGGGATGGTCAGGGAAAACTCGGCATAGGAGCCCGTGACGTTGTCGAGGTTGACGAAACCCGTGCCGGTGAAGCCGGTGTGATTGGATTCGACCAGGCCCTGCGAGATCGTGGCGTCCTCGGCCTCATAGCGGGTGGGTGCGGCCACGGCAGGCCCGGAAAAGGCCAGCACCGAGATGGTCGGCAGAAGCAGGGAGAGTAGTTTTTTCATCGCGCCCTCCATAGGCAAACGTGGCGGACGGGCGCGATTCGTCCGGTACCAAGAAAATATGACCATCCGCGGATTTAACTGTCAAGAAGCCCGCGGCGGTTTTGCTTGATGCCGGAGCGGCGCTTCTTGTCCTGGATCCGGCGCTCGCGGGCCGCGCGGCTCGGCTTGGTCGGCCTGCGCGGTGGGCCGGGCGGGGCCACCGCCTCGCGCAGGAGGGCGGCCAGGCGCATCCGCGCGGCCTGGCGGTTGGCCAGCTGGGCGCGATGCTCGCTGGCCGTGATCGTGATCACGCCGTCGACCAGGCGGCCCGCCAGCCGCTCCAAGGCCCGCTCGCGCAGCGGCGAGGGCAGATTGGACAGGTCGAAGGAGAGCTCCACCCGGCTGTCGGCGGTGTTGACGCCCTGGCCGCCAGGGCCGGAGCTGCGCGAAAACCGCTCGCTGAGCTGCGCCGCGGGGATGACAAGCCGATCGGTCACCTGCAGATCGTCGGCCATGGACCCATTATTTCCCGCGGGCCACCGGGCCTGTGCCACCGGGCGGCCCACGGGAGATCTTTCACACCTCAGGCAAGGCTGGCGTTGAGCGTGATCTCGGCGCCGGGCGACAGGAGCCGGGAGATCGGGCAGGTCGCCTTGGCGTCCTCGGCGATCTTGTCGAACTCGCCCTTGTCGATGCCAGGCACCGTTGCGTTGGTGACAAGGTCGATCTTCGTGACGGACATGCCGGCGTCCGTCTTCTCCAGGTGGACGTTGGCCGTGGTCTCCACCGACGTCGGCGTGAAACCGGCCGTGGCCAGTTTGTTGGCGAACGCCATCGAGAAACAGCCGGCGTGGGCGGCGCCGATGAGCTCCTCGGGGTTGGTCCCCTCACCCTCCTCGAACCGGGACTTGAACGAGTAGTTTCCCTCGCCAAGGCCCGTCTTGATGGTGCCGGAACCCTCGGTCAGATTGCCCTGCCAGCGGGCTGATGCTTTGCGAATAGGCATATCTGGAGACGCTATCTCACCCGGTGCTCCAGGGCGCGCGCGCCGGGCCAGTGCGGTGATCCGCGGCGCCCCTCGGCCAGCCGGCTGACCCGACTGTTGCACTGCGCGACACCGGCAGGCTATCCAACAATCAACGTGTGCCGATAGCGTGCGTCCATGTTGGCCCGCACCCTCGCATCCGTATCCCTGACCGTCCTCATTGGATCCGTGTTCGCCGTGGCGCAGCCCGCGAACGCCGCGCCCACCGACGCCGCGCTCGCGCTGCGCTGGGCGCCCGTGCACTACCAAGACTCCGACAGCAGTGACTACGACGCCGACTATCTGTCCAGAGTGGACTTCGACGGCGACTGGAACGCCCAGAACAACTGGGAATCGCAGGACGACAGCGTCTCCCGCCTGGTGGGCGCCGTCTACTACTCGGTCGTGGAGACCGCGACCCACTGGCACCTGGTCTACGGGTTCTACCACCCGCGCGACTGGGAGGACTTCCCCGACCCGTTCAGCCTGTACACGCACGAGAACGACATGGAGGGCGTGCTGCTGGTCGTGCGCAAGGACGGCAGCGAGTATGGCGCGCTCGAGGCGATGGTCAGCGTCGCGCACAGCGACTTCTACTCGTACACGCCGCCCGGAAGCCCGTACACGTCCGGGCGCGAAAACATCGACGGCACCATCGTCATGCAGTCGCACGGCGGGTTCTCCCACCCGACCACCCGCCAGGAGGCCAAGGGACACGGCTGCTACGCGTGGAACGGAGCCAACTTCCCGGGCAACGACGGCGTCGTGTACTTCCCGGTCTCGGGCGCGGGCGAGGTGCCCTCGAGCGGCAACGACCGCTCGGTCGGGTACCAGCTGATCAACATTTTCGACGCGGGCGGGCTGTGGGCACACCGCGCCGACAGCGCGACCTTCGCCGGCTTCGGTACCTTCCGCGGCGACAACGGGCAGGACAACGCCGCCAACGCGCCGTGGGGCTGGGACGACGGCAACGACGGATCCGATTTGCAGCGCGGGCTGCTCGCGACGGATCCCGCCCGGCTCGTATCGGTGTATTTCGCCAACGAGGGCAGCTTCTCCCTCGCGTACACCCGCAATGCCTATCTGTGATGCGCCCTGCATACTTTGCAGGTGTCGTTGCAGCGTCGTCATGGGGTAGCCGTCCTGAACCGGGCCCGCGCCCACGTCGACGCAGGCGAGCTGGCGCAGGCCCAGGACTTGCTCAGCCAGCTGCTGGCGACCCTGCCGACCGATCCGCGTAAGGCGCGGCCCGCCGAGGCCGAAGCGGCGGCGCTGCAAACCGGCGTCCTGCTCAGCCTCGGCGACGCGCACGCCGCCAGGGGGTGGGCGGCCTACGGGCACGCCACCTTCCGCCGGCTGTATGGCGAGCACGACCGGCGCACCCTGCACACCCTGGGGCTGCTCGCGGCGGTCCTGACCCGGGTGGGCGCGCACGGGCGGGCGGCGCAGCGATACCAACATCTGATTGAAATCTTTACCCAGCTCGATGGGCCGCGGTCGGAGCGGGCGCTGGCCGCCCGAGCGGATCTGGCGACCGTCGAGCACGCGCGCGGCCAGTGCGCCCCGGCACGGCTGCACCTCGCCACGGTGATCGAGGAGCACCAGGCCGCGTTCGGGGTGGCACATCCGGTCGGCGTGCGCATGCTGGCCCGCCTCGCCGCGATGTGGCGTGACTGCGGCGATCTGGCCGAGGCGCAAGGACTTCTGGCCCAGGCACGGGCCAACGCCGCGGGGCTCGGCCGCGAGGTGCACGAGCTGCTCGCCACGGCGGCCGCGACCCCGGCCGACCCCTATCACGTCTGCGCGAGCACTTCGCCGCAGGCCGCGACCGGCGAGGTCCTGGTGGAGGACTCGGCGGCGCTCTCCGCGGAGCCCGCGCTCGACGTCGATCTCGCCGACATCGTGGCGCAGCCCGGGCCGCCGCCGGTGGCCGAGACCCCGCTGGCCCGGCCGTTCAGCACGGTCTCCTATCTGCCGGCGCATCCGTTGCTCACGGCTTGGGAGCCGCTGCCGCCGGTGCATCGGCCGCCGAGGCGCCAGCCGGTGCGCGAAATGTCCCCGGCCACGCTGGCGCTCGTCGCGGCGATTGTCGGGATTGTCGCGATCTCGGTGCTGTTCCTGCTGCTCGTGTCGAGTGTGCGCGGCGGCTAGCCGCAGGCTGCCACGTGGCGTACTGAAATGTGGCAAGGTCAAGCGCGGCGCTGTCATGCCCGCGTGATAAAACTGGTCATCGCATGGTTGGCGGGCCTATGGCGGGAGGGAGGCGCCGTGAGCATGAGAGACGAGCTTTCGGGACGCGTCCTGACCGTGCCCAACCTCATCAGCTTCGCCCGCCTGGCCGGTGTGCCGCTGTTCCTCTACCTGTTCCTGGTCGCCGAGCAGACCGGCTGGGCCGTGGTCGTGCTCGCCGTGGGCGGCACGTCCGACTGGATCGACGGATATCTGGCCCGCCGGCTTGGCCAGGTCAGCCGGCTCGGTGAGCTGCTCGACCCGCTGGCCGACCGGCTATACATCCTGGCGACGCTGCTCGCGTTCACCGTGCGCGAGGTGGTTCCGTGGCAGTTCACCGCAGCGCTGCTGGCCCGCGAGGCGACCCTGCTGATCGCGCTCGTGGTGCTGCGCCGGCACGGGCAGGGCCCGCCCCCGGTGCACTATCTGGGCAAGACGGCCACCTTCCTGCTGCTGTTCGCGTTCCCGGTGCTGTTGCTGGCGTGGGGGACCAGCGGGGCCACCCATGCGATCGCCTACGCCTCGGGCTGGGGCCTGGCGTGGTGGGGGCTCGGGCTTTACTGGCTGGCCGGGCTGCTCTACCTCAAGCAGGTGCGCGACTTCGTGTCCGTGGGCAGGGAGGCGCCGGCATGAGCCAGGGCGCGCCCAAAGAGCCACCGCCGCGGATCTTCCAAGCCGACTTCCTGACCGCGCTGTTTCGCGACCCGCTCGACCCGGCCTACCTGCAGGCGGCCCGTGACAAGGCCAACCGGCCGCCGCTGCCCGCCTGGCGGCGCGCCTCCCGCCGGGTGGCGACGCTGATTGTGCTTGCGGTGGTTGGGTTTCTGTTCACGGTCGCCTACCGCCAGGTGGTGATGGAGCAGCCGGAGCGGGAGAGAAACCGCCAGGAGCTGATCAAGCAGATCACCGCGCGCAAGGAGCGCACGACGGTGCAGGCCGCCAGCGCCGAGGCGCTGCAAAACGATGTGTCCAACCTGCGCGACGCGGCGCTGTCCGACCCGGTGCAGATCGAGCAGCTGCGCCAGCTGGAGGCGGCCACCGGCATGCGCAAGGTGACCGGCGACGGCATCCTGGTGAGGATCGCCGACGGGCCCGACGCCGCCTCCAACGAGAAGGCGCGCATCCTCGACTATGATCTGCAGCAGCTGGTCAACGCGCTGTGGGTCTACGGCGCCGAGGCAGTGTCGATCAATGGGCGGCGCCTGACCTCGCTCACGACCATCCGCAAGGGCGGTGGCATCTACGTGGGGGATTTCCCCGTGGCCAGCCCATACGAGATCTCCGCGATCGGGCCGCGAGACCTGTTTGACAGGTTCTCCAAGTCGGTGACCGCCCAGGTTTACGACGATCTGCAGGAGCAACCCGAGCATCGGTTTGGATTCAAGATTTCAGGACAGGACGACCTGGTGCTACCCGCGGCGGTGTCGCCGGAGCTGCGATTTGCGGACGTTCCGGCCGCACAGCCGCCGGCTTCGCCCTCGCCCTCGCCGTCCGGAGGTGGGAGATGATCGCAGTTCTGGCGCTGATCGTCGGCGTCGTGGCCGGCGTGCTGCTCGAGCCGACCGTGCCCCTTGCCCTGCAGCCCTACCTGCCGATTGCGGTGGTCGCGGCGCTCGATGCGGTCTTCGGCGGGGTGCGGGCCAAGCTCGACGGCATCTTCGACGACAAACAGTTCGTCATCTCGTTCATCTCCAACGTGCTCGTGGCCGCGCTGATCGTCTACCTGGGCGACAAGCTCGGTGTCGGGCCGCAGCTGTCGACCGGGGTCGTGGTCGTGCTGGGCGTGCGCATCTTCGGCAATGTGGCGGCCATCCGGCGCCACCTGTTCCGGGCGTGACGGGGGTGAGCCGATGACCGACGAGCAGAAGCCGGACGAGCGCAAGCCCGAAGATGCGCCCGTTTCCGAGCCCAATCCGGATCCCGTCCGGTTGGAAGGGCCCAATCCGGATCCCGTCCGGTTGGAGGAGCCCGAGCCGGAGGAGGCCGATCACGAGCCCCAGCCCGAGGCCGCGACCGTGGTGCTTCCCGCGACCACGGCGGAAGACGCGCGGCGCAAGCGGGTCAGCGGTGCGGGTGTCCTGATCGGAGTGTTGCTCGCGCTGCTGGGCTTCACGTTCGTCGTGCAGATCCGCAGCAACGCCGGCGACGCGGCCTACGCGTCGGCGCGCGAGGGCGACCTACTGCAGATCATGTCCGATTTGGACTCTTACGAGCGCCGGCTCAACCAGGACATCACGTCGCTGGAGCAGACCAAGCGCGAGCTGCAGTCCGGTGCGGCCGGCCGCGATGCCGCGCTGGCCGAGGCCAAGGCCCGCGGCGACGCGCTGGGCATCCTGGCGGGCACGCTCAAGGCGCGCGGGCCGGGCGTGATGCTGCGATTCATCGACGAAGCCGGCAAGATCAAGGCAGGCACATTGCTCAACGCGGTGCAGGAGTTGCGTGGCGCGGGCGCCGAGGCGATGCAGATCGACGGCTCCGGCGGCTCGGTGCGGATCATCGCGTCGACCTACTTCGTCGACGACTCCGGCGGCGTTCGCATCGACGGCAGGCGTCTGACCGGGCCGTTCACGATCCGGGCGATCGGCGACCCGGCCGCGCTCAAACCGGCGATGGAGATTGCCGGTGGGGTGGTCGCCGCGGCGGTTGGCGACGGCGGTAACGTGATCGTCAACCAGATGGATGTCGTGGAGATCAACGAAACGCGCTCCGTTCCGGAGCTGGACTATGCAAAACCGGTCACCTGAGAAGGGATGGCACGTGAAGATTCCTGACGAGCTGCGGTTCACCGCCGAGCACGAGTGGGTCGCCGAGCCGAGCGGCGGCGTGGTGCGCGTGGGCATCACCGACTACGCACAGGATGCCCTCGGTGACATAGTCTACGTCCAGCTGCCCGAGGTGGGGGCGCAGGTGACCGCGGGCGACTCGTTCGGTGAGGTCGAGTCGACCAAGAGCGTTTCGGAGATCTACGCACCGCTCGCCGGCGAGGTGACCGCGATCAACCAGGCCGTGGTCGACGCGCCGGAGACGATCAACTCCGACCCTTACGGCTCGGGCTGGCTGGTCGAAATCCGGCTGGCCGACCCGGAAGCCTTCGGCACCCTGCTCGACGCCGACGGCTACGGCCAGATCACAAAGTAACAGCGGGCTTATATGCGGGCGGGTGACGTGAAATCGGTCTCCCACACGCTATGGGCCGGGTGCGGGAGGCCGCGCGTTGCGGTTGACCGCCCAAATCCAACCTGACTAGGCTCGCACAGCAGGTGCAGGCAGCCACTTGAGACCTTTAACCACGAGGTGGTCCGATGACGCGTCCAGACGACGAGTTTCCCCAGCTCGACGTCACGTCGACCCTCAATCTCGGCTTGGACGAGATCCCCGAGGGGCCCGACGCTGATGTCGTGCCGGGTCGGGTCTCGAGCCAGTTGCCGCCCGGCATGGCGCTGCTCGTCGTGCGGCGCGGGCCCAACGCCGGCGCGCGCTTCCTGCTCGACCACGACGTGACCACCAGCGGTCGGCATCCCGACAGCGACATCTTCCTCGACGACGTCACGGTCTCGCGCCGCCACGCCGAGTTCCACCGCGACGGCTCGACGTTCACCGTGCGCGACGTGGGCAGCCTCAACGGCACCTATGTCAACCGCGAGCGGGTCGAGTCGGCCACGCTCAACAACGGCGACGAGGTGCAGATCGGCAAGTTCCGGCTGGTTTACATCGCAGGACCGCGCACCGAGGAGGGGTGAGAGTCCCACGGGGGCCGGGCCTGAAGGGCTGGGGGGCGGGAGGCACACGGTGCGGGCGGAGCAGGCGGGGCGCGATCCGTCGCTGCTGAGCATCGGCGAGGTGCTGGCACAGCTGCGCGCCGAGTTCCCCGACACCACGATCTCGAAGCTGCGCTTCCTGGAGACCGAAGGACTGGTCCAGCCGCAGCGCACGCCATCCGGATACCGCAAATACAGCCCGGAAGACGTCGCACGGCTGCGCTATGTCCTTGCGGCGCAAAGGGATCAATATCTCCCGCTGCGTGTGATCCGGCAGCAGCTCGGCGAGGGCGCGCAT
>JBIOYB010000331.1:0-37919 GCA_044869915.1 Allorhizocola sp.
GCTCGGCCTCCGTCAACAGCGCGGTGTGCCGGCCGAGCCGGTCGACATCGACACCGGACGTGATCAACCAGGCCAGGCGGGCCGCCAGCCTGAGATCCTCGCCCGGGGCAAGGCAAAGCACCCCCGCCAGGTCGCGGGTCGTGGCGAGCATTGCTGCCCAGACACCGTCCTGCGGTCCGGTGGGTCCGGCCGTCGAGGCGACGGCGGCGGCACACCGGGCTATCGCCGCCGCCGCGCGGAATCGGCCGCTCGGGTGGTCCGATGCCGGCCGGCCGAGCCGGAACAGCATGGCCGGTCCGGGCGCCAGGGCCGGTGCGCCAAAGCGGACGTCCGGTTCGGCGCCGAGGCCGACCAGCCCCAGCACGTCAAGCAGCGCGGCCGCTTCGTCGCGGGCCATGCGCTCCGGTGTGGCCGTCGACCAGAACGTGCGGAACTCGTCGGCGTCGATGATCGCCCAGGGGCGCCCATCAAGCCGCCGTTCGCCCCACACCCGTAGCGCGCCGAGCTGGCCGTGGCCGGCATCGACCAGCTCTGGCGGCAGCAGCGCCGCGGCGGCCAGCGAGCCGCGCCCCTGCGGGAACCTGGCCAGCCATCGGCGGTACGGATCGAGGGCCACGGCGATGTCGTCGAGCAGCGCGCCGAGCGCCCGCGTGCTGCGCGGCTCCGCCAGCACGTCGGGCAGATCCTCCCGGCATACCAGGGTCGTGGCCAGGGCCGGGCTGGCCGGCCGGTAGCGCAGGCGGATGCCTGGGGCATCGTCGGGTGGGACCAGGCCGGAGCCGTGCCGGTCGCGATACCGCAGGGCGAACAGCCGGTCGTGCTCCGCCGGGCAGCTGACCTCCGCGCTGCGCGCCGTCAGCGACGGGTGGTGCCGGACCCAGGCGCGAGCCCAGTCCGCGGGCACCGGCGCCGAAGCGGCCGCGAAGCGGGCCAGCGCCACCCGCACCGCCATCATTGTCGCTCTGCCGCGCGGAATTTCCTGAACAGCCGACGCGGACCCAGCACGCGCGGCTGTCAGCAGCTCCAGCAGGTCGAGCAGGTTGTCGAGTGTCCCGCGCAGCGCCGGCGCGCCATCGCCATAACGTGTCCGTAGCCGGCGAACCTCGGCAGTGATCGTCGGCAGTTCCAGGCGCACGGCCGGGTCGTGGTCGCCGTCGGCAAGCACTCGCCGCTCCAGGCCGAAGCAGAACAGCAGGACCAGTCCAGACGAGACATCCGTGCGTCGGCCGCCCGCCAGCCAATCCAGGTACGCCCTGCGGGTGACGGGTGAGAGCAGGCGATATGCCGGCTCCGGCCCGGGCTCGACGCTTCGGCCGCCCGACGAAGCGACCGGCAGGTCCGGGTTGATCAGTGCGGGTTCGGCGCCACCGGATGCCGACCGCAGGTGTCGGCCAACGTAGATCAAACCGCCATGGATAACATGGGCACCGACCATGACCGGCTTCTCTGGCGAAACCCATCGCCCTACCGTGGTGCCTGGTCGTTCAACCACGGTCCTAACTGTATCCACCGGGCGATATCGACGCGTCGGGGGAAGGCGATACGCTCCGCGAGATGGGATCTCTTACTGTGTCACAGACAGCTTCCGAGAAAATGGACCGCGAGGCGGTCACGTCGTCCCGCGACGGGGAGGCTCCAGAGACGATGGAGGCGGCGCTGGCCGCCGCCGAGCGCGAAGTCGACGCGGCCCTGCGCGGTGCGACCGCGACGGTGCGGGAGCTGAAGCGGGCGCTCGGCGCGGCCCGCACCGGCCAGGTTCGCGACCTGCGCAAGGCGCTGTCGGGCGCCCGCGCTGCCGCGGCAGGGCTCGCCGATGACACCCGTGCGCTCGCCGGCGGCTTCGACTTCGACGAACAGGCATACCTGTCCTCCGGCGGCTATGTGAAGGAGTTGCTCGCCGAGGCGGAGGCGCGCGGACTGTCCATTGTGGAGGATGACGATCGGCTGCTGTGCTACCCGTCGCTGCTGCGGGTCCTGCCCAGCGACGCCGCGATCGAGATCGACAAGGTGCGTGACCGGCGGCTGCGCCCATCGGTGCTGGTCACTGCGCTCACACGGGCGCAGGACCGGGGGCCCAGGTTCAAGGCGGAGGGATTCCTCGACAGCCTTCGTTCGGTGTACGAGCTGCTGGTGTCGAGCGGGGGCAAGAGCGCCGACGCCGTGGTCAAGCTCGTCGACATCTGGTCGGTGCTGACGATGCTGCCGGGCCAGCGCGCCCAATACTCCAAACAGGAGTTCGCCCGCGACCTCTACCTGCTGGACCAGAGCGGCGTCACGAAGACCACACGCAGCCCTCGGACGCTGCGATGGGCGGCGAGCACCGGCACCAAGGGTTCCGGCACCCTGATCACGGTGGCCCGCAACGGCCAGCAGCAGCGTTACTGGGGTGTGTCGTTCACCCCCGACCCGGCAGTCCAGGAGGGTTCGTGACCGCCACTGCCATCAGCACTTCCGAATACCTTGAGTTCGTCGAGCGGGAATACCTGACCGGCTACATCGGGCGCGGAGGTGCCGCGGTCAAGCTTCTGTGCGCGGCGGACGACGCTGTGCGCGCCCAGATCTCCCGCGGGCTCACCGAGTTTGGCGACCGGTTCGAATACGCGGCGGTGGACGCCGCGACGACCCGCATCCACCTGATCGATCAGTTGTTCACCGCGATCGCCCGCCAGCTCGACTGGGCCAGTCTGGCCGCGGCGGTCGTGCGCTCGGCCTTGGAACGGGCGGCGTTTCCGGTGCCGGACGAGCAAACGGACATCGACCTCGCCGCGATCGCCCGGCATCACGAGGTGGACGCCGCCGAGCTGTACCGTAGCGTCCGCCGGGCGATCGAGCAGATCGTGTTGCGGGATACCGAGCTCAGCCACGAGTTCCGGGTGGCGATGCTACGGCTGTGCCAGGAGCGCCTGGGGCGCGGCGATGTCAGCGTCACCGAACGGGAGACGGTCATCGGCTGGCTGCGGGGTGAGCGGCTCCCCGCAGCGGATCTGCGCAGGGTCGGATTGCACGCCAAGGTCAACCGCCACAACGCCAGGCCGCTGCTGCTGTCGCTGACCCGCTGGCTGCGCATCGCCGGCCGGTCCGGGCTCGTGCTGCAGCTGGACCTCGACCGGCTCGCCGTAACGCGCCGCCCGCCCGTGGGGCTACGCGATGGCTTCTACTATTCCAAGGCCTCGACACTCGACGCGTACGAGCTGGTGCGCCAACTGCTCGACGCGACCGACGAGATCGAAGGCCTGTTTGCGGCGGTTCAGTTGCCTCCCGCGCTTATCAACGACGAGGCGCGTGGCCTGCCGGCGTATACCGCTCTGCAGTTGCGGGTCGCCGGCGAAGTGCGGGATCGGCAGCGGGCAAACCCATACGCGGCCCTGGTACGCATCGGCGCTGGCGCTTTGGAAGGTGAGGCGGCATGATCGGCGGAGAAAGTGGTGTGGATCAAATCCTTACGGCCAGGCGGGCGGTCGAGGCGTTGCGGGCCGGTGTGCCCAGCCGGGATGCCGTGGCGGCGCTCGGCAGTGGACAGACCGCCATCGAGGATCGGTTCCAGGCGATGTGTGAAAGCGTCGCCGGTGGTGAGGCCGGTGGTCTGCTGCTCGGCGGCGGGTTCGGCGCCGGGAAGAGCCATCTGCTGGAGCATCTGGCCCGGTTCGCCCTCGATGCCGGTTGGACCGTCAGCCGGGTGGTGATCAGCAAGGAGACGCCGCTTTACGACCCCGCCAAGGTCTTCCGAGCGGCGGCGGACTCGGCGCAGCGGGCGGGGCAGGCCCGACCGGCGATCATCGAGGCGGCGGCCGGGCTGGACCTCGACAGCCGGGCCCACGCGGAGCTGCTGCGCTGGGCCGCGTCGAGTGGCTCCGGGCTCAACGAGCGGTTCCCCGCGACGCTCGCGTTGTACGCCCATCTCCGCGAGCGCGACGCGGCTTTCGCAGAGGCGATCCTGCGGTTCTGGTCGGGCGATCCGATCGCCGTGCCGGAGTTGCGCAGGCGGTTGAGAGAGCTCGGCGAGCAGCGCCCGGCCCTGCCGCCGATCGCCGCACACGAGCTGGCGCGGCAGCGGATGCGCTTCGCCGCCCGGCTGCTCGCTGCATCGGGTTCGCCCGGCTGGCTGGTGCTATTCGACGAGGTGGAGCTGATCGGGCGTTATTCGCTGCTCCAGCGCGCCAAGTCCTACGCGGAGCTGGCCCGGTGGATGCGAGGTGACCACGGTGGCCGGGCGACACCGATCGCCGCGGTCTTCGCGATGACGGACGACTTCGAGGCGGCAGTCATCACCGGGCGCAACGATCGGGAACTGGTGCCGGCGAAGCTCCGAGCCAAGGAGACGCCGGAGGTGACCGCGCTCGCCACGGCGGCGGAGCAGGGCATGCGGATCATCGCCCGGGAGACGCATCTGCTCACGCCGCCGGACGATGTCGAGCTCAAGCAGGCATACGACCGCCTACGGCAACTGCACGGTCTGGCGTTCGGCTGGCAGCCTCCCGACGTGGCCGGGTTGGAGCGTCTCGGTGCCACCCGGATGCGCCAGTATGTGCGCGCCTGGATCAACGAATGGGACCTGGTGCGGCTCTATCCCGGCTATCGGCCAGAGACTGAGGTGTTCGATGTGCCGAGCGACTATCGCGAAGATCCGGACCTTGAGCGCTCGGACTCCGAGGCGATGCATGACTGATCATCAGTAGGTGTGCCGAACTCCGGCATAGGTCTTGCCGGGCGGTGCCTTGCTGGTGGCGTTGGCGGCTGTCGCCGGGCCTGGTGACGGCCGCTGTCGCAGCGGCGGGCGCGGTTGGTGTGCCCCAAGTTCGCGTGACCAGGAGCGATGCCGGTAACCGGGAGCCGGCAGGGGGATTAGGATGCTGCTCCGCTGTTGCTCCGATGCCTGCTTCCCCGCGATAAAGGATGCGTCCTGATGCACCACGAGCCCGGTTTCCGGCTGAGCTCGGCCCACAGGATTCGCGTGAGCAGGGACTATTGATGAGGAAAACTGAACGACAGCGCCGATGCCTGAGCAACGAATTCGAGTGTGTCGATCGGATGATTAAAAGTCCGCAGCTCTGCCATTGAGCTAGCACCCCACGCGGACTGGGAGAACCCGCGCACGCCCAGGTTACCGGATCGTCCAGCTCTGGTCGTGGGGGTATCTGTCCCTGCCAGCCAGCTCGGGAGGTCGGCCTGCCACCGCCGGAGTGGGTGCTCGGGAAGCTGGAGGCCCCGCTGGGGTGATCTGGGCTTTGAGCTGGACATTTGTGTATCGGCCAGGCGAGCGCCGACCGCCTTGAGCACTGGTCATCGCGCGAGTTTGGCGAGGATCTGGTTGACCTTGTCAAGCTGGCTGAGGTGATCGCGGTGAGGGCGCTTCATGCCCGCTGGTGCGGCCGACGTCGTGGTGGAACGCGGCGGCAGCCTGAATCCAGCGCGGGCAGCGCGGGCGTCGGGTGGTGGGGCGTCGGGTGGAGCGGCGCAGGGTGGAGCCTAGAAGCGCTCGGCGAGCACGTCGAACGCGGCGCTGACGTCCTGGTCCAGGTCGAGGTCGTCGGGTTGGCTCGCGTGCCACTCGACGATCTCCCGCGCGCCCTGCGCGAACGGGATGTTCGCGCAGAATCCGGGCACCACGGCCTTGACCTTGCTGTTGTCGAAGACCAACGAGTGCGCCTTGTCGCCCAGCAGGCCCGGACCGAACTCCGGCAGCACCTGGGCGATCACCCGGGACGGCACGTGCACGAGGCGTGGCTCGATCCCGAGGGCTGTGGCCACCATCGCGTAGATCTGGTTCCAGCTGAGCACCTCGTCGCTGGTGATGTGGAAGCTGTCCCCGATCGCTTGCGGGTGGCCCAGCAGACCGACGAAGGCCTTGGCGAAGTCGCGGTGGTGGGTCAGCGTCCACAGCGAGGTGCCGTCGCCCTGCACCACGACCGGCAGGCCCCGGCGCATGCGGTGCAGGGCGGTCCGACCGCCGATCAGCGGGACCGATGTGCGGGCGTAGGTGTGCGACGGGCGCACGATCGTCATCGGGAAGCCGGTCTCCCGGTATGCCCGCACCAGCTCGTCTTCGCAGGCGATTTTGTCGCGGGAATATTGCCACTCGGGATTGCGCAGGGGAGTGGACTCCACGATGGGCAGGCGCGCCGGTGGTGTCTGGTATGCCGAGGCCGAGCTGATGAACACGTATTGGCCCGTGTTGCCGGCGAACAGTGCCAGGTCGGTGCGGACATGCTCGGGCAGGTATGCGACGAAGTCAACCACCACGTCGAACGTCTGCCGGCCGAGCGCCTCGCGGACCGCCTCGGCGTCGCGGATGTCGGCGTTGATGGGTCTCGCGTCCGGGTGTGGCGGCAATGATGTGCTGGCGCCACGGTTGAGGATCGTGACGTCGAACCCTTTTTTGACGGCCCGCTCGACGCATGCCGAGCTGATGGTCCCGGTGCCGCCGATGAACAGTGCGCGCAGCGATGTCATGGCCCCTCCCGCAATGTCTTGAACTACTTGAGTTGGGGTGCGACGGCTTCGGCGATGAGGTCAAGGTGGTCGAGGTCGGACAGGTCCAGGAACTGGAGGAAGACCCGCGTGACGCCCAGGGAGGCGAACTCGGTGAGCTGGGCGGCGACCTGGTCGGGCGTGCCGGACAGGTGTGCCGGGCCGCCGATGGACTGGGCGCGGCGCTTGGCCTCGGCCTCGGTCCGTCCACACGCGACGGTCTGGGCCACGGACAGGACCGGCGTCGGGCGGGAATGCGCGTCGCAGGCCGCGGCGACCCGCGCGAAGACGTCTCGGCTTTGCTCGAGGGAGCGGAACGGCACGTTGAACTCGTCGGCGAAGCGCGCGGCGAGGTCGGGCGTGCGCTTGGGGCCGGCGCCGCCGACGATGATGGGCGGGCGGGGCGACTGGGCCGGCTTGGGCAGCGCGGGCGAATCGGTGAGCTGATAGTGCTTGCCCTGGAAGGAGTAACGCCCGCCATCCGGCGTGGTCCACAGGCCGGTGACGATCTGCAGCTGCTCCTCGAGCCGGTCGAAGCGCTCGCGCGTGGGCGGGAACGGGATGCCGTAGGCGGTGTGTTCTGCCTCATACCACCCGGCGCCGAGGCCGAGCTCGACCCGGCCGCCGCTCATCTGGTCGACCTGGGCGACCGTGATGGCCAGCACACCGGGGTGGCGGAACGTGGCCGACGTGAGCAGCGTGCCGAGCCGGATCGTGGAGGTCTGCACGGCGATCGCGGCGAGGGTCGCCCACGACTCGGTAGGCCCGGGCGACCCCTCAAAATCTCCCATGGTCAGGAAATGGTCGGACCGGAAGAACGCGTCGTATCCGAGCTGCTCCGCATGCTGAGCGATCCGGAGCTGGTCGGCATATGACGCGCCGAGTTGGGGTTCGATGAAGGCCGCAAGCCGCATGGTAGCGATCCTATCCGGCAGGCGAAGTAGTGTGACGGACGTGCTGACGAACTGGGCGGGCAACATCACATTCCAGGCGAGCGGTGTGGCTCGCCCGGCGACCACGGGCCAACTGCAGGAGATTGTGGCTGGTGCGCAACGGGTGCGCGCCATCGGCACGGGGCACTCGTTCAGCCTGCTCGCCGACACGACGGGCCGGCTCGTGTCGCTCGCCGACATGCCGCAGACCGTCGAGGTCGACTCCGGCAACCGGACCGTGCGGGTCGCGGCCGGCGTGCGCTATGGCGAGCTCGCGACCGCCCTGCATCGCGCCGGCTTCGCACTGCACAACATGGCCTCGCTGCCGCACATCACCGTCGCCGGCGCATGTGCCACCGCCACGCACGGAAGCGGTGTCCACAATGGAAATCTCGCGACCGCGGTCTGCGGCCTCGAAATGGTGGCGGGCGACGGCTCATTGGTCACATTGGACGGTGCCGACCTCGAAGGCGCAGTGGTTTCGCTTGGCGCACTGGGGATTTTCACGCATCTCACGCTGCGGACGGTGCCGGCTTTTGAGATTTGCCAGATTGTGTACGAGGACGTGGCGCGCGAAATCGCCGTGCGCGCACTGGACACCGCTTACAGTGTCAGCCTGTTCACCGACTGGCGGACTCCCGCACGGGTCAATCAGGTGTGGCGCAAATGCCTGCCGGGCGAGCAGGACGCCTGGACCGGCGGCACGCCGGCCGACGGCCCACGCCATCCGATCCCGTCGATGGACCCGGTCACGACCACGCAGCAGCTCGGTGTGCCCGGCCCGTGGCACGAGCGCCTGACCCACTTCCGGCTCGACCACACACCGAGCGCGGGTGACGAGCTGCAGTCCGAGTTTTTCGTGCCGCTCGCGGACGCGGCCGAGGCCCTTGCCGCCCTCGACCCCATCGCCGACCGGATCGCGGCCGTCCTGCAGATCAGCGAGGTGCGCACGGTCAAGGCCGACGGGCTGTGGCTCAGCCCGGCGTTCGAGCGCGACTGTCTGGCGATTCACTTCACCTGGGTCAAGGATCCGGTCGCTGTCGGCGCGGTCGTCGACCTGATCGAGGAGCGGCTGGCCCCGTTTGATCCGCGCCCGCACTGGGGCAAGGTGTTCCGCCGCCGCCCGCCGGTCACCGACGGCTTCCGTGCACTGATGCGGCGCTACGACCCCGATGGCAGGCTGCGCAACGATTTCATGGATGCCATTGTCCAGACAGAAGGAAGTGCCGCACCGTCGAGGATGGACCACTGAGCTCGAGTCGCTGCTCGGCGATCCAGTCGTCGTTGTAATACGTGTTGGCGTATCGCTCGCCGCCGTCGCACAGGAGCGTGACCACCGAGCCCCGCTCCCCGTGCGAAAGCATGTCCGCGATGAGCCCGAACGCGCCCCACAGGTTGGTGCCCGTCGACCCGCCGACGCGCCGCCCAAGCACATGCGAGGCGATCCTCATCGTGGCAAGCGAACCCGCGTCAGGTACCCGAATCATTCTGTCCACAATGGACGGCAGGAAGGACTCCTCGACCCGGGGTCGCCCGATCCCCTCTATGCGCGAGCCTTTGCCCGTCGTCGTGCTCCAGTCGCCGGATTCATACGCCGCGTAGAACGCCGAATTTTCCGGGTCGACCACGCAGATTTTCGTGCAGTGCCGCTGATAGCGCACATATCGCCCGATCGTCGCGGACGTGCCGCCCGTCCCGGCCCCGACCACGATCCACGCCGGCACCGGATGCCGCTCCCGCGACATCTGCTGAAAAATCGACTCGGCGATATTGTTGTTACCGCGCCAGTCCGTGGCCCGTTCGGCATAGGTGAACTGGTCCATGAAGTGCCCGCCGAGCCGGGCCGCGAGCGCCCGCGCCTCCCCGACCACCGACGGCGGGTCTTCGACAAGGTGACATGAAGCCCCCTGAAACTCGATGAGCTCGCACTTCTCCTTGCTCGTCGAGGCGGGCATCACGGCTACGAACGGCAGGCCGAGCATGCGCGCGAAGTAGGCCTCCGACACCGCGGTCGACCCCGACGACGCCTCGACGATGGTCGTGCCCGGCCGGATCCAGCCGTTGCACAGCGCGTGCAGAAACAGCGAGCGCGCCAGCCGGTGTTTGAGCGAACCGGTCGGGTGCACGGACTCGTCCTTGAGATAGAGGTCGATGCCCCAGGCCGTCGGGAGTGGGAACGGCAGCAGGTGCGTGTCGGCGCTCCGGTTGGCGTCCGCGCCGACCCGGGCGATCGCCTCGGTCACCCACGCCCGGTCAGT
Source organism: Allorhizocola sp. (assembly GCA_044869915.1). GTDB lineage: Bacteria > Actinomycetota > Actinomycetes > Mycobacteriales > Micromonosporaceae > Allorhizocola. The sequence goes on from JBIOYB010000331.1 coordinate 9,659, forward strand.
GTCGCTACCCCGATCCACCTGGTCCATGCAGCTCAGCCTATAGGCCCGCCATCGGGCCCGCCTCGACGACGGGGCGAGCCCGATGGCTGCGACTGCGACCGCGACCTCCTGAAAGACCGGGTTCTAGGAGAGCGGGTTCTAGGAAATCGGGTTCCAGCCGTCCGATCCGGCGAGGTAGCGCTGCGCCGTGTAGTTCGGCGCGTTGGCGTCGGCCATTTGCGGCCGGTCGGCGGTGATGACGGAGCCGGGGCCGGTGTTGTGGTATTCGAAGAAGCGCGCGTCTCGCCACGAGAAGCCGGACATGTCCGTCCACGGCGAGCCCTTGATGTGCGCACCCATCGTGGAGTCGCGGTAGAGGACCTGGGCGATCGCGTTCACGTCACCGCCCGGGTGCCAGGGCCGTCCAAGGTGGACGCTCTGGGCCGCGACACCCGAGGCGGCGGTGAGTCGGCACTGAGCGAAAAGGTAACCGTATGGGTTGGTGTTGGTGGTCGAGGCGGCGGTGACATAACCGTTGTTGCTCGACGAACCGCGGTTGAGCGAGCGGATCTCGCACCGGTCGAAGACCGCAGTGCCACGGCCGAAGATGAAGTCCACGTCGCCTTCGACATAGCAGTTGCGATAGTAGGCGCGGCTCACCGTGGCGGTGTTGGGCGAGCTGGGCTGCAGCGTGTCCTGGTTGCCGAGGAAGCGCACGTTGTCGAAGACCAGCCGGTCGCCGCGCGTCGTGACAGCGACCGCCTGCTCGGCGCTGTAGTCGTGGGCGGCCTCGTCGAAGGAGTTGGAGAAGGTGAGGTTCCTCGCGATGAAATCGTTGCCGTCAATCATGACCGACGAACTGCCCGTGGTGCCGTAGGTGCCGCTGCCATCGGGTTTTGGTGTGCCACTGGCGTTGTCGTAGGTGATGACGACATCGGCCGCACTGCTCGTGGTACCGACAAAAGAAATAAAGGGTTTGTTGGACGGGATCGTCACGAGCTCCCGGTAGGTGCCGGGTTTGATGCTGACGGTGACGCGCCTGGTGTTGTTGGCGGGCACCGCGTTTACTGCCGCCTGGACCGAGCTGTAATTGCCCGTGCCGTCCTTGGCGACAACGATGGTCGTGCCGGGCGGGAGCGGGCTGGCCGAAGCGCTGGGTGACGGACTGGGCGAGGGGCTATTGGTCGGCGTCGGCGTGGGCGAGCTCGGCGTCGTGCTGTCCGAAATGGACACGTCGTCAAACGATGCCGAGGCGTAGTAGGTGGCCACGCCGATGCCGCCCGCGGTGAACTGGCTGTCCGTCGCGGTCAGGGTCGCCGTCCCGTTCACCGAGCCGGTGAGGGTGGAGCCGGAGACCGAAAGCGACACGGTATACCAGGTCCCGGTGGCGACGGTGAACGAGCTGGTGGCGAGCGTGGTGGACGAGCCACCCACGAGCTTCTTCAGCTCGATGACGTTGGTGGATCGCAGGGTGACGTAGTAGTAGCTCGTGTTCGACTGGGCGCGGGCGAGCACGGCGACAAACCGGTTGGAGCCGTTGAAGGCCGTGGGCTTGACCCGGGCGGTGACGGTGTAGTTGGTCCACGATGCCGACCCCGCGCGGGCTCGCGCGTCGGAACTCGTCCCGGACTGGCTCAGGACCCTGCTGCCATCGGTGGTGACCGACCAGGTGCCACCCGACGTGGTCCAGCCGGCCAGGTCGCCGTCCTCGAAGTTGTCGGCGAACAGCACGGCTGCCGCGGCGCCGGTGACGCTGGACAGGGCCACCATCGCGGCCACGGCCACGGCTACAGCGGCCATGATCGGTCTGAACGGTGCGTGACGGAACGAATTCCTGCGCATCTGGGTCTCCTCATGGGCGGGCTATCAGCGTATGGAAATCGCTTTCCAGCAGACAAGGCTTGGCGTTTGCAGGTTTGTTGCAGGATCCCGACCCGAGGCGCTCAAACCAGTCCGATATCCGTCACGCGAACCGGACCCGGGGCCGCGCAGGCCACACCACAACAGTTTCACAACACGGCCCGCCTACCAAGGAGGGCATGAAGACTCCCACCCTCGCGGCACTTTTGACGCTCTCCGGCGTCCTCGTGTTCACCGGACACCCGGCCAGCGGTGCCACGCCGGCCGGCACCCCCGAGGCCCGGGCCCAGCAGGCCCTCGCGGCCGAACCCACCGCGGTCCACGGCTCGCCGGGCGACGCCTACCAGCTACACCGGTCCATTGTGGACCCCGACGGCACGACGCACGTCCGCTTCGGCCGCACCTACCACGGCCTGCCGGTGATCGGTGGCGACTTCGTGCTCCACCAGGATCCGACCGGCAGGATCAAGGGCACGTCGGTGGCGCTCGACCGCCCGATCGTCGCCGGGGTCAAGGCGACCGTGCCCGCCGCCAGGACCGAGCAGGCCGCCCGGGACGCGTTCTCCGGCAAGGCACACAGCGTCACCCCTGCCCGCCTGGTCATCGACGCCATCTCCGGCACCGGCGAACTGGCCTGGGAGGTGGTCGTCGACGGCCTCGCCCCGGACGGCCAGTCCGAACGCCGCTGGCACGCCCTGATCGACGCGCACAACGCCACGCTCCGTCACGACTTTGATGATTTTCATTCCGGTACCGGCGAAGGCGTCCACAATGGAAACGTCGCCATGGGCACGAAGCTGTCGGGGTCCACCTATCAGATGGTCGATCCGGGGCATGGCAACATGACCACCTGCGACAACAACAACGGCAGCTCGACCTGCACCACCTTCGCCGACCTCAACGACGTCTGGGGCGATGGCACCCAGGCCAACCGGCAGTCCGCCGGCGTCGACGCGCACTACGGCGCGGCCAAAACGTACGACTTCTACTGGAACGTGTTGGGCCGCAACGGCATCTACGGTGACGGCTCCGGCGTGACCCTGAAGGTGCACACCAACACCAACTGGGCCAACGCCTCCTGGGGCGGCGGCATGGCCAAGTTTGGCGACGGCGCCGGCGGCCAGGACCCGTGGACCACACTCGACCTGGTCGGCCACGAGCTCAGCCATGGCCTGACCGGCGACCTGGTCACCGGCGGCCTCACCTACTCCGGCGAGTCGGGCGGACTGAACGAGGCCACGAGCGACATCTTCGGCACGATGATCGAGTTTTACGCCGGCAACGCCAATGATCCCGGCGACTACCAGCTGTTCGAAGAGTTGTCGATGTGGGGTGCGGGCAAGGCCGGCCGTTACATGTATGACCCTCCGCTGGACGGCAAGTCGGCCGGCTGCTGGTATAACGGCGTCGGCAACCTCGACGTGCACTACTCGTCGGGTGTGGCCAATCACTTCTTCTTCCTCGCCGCCAAAGGTAGCGGGCAGACCTTCTACGGCAACAGCCCGACGTGCGACGGCTCCACGGTGGTGGGCATCGGCCGGACCAAGGTCGCCAAAATCTGGTACCGCGCACTGGATGCCTACTTCGTGAGCAACGAGTCCTATTCGGACGCTCGGGACAGCACGCTCGCGGCCGCCGAGGATCTCTACGGAAGGTGCAGCACCGAATACATGACGGTCAGGGCCGCCTGGGCCGCTGTCGGCGTCGGCACGCACAGCGCGTTCTGCCTGAATCTGAAGAAGTTCTATCTGGTGGCCACCTGCTGGCCGTGCCCGCCCATCCCCGACCCCGGGCCGATCCGTGAGCTCATCATCATCGACCGGGTGACCAACCCGGTGCTGGAGGTCGGAGTGAACATCTCCCACGCCCGCCGCGGCGAGCTGCAAATCGACCTTGTCGCGCCGGATGGGCGCTCATACCGGCTCAAGGGCGCCGAACCGCGTGACGTCGGGGTCGACGTCAACGAGGTCTTCACCGTCGATCTGGGAGCCGCATACGAGAAGGGCACCTGGACCCTGCTCGTCACCGACACCGTCCGCGGCACGACCGGCCACCTCGAAGGCTGGTCAATACTCGCCTGATCGCCGCAAGCCGGGACCGTCGGCCACCTCCGGCGGTCCACAACGCGCGGCATCACACGGCAAAAGCCGGCCGGCCCGCAGGGAAGCGAGCCGGCCGGCGCACAAGTCAGTTATCGTTTTCCAGCCCGCTCTAGTCCCCGCCGCAGTCGACCTCACGTCCCAGGCTTTCGCGGTACAGTGTGTAGTCCATGTCTACGACGCCATCCTGACCGCCGTGTATCACAACGCTGTTGGCGTCCTTTGCGGAGATCCGCATCTTCTTGCCGTTGTAGAGCGCGACGTCGGCCCGCGTGACTGTCGCCTCAGCGGCGCCGTTGACCGACGCCAGGCGCAGGTCCATCCGGTTGATCGTCGTGTTCGAGCTGCCGGGCTCCGTGTAGGTCTGCCAGTCGAACTTTGCCGAATAGTCCTCCGCCACAACCAGTTTGAACTGGACGAAGCCGTTGCCACAGTCAATCTCCCAGACGCCTACCAGCGGCTGAAGCACCGGGTCGATCTTTGGTCCGGTGGATGTCACGGTGCCCTGCGCCGTCGGGGTGGTGTTCGTCGTCGTGCAGCCGGCCAATCCGGTCAGCCCGACAAGTAGAACGAGGGCGACAGCGGTCGTCCGGAGGTGGAACGTCTGCGAATCCTTGACCATCCCATACCAATCTGTGTGCCTTATCGAATGCGGCCACTGAGCAATGTAGACGGACGCGATCGATAATTCTCGTCGGATCAAGGACACCCCCGACCCCACGGCAAGATGCAAGATCTACAGGCTAGGGTTGCTACGTGATCGTCTGCCGAAGGTTGAACAGACGGGGCGCGGTCGCAGCGATCGCGTTCTTGGCGATCGGCGCGGTGGCCGCCGTGACCGGAGCCGCGTTGAGCGGACCGCGTGAAACGGCGCCAGACTCGGTCACGGCCGGTGCGGCGTCGACAGACGGCATGCCCTCGACGGGAGCGCCGGATCCGGAGGCCTCCGCCGCATCGGCGACACCTTCCGGCCCATCGCCAAAAACCACCGGCCCGGGGGCCGACCCGGGCGTCGATCCGGTCTTCACCACCGATCCGGATCTGAAGCGCTCCGAGGCATACTCATACCGGGCAACCAAACCGGGCGACCATGCGCTCCCGGCGGGCACCGTCACCCTGCAATACGACGTGTCCACCGCGGCCACGGCACCGCTGAAGGGCGAGCTGGCAAAGATCCGCGACAGCCTGTCGCGGGGCAGCGGGCTCGCCGTCTACCTCACCGCGGGCACCGCCCTCAACGATGCCGACCTGACCGCGCTGCAAACCTTGCACAAACCCACGGCCGGCGGCGGGCTCGCACTGTCCAATCTCGACATGCTGTACGTCTACAACCTGAGATCGCTGCAGGGCGGCCAGGAGTGCACGCCCACCTCGGGTCTGGCCTGCGCCGGTCAGACGGCACGCGGCGGGCTCTCGCCCTATCTGTGGTTTAACGGCTGGTGGGACACCTGGGTCAGGCACCTCGTCCTCGACGACCTCGAAGAGGTCAGGCCCGGCACGTTCAGCAACCATAATTTCACCAGCGTCAGCCTGCGCGCCGCCCGCACGGTCGGCACCATGGGTTTTGGCCATGCGCCATACGCGCGACTGGCCGTCGTCTATCTGCCCAGTGCCACCACGCTCGGGCGCGACGCGTTCCGGCGCAACCAGTATCTGGTGAAGGTCAACCTGCCGCGTGCGGTGCGGGTGGAAGACTTCGCGTTCGACGACACCTCACGCCTGCGATACCTTGCCGCTCCCAAACTCGAGTCCATCGGCCGCAACGCGCTCAACGACACGCACGCGCTGCAGGCGGTGCATCTGCCGGAGCTCAAATACATGGGTATCAACTGTTTCGACCTCAACGGTGACGCCGCCCGCGGGACCGGACTGAAGGTGCTGCGCCTGCCGAAGCTGGAAACACTGGACAAAAATGCCGTCACCGGCTTCGCCGGCCTGGAGCGCGTCTGGGCGCCCGTCCTCGCCACCGCATGGCACGACTCGATAACCAATAACCCCAAGCTTTTTGTCGTGTACGCGCCGGGGCTGCGCAAGCTCGGGCCGCGTGTCTTCGCGAACAACCAGGCCCTGCGCGCCGTCTATCTGGGCACCTTGCCGCCGGCGCAGGATCCCGCGGCGTTCACCGGCACGGACGCGTCCAAGCTGACGCTCTATCACCCTGCCGGCGACACCGCCGCATGGCGCGGCTTCAGCCCGGCCGGGAACCCGAGCCTGCGCGTGGCCGAGTCGTAACGGACGGCGACGTTCCTTCGCACGCCAACGTGACGGCTCCTTCAAAAGAATTTCATCAGTTCCGCTTTACCGTCTCCGGCATGACGGATCTTCTCGAGGCGTCTCCCGGCGAGGCGTTGACGAACGATCAGCGGGCGGCGTTTGAGCGCGACGGCTACGTGGTGCTCCCCGGCGTGCTGAGCCCGGATGAGGTCGCGCACTACACGTCCTTAGTGGACGATCTGTACGAGCGGGAGTTGCTGGCCGACCGGCTGCCACCCGGGGGCGCGCTGCACCGGCTGAGCGCCGTGAGCGCCTGCCCGGAAGTGGCGCCGCTGATCAATCACCCGCGGCTGCTGGGTCCGGTGTGGTCGATCCTGGGCTGGAACATTCACATCTACCACTCGCACATCGATGTGCACCCGACGGTGCGCGGCCCGAAGCCGCCCCGTTTCGAGTGGCACCAGGACGGGGGCCGGCAGAATCGCGAGCTCGAGACGGATCCGAGACCGCGCCTGTCGGTAAAGGGTGTCTACTGGCTGTCGGATGTTTCGCGGCCGGGCCGGGGCAATTTCAAGGTGGTACCGGGGAGCCACCTCACCAACTGGATCGACGGGCCGCCCCGGCGCAACATGGCGTGGCCCGACCCGACGGGGGCGATCGAGGTGGTGGCCAATCCGGGCGATGTCGTCCTGTTCGACCGCCGCATCTGGCACGCGCGTTCAGACAACTTCTCGGACATCACACGCAAAGCGATCTTCTTCGCCTACACGTATCGGTGGGTGATAGGCCGCGACGAGCTGCCCGGGGACGCGACCCGCTACACGGCGGTGCAGCGACAGCTGCTGGGCCTGCTCGGCGACACCGACGGCGACCACGCGTGGGGCCACGAGCCCGCACAGGTGCCGCTCTACGAGATGCTCGCCGAGGCGGGGCTGCTCGATCCGGCGGTTCCCGTCCTCAAGCCTTAGTAGGCAGAATCGTCGGATGAGCGCACGCATACTAGTTGCCGAAGATGATCCCAAGCAGGCGCACCTGATCCAGGTCTACCTGGAGCGCGAGGGGCACAGCGTGCTGGTGGTCAACGATGGGCGGCGGGCGCTGGAGCAGAGCAGGAGCCGCAAGCCGGATCTGCTCGTGCTCGATGTGATGATGCCCGGCGTCGACGGGTTTGACGTGTGCCGCATCCTGCGCGCCGAGTCCGACATGCCGATTTTGCTGCTGACCGCGCGCAGCACCGAGGACGACAAGCTTCTCGGGCTCGACCTGGGGGCTGACGACTACGTCACGAAGCCGTTCAGCCCCCGGGAGCTGGCCGCGCGGGTGCGGGCGCTGTTGCGGCGCGCCGGCAAGACCGCGCCGGGGGCGACCGCCCCGCTCGTGGTCGGCGACCTCGTGATCGACGCGGCCAGGTTCGAGGTGCGGGTCAACGGCCGGCCGGTGTTGTTGACGGCAAAGGAGTTCGGCATCCTCGAGGCGCTGGCCGCCGAGCCGGGTAGGGTTTTCACCCGCGCCCAGATCATCGACCGCGCGTTCGGGTTCGACCACTATGTGCTCGAGCGTACGGTCGACGCCCATGTCATGAACCTGCGCCGCAAGATTGAGGAAGATCCACTCCAGCCACGGTATGTCCAGACGGTCTATGGCCGCGGCTACCGGCTGGCGGAGTCATGAGCCTGCGTCTGAGGATCCTGGCGTTCGTTTCGCTCGTGGCGTTCACCGCCATCGGCGCCACCGCATACCTTGCCTACCTGCAGACCTCGCGCCAGGTGACCGACTCGGTGGTCGCCGACCGGCAGGTGGTCACCGACGTGGTCGACCAGCTGACGAGATACGCCCAGCTGCATGGCACCTGGGAAGGCGTATCGACGGCCGTCGGGAAAATCGGCGCCGGCACCGGCCAGCGGATCAAGCTCGTGACCGAGTGGGATCAGGTCATCGTCGACACCGATACGCTGGCCGGGCGCACGGCGCGGGGTGTGGTCTCACCGCCGGTGCTGGCCGATCCCCGGCCCACCTTCACGATGCCAGGCGAGGTGCTCGACGCCTGGGGCAAGGCGGCGGCGTTGACGGCGGACGCGATCCAGCGTTACCGGGTCGGCGTCCGTTTCGCGGCCTGCCTCACCCGCCGTGGCGTGCCCATCAGGATGTCATCCGACCAGTTCGGTGTGCCGAGCTACGCGGTCGAGCCCGAGGCGATGGCCAACCAGCGGGTGATCGTCGAGGAGTGCCGGTCGCAGCAGGAGTCCCCCGCGATACTCAACGAGGACATGGCTTTCATCGAATCGTGCATCTCGGGTAGGGCCGCGGGCACTCCTGCGCCCAACCCAAAGGTGATCACTCCGGAAGGCCTGAGCGTGGAGCGGATGGACTGCCTGCAGCAGGTCTTCAACATGCGCTCGGCCGATGTCGCGCCGGTGCCGCTGCGGGTCTACCTCGGGGCGGTGGGCGAGCCGGTGCCCAAGCTCACGCCGGTCCCGGTGATCGTGGCGGCGCTGCTCGTGGCGGTCTTGGCCTTGGCCGGCACGATCCTGCTCAGCCGGCGCGTGTTGCGTCCGGTCAGGCAGGTCACGTGGGCTGCCGAGCGCCTTGGCGAGGGAGATCTGAGCCAGTGGGTCCCGGACGGCGGCGGCGATGAGCTGGCCAAGCTCGCCCGGTCGTTCAACCGCATGGCCGATTCCTTGCGCAAGGGCGAGGATCGGCAGCGCCGCCTCGTCGCCGACGTCGCGCATGAGCTCCGCACACCACTGGCCAACCTGCGCGGCTATCTCGAAGCGCTCAAGGACGGTGTGCTGCCCGCCTCCCCGGAGCTTTTCGCCAGCCTGCACGAGGAGGCCGTGTGGCAACAGCGGATCGTCGACGACCTGCAGGATCTGGCGCTGGCCGAGGCCGGGGTGCTCACCTACCACCGCACCCGGGTCGACCTGGCCGAGCTCGTGGAGATCTGCCGGACAGCGCACCAAGCCGCCGCCGACACCGCGGGGGTGACCCTGATCGCGCAGGCGGTCGGGCCGGTCAACGTCGATGCCGATTCCGACCGGCTGCGTCAGGTGGTCGGCAACCTCGTGTCCAACGCGGTGCGGGCGAGTAAGGCGGGCGGGTCTGTGATCCTGAACGCGGTCGCCGGGCAGAACGGGTGGGCCACATTGACGGTGCGCGACAACGGTTCCGGCATCGCCGCGGCCGATGTGCCGCACGTCTTCGACCGGTTTTGGCGCGCGGATGGCGCGCGTGGCCGCAAGACGGGCGGCAGCGGGCTCGGTCTGGCCATCGCGCGCCAGATCGTCACCGACCACGGCGGGCGGATCAGTGTCCAAAGTGAACTCGGCGCCGGCACGGTGATGACGGTGACGATCCCGCTCAGCGACTATCCGGTCGAGTCGCCCACCGTCCAATTTCCACGGTTGCTGCCGCGGATCAGGCAGGGCCCGAGGTCCTAGCCGTCGATCGTCCACACAAAGTCGGGACAGCCGCGCAACTATCGGCCTCCCCGTGACGTGTAGTCGGTAGGACCTGGGCCCAATCACGGGGAGGAAGACCTTGGCAACCCTGCCGGCGACCGATGCCTGGTCGCCCATGACCGGTGAGCAACGCCAGCAATTCGAGCGGGATGGATACCTCATCGTAGGCAACGTCCTCACCGAAGAAGAGGTGGAGTTCTACACCGCGGCGATCGACCGCCTGTATGAGAAGTCGGGCGGCACCGGCACCGCCATGCACATGCTCAGCGCCGTCACCAGTTGTCCAGAGCTGGCCGGTCTCATCGATCATCCCAGGACCCTGCCGCTGGTGTGGTCGATCCTCGGCTGGAACTGTCACGTCTACCACTCGCACATCGACGTTCATCCGCAGATCGTGGAGCAGCCGCCGGTGCGGTGGGAGTGGCATCAGGACGGCGGGCGGCAAAATCGGGAGCTGGAAACGGATCCGAGACCGCGCCTGTCGGTCAAGCTCGCCTACTGGCTGTCCGACGTCTCCCAGACCGGGCGCGGAAACTTCACCATCATCCCGGGCAGCCACAGGACCAACTGGCTGCAGGGCCCGCCGCGGCGCGACGTCCCCTGGCCGAAGCCCGCCGACGCGATCGAGGTGACCGCCAAACCCGGCGACGTCGTCTTCTTCGACCGCCGGATCTGGCACGCCCGCTCGCTCAACCTCTCGCCCATCACCCGCAAGGGCGTCTTCTTCGGCTACACCTACCGTTGGGTCGTGGGCCGCGACGAGGTGCCTGAGGACGCGACCGCCTACACCGCGGTGCAGCGGCAATTGCTGGGCCTGCTCGACGACACCGACGAGGGCGACCACCGCTGGGGCCACTCCCCCGAGACGACCCCGCTCTACGCGGAGCTCAAGCGGCGCGGCCTGCTCAACCCGGAAGATCCGCCCCTGATCCCGTGAGGAGCGCAGACTCGGGGCGCGACCCGGACGAGGGCCTACCGCAGGGCCTGCGGGCGGCGCTCGCCCGGTATCCGTCGGTGTGATAGCGGATGCACGTTGTGGTGAGAGTTGTGGTGTGAGCGGCTCATCTCGTGATGACGCCGAATCTGCCGCCCTGCGGGTCGTCCAGGACGGCCAGCCGGCCCGCGGCGGAGTCCCGCCGCAGCCGCCGCGCGCCGCCCATCGCGAGCGCCCGCTCGGCGGCCTTGTCGCAGTCGTCGACGGCAAAGCAGACCGCCCAACGGTTTTGCGGGCCACGCGTCACGCCCGCGACCGCGACGCCGCCCGACTCGAAGTGCGCGCCGCACGCGCACACCTCCAAGACCTTGCTGTAGAACGACTTTGCTGCCTCCACATCGGACGTGTAGAGCTCGGCCCAGCTCAGGGTGCCGGGCTCGCCCGACACCTCGCACCCGGCGTGCTTTTCGGGCTGCCAGACCGAAAAGTATGCTCCGGCCGGGTCGGCGAAGACAGCCATCCGCCCATTGTCGAAGATCTGCAACGGTTTCACGACGATCCGTCCACCGAGCTCCACGACCCGGTCCGCGGCGGCGGCGACATCGGGGGTGTGGAAGTAGACGGCCCAACGGGTCCTGCGCGACGAGCCGGTGGCCGGGCCGAAGCCCGCGACCAACCGGTCGTCCTTGAGATAGAAGCCGAGGCCCCGAGCCTCCGGGCCGAGCTCCTGAGCGGTCCAACCGAACAGCGAGCCGTAGAAGACGTGCGCGCTTTTGAGGTCGGTGCTGCCGAGATCGATCCAGTTCGGTGCGCCCACTGGATACCGTTTTTTCATTCCACCATTGTGGTGGCGAGCGGCTCTGGCAGGGGCCGTGTGTGCAAGACCGTCAAGCTTGTGACCGCTCGGGTGAGCGCGACGTACAACCGGTGCAATCCGCGCTCCTCCGCCTCGACTATGTCGGCCGGCTCGACTACCAGCACATGGTCATACTCCAGGCCTTTCACGAGACTCACGGGGACCACCTCCACCCGTTCATGTTGAGGCACCTGTGCCCGAACGGATGAGAGCGACGCATCCGCAACGATTACCCCGATCGAACCCTCCCGTGACAGCAGTCCGGTCAGCAGCTGCCCGGCGGCCGCCGCCACATCGCCGGTCTCCCGTATCTCCAGGCCGCCGTCTGTGCGAAGCGAGGTAGCCGGTGGTACAGCCACGTCGAGCCTCTCCAGCAACCGGTTGGCCAATTCAATGACCTTTTCTGGTACCCGGAAGCCTGTACTGAGCGGTACGACGCGCCCTGATTCGGCGCCGAGATGAGCGAGCGTGTCGCGCCAATCCCTTGCCGCCCAGGGAGTCGTGCCCTGCGCGAGGTCGCCGAGCACGGTGAGTGAGCCGTGCGTGCTGCGCCGGGCCAGCGCGCGGGCCTGCATCGGCGACAGGTCCTGCGCCTCGTCGATCACGATGTGGCCGAAGCTCGGCATCCGGTCCATCATCCCGGCCACCTCGTCGATGAGCACCGCGTCGGCCGCCGTCCACTTCGCCGAACTCCGTTTGAGAAGCTCGAATCCCAGCGGCGGTTCGGCCAGGAACCCGGACACCACCTGTTGCGGTTTGACCGCCGGCCAGCACCCGTCGAGGAACTCCGTCACCGGTTTGGCCTTGCCCATCCTGCGCAGCCACGCGTCCGACGGCGATTCGGCCCGGCGTGCCTCGGCCTGCCGCTGCAGCAGGCCGACCACCCTGGCCCGAAGCCGCTCGCGCCCGATCGAATAAGCGGGGCCTTCCGCCCGCACGGCTTGGATGAGGCGCTTGAGCACGCCTTCGTCGATGCGCCACCGATACGAGCCGTCGGGGATCACGATCGGCCCGGCCGGCTCACCGATCCGGCCCCACAGCGCGCGATGCAGCTCCTCGGCGATGCGCGGGTCGTGCTTGAGCGCCGCGACCTCGGGCGGGTCGACGCCCTTGATCGGCATCCGCTCCAGCAGGTCGTCCATTGTGGACTGCTCGACCTCTATTTCGCCAAGCGCCGGAAGCACATCGCCGATGTAACGCAGGAATGTCCGGTTAGGACCGACAATGAGCACGCCCGACCGGCGCAGCCGTTCGCGGTATTCATAGAGCAGATAGGCGGCCCGATGCAGCCCGACAGCCGTCTTGCCGGTCCCGGGGGCGCCCTGCACGCAGATTGTCTCGTCGAGGTCGGCGCGCACCAGCACGTCCTGGTCGGGCTGGATGGTGGCCACGATGTCGCGCATCGGGCCCACGCGCGGGCGCTCGATCTCGGCCGTCAGGATGGCGCTGGCCGTGCCGAGCTCCTCGCCGCGGTCGAGCCGCTCGTCCTCGAAGCCGGTCAGCTCGCCCTGGGCGAAACCAAACCGGCGCCGCACCGCCACGCCCTGCGGATCGCGCGCGCTGGACTGGTAGAACTTGCGGCTCAGGCCCGCCCGCCAGTCCAGCACGAGCGGCTCACCGGCGGCGTCGGCCACATGCCGCCGCCCGATGTGGAACAGCTCATGCCCATTCACCGACACGTCCATGGTGAGTTTGCCGAAGAACAGCGGGGTGTCGGGGTTGTCGGCCAGTTCCTTGATCCGCTGGGCCATCTGCCGGCCCAGCTGTTCGGCTGTGTAGGCGTCGCCGGCGACCCGGTCGCCCATGGCGAACGTGGCCTCGGCGCGGTCGCGCATGGCCTTGAGGGCTTCTCGGGAGGTCTTGAGGTGGGCGCGTTCGCGTTCGAGCTGGTCGTCGATCATGCGAGAGCTCTCTGGCCGGTGGGGCAGGGCCGTCCATGCTATCGGCCGCCGGGCGGCGCTTCACGTGATTTTCGCGTCGTCGACCGGAAGTCCGGCCGGTAGTCGGATCGGGTGGCCGGGGATCGGGAGCGGACGGCGTTCGTTAGGGTCTAGGAGCCTGTTGGTGCGCCAGTTAGGGGAGGCTGTGGCGAAGGTGACGCTCGCGGTGACCGATATGGAGGCGGTCCTGCACACGGTGCTCGGGACCAACACTTTGCTCCGAGCCCGCGAGCACATCGAGCAGGGTGAGGTCGTCAAACTTAGCTGGCGCCCTGACACGGGTGAGGCGCTTGGCCAGGTGGACGGCGTCGAGTCCGGCTTCGTGGTGGCGACCGTGAGCACCGGTCCGCATGGCGCGATTGTCGACCTTGACGGCGCATGCACATGTGGCCTGCATCCGGACTGTGCGCATCCCGCCGCCCTGGCCCTGCTCGCCCTGGGGCAGCTCCCGCAGGCCAGTGCTCCTCCCAAGACCGGCAGCCGAAGGCGGGCCGCACCCGCCTGGGAGGCGGCCGTGGCAACATTGTCCGGTGACTCGGCTGCCATTCCGAGGCAGGCCGCGTCCGGCCAGGCCACGATCGCGCTTCAATTCGATCTCGTGACCGCGGCCGGAGACCGGGGAGACGCTCGCGTGGCGCGGGTGGCGATGCGTCCCGTGGTGCCCGGCCGCACGGGCTGGGTGCGCGGTGGGATCTCGTGGTCCACCCTGGGCTATGCGCACTACGGCCGCGGTGCGGCGGATGAGCGCCGCCGTCGGCTGCTCAACGAAATCTTCCTGTCGTCGATGAGCGCCCAGCGATACCACTATGGTTTCGACGAGCACACGGTGGTCTTTCTGGATGATTTTCCGAGCCGGCGGATCTGGGACCTGCTGGCCGAGGCGGAGGAGGTCGGGCTGCCGCTGGTGCTGGCCGGCAAGGCGGCCGCACCGGTCATCGTGGCTCATCTACCGGCACGGGTGTCTTTGTGGGTCGACCGGACCGATGGCGGGCTGCGGCTGGCACCCGTGCTGATGGCTGACGGTGTGGCGGTTGCCGTGGAGTGCTCGCTGCTGTTGGGGCAGCCCGCCCACGGCGTGGCCTGGTGGGGTGTCCAAGGTGGACCGATACCGGCGGCAAAGGAAAGGGTGCTTCGGTTGGCTCCGCTGGCGGGGGCGCTGCCCTCGGGCGTGGAGTCCGCGTTGTCAAGACCGCCAATCCTGATCCCGGACCACGACGAGGAGCGGTTCTTCCGCGAGCACTACCCCAAACTGCTGCGCCAGGTCCAGGTGGTCGCCTCGGGCAAAGGGGTGCGGCTGCCCGACGTCGGTCCGGCGACGCTGACGCTTACCGTGGATCCGTTGCCACACCACCAACTCGGGCTTGGCTGGCAATGGGCGCAGTCAGTCGGCGGGGAGCCGCACACCGAGCCGCTGCACGCACCATCACCCATGGGCGCTGCGGGCGAGCGGGAAGGCCTGGCGCGGCGAGTGGCGGAGTTGGTGGCGGTCCACTCGCCCGGCCTGCTGGAGCCGTCACCCGGCGGACGGCGGCTGGCGGAGACGGCAACGGTTGCCGGCGACGACATGATCCATCTCTTGAACAAGACGATCCCGGAGCTCAGCGAGCTTGCCGGAGTTGATGTCATCGTGCGCGCGGACGGCACATCCCTGCGGTATCGCGAGGTGCACGAGGCGCCGGCGATCTGTTTTGGCAATACCGGCACGGTGGCCGAGCCCGACTGGTTCGACCTGGCCGTCCGGGTCACCGTCGGCGGGGAGGAGGTCGCGTTTGAGGAGCTCTTCGTCGCCCTGGCACAGGACCGGCAATATCTCATCCTGCCCAGCGGCACCTACTTCAGTCTTGACCACGAGGAGTTTCGCCAGCTGCGCGAGCTGATCGCCGAGGCTCGCGCGCTGTCGGACGCGCCGCTGGGCACATTGCGGGTCGGACGTTTCCAGGCAGGGTTGTGGCAGGAGCTCGCCGAGCTGGGAGAGATCACCGGGCATGCCCGCGCATGGCAGGAATCGGTGCGGGCGCTCACCGAGCTGGATGACACCGTGGAGCATCCGGTGCCCCAGCTCCTGCATGCCGTGCTCCGGCCATACCAGCGTGACGGCTTCGCTTGGCTGGCAACGCTTTACGACCATGGCCTCGGCGGCATCCTCGCCGATGACATGGGTCTCGGCAAGACCTTGCAGACTCTCGCCCTGATCTGCCGCACCCGTGAGTGTGGCGACTCGCGCGCGCCGTTCCTTGTGGTGGCCCCCGCCAGCGTCGTGCACAACTGGGTCGGCGAAGCCGAGCGGTTCACACCGGATCTGACTGTCCGGGCGGTCACGCAGACCCGGGCGCGGCGGCTCGGCTGCGAGCTGGCCGAGGCCGTGGCCGGTGCCGATGTGGTCGTCACGTCGTACACGCTGTTTCGGCTGGAGCACGAGGACTATCAGGCGCTCGAGTGGGACGGGCTGATCCTGGATGAGGCCCAGTTCATCAAGAATCACCAGTCCCAGGCGTATCGCTGCGCGAAGCTGCTCTCGGTGCCGTTCAAGCTCGCGATCACCGGAACTCCCATGGAGAACAACCTTTCGGAGCTGTGGGCGCTGTGCTCGGTGACCGCACCCGGGCTGTTCCCCCGCCTGGATCGGTTCACCGATTACTACCGCAGCCCGATCGAGAAGGGCCACGACGTCGATCGGCTGGCGCAACTGCGCCGCCGGATGAGGCCGCTGATGCTGCGCCGCAGGAAGGCGGATGTGGTCGCCGACCTGCCGGAGAAGCAGGAGCAGGTCGTCGAGCTGGAGCTGGACCGCAAGCACCGCAAGGTGTATCAGACATATCTGCAGCGGGAACGGCAGAAGGTGCTGGGCCTGCTCGGCGACCTGGAACGAAACCGGTTTGAGATCTTCCGCTCGCTGACCCTGTTGCGTCAGGCGAGCCTCGACGTCTGCCTTGTCGACCCGTTGCACCACAACGTGCCGTCGACGAAGCTTGATGCGTTGACCGAGCAGGTGACCAACCTGGTCGCGGAGGGCCACCGGAGCCTGGTGTTCAGCCAGTTCACCCGCTTTCTCGACTCCGCCCGGGCCAGGCTGGAGGCAGCGGGCATCCGGTGCTGCTACCTCGACGGCAAGACCCGTCACCGCAAGGAGGTGCTCGCGGAGTTCAAGACCGGGACCGCCTCGGTGTTTCTGATCAGCTTGAAGGCCGGCGGGTTCGGTCTCAATCTCACCGAGGCCGACTATTGCATCCTGCTCGACCCGTGGTGGAACCCGGCGACCGAGGCGCAGGCCGTCGATAGGGTGCACCGGATCGGTCAGACTCGCAATGTCATGGTGTACCGGCTGGTCGCAAGGGACACCATCGAGGAGAAGGTGATGGCCTTGAAGGCACGCAAGGCCGAACTGTTTGACAGTGTTCTCGACGGTGGTGATTTCGCTTCCGCACGTCTGACCGCCGCGGACATCCGGGCCCTCCTCGAATAGAAATGCGTCGCCGGTGTCGTCGGCCGGTTTCCCGGGATAGTGCCGCCGGGCGGCTCGCAAGGTCCGCCATACTTCTTGGCTGTGGCAGAAGGACGCGCGCGATTTAGTGACCCGGCGGTGATGCGGGCCCTGGCCCATCC
Organism: Allorhizocola sp.; assembly: GCA_044869915.1. Taxonomy (GTDB): domain Bacteria; phylum Actinomycetota; class Actinomycetes; order Mycobacteriales; family Micromonosporaceae; genus Allorhizocola. Next base: position 26,602 of record JBIOYB010000331.1, read on the forward strand.
GGCCCGTCTGGCAATCTTGGAGCATCTGACGGTCAATCAAGTGGCGACCGCCACCGAGTGCGCGGAGGTGGTGGAGCTCTCGCCCAGCGCGACCAGCTATCACCTGCGCATGATGGCAAAGGCGGGGCTCATCGAGGAGGCGCCGAGCCGCGGCGACGGGCGCGAGCGGGTGTGGCAGCGCAGGCACAGGTCATACGAGGTGGCGGCCAAGGACGAGCTTCACCGGGAGGAGGAGCTGGCCATGGCCGAGGCCATCCTCGCTCACCAGAACGACAAGGTGCGCAGGTTCATCAGCGCTCCGCGGCAGGAGGGGGAGAAATGGTGGGACGTCGCCTCGATCAACGAGTCCGTCCTGTTGATGACCGCCGATGAGCTGGCCACCCTGTTCGCGGGCGTGCAGGAGCTGCTGGAGCCCTATCGCCTGCGTAACCGGACCGATGCTCCGGCGGAGGCGAAGCCGGTGACCTTCCAGGTCCGCGGCATGCCCTTGATCCCCTTGCGTGAAGGCGACCACCGATAGGGGCTTGCGCCGGGAGAGATGTGAAGTGAATACTTCGAAACATGTCCTTCGGAACTCTGGCGCGGTCGCGCTGGTCTGACGTCTACATTTCGGCATCGGTGCAGCTCTTCGGGGCCACCGGGACCTTCCTGGTGATGGTGACCCTCCTGCTGGGCCTGCAGGAGCGGGGCGCCAGCGGCATGCAGGTCGCCACGTTGATCATCGCCGAGGCGCTGCCCATGGTGGTGCTCGGCAAGGTCATGGGGCGCCTCGTCGACCGGTTCGACAGCAGGTGGCTGCTGGTGGTCGCCGGCCTGGGCCAGGTCGCGTCGTGCCGGCTGCTCGTGAGCTCCGAACGGTTCGGGTGGGTGCTGGCCGGAGGGGTCGCGCTGGCCACCTTCAGCGCGGTGGCCGGGCCCACCCGGGCGGCCCTGCTGCCCGCCATGGTCACCCGTGACGACCTGCCCAAGGCCAGCGCCATCGGGCAGACCGCGGGCTCGATCGGCCTGATGGCCGGCCCGGCGCTGGCCGGCCTGCTCGTCGGCACGAGCGACGTGCGCCGGGCGCTGCAGGTCGCGTCGTTCGGCTTCGTCGCGACGATCATAGCCGGCTTGCTGATCAAGACGCGCCGCGGTGCGTCGGTGTCCAAGGTGGACACTCCACCCGTGGCGTGGAAGCTTGCCGACGACCCCATGCTCAGGGCGGCGGCCTGGGGGTTCGCCCTGGTCATCGGCGCGGTGTCGGCGGTCAACGTGGCCGCGGTGTTCTTCATCCGGGGCACGCTCGGCAGCTCGGCCACGATGTATGGCCTGGTCGACGCGGCTTGGACCGCGGGCATGCTGGCCGGCGCGTGGCTCTTCGCGCGGTGGCTCCGTCCACACACGACAGACCTGGCCGTCGTGCGCTGGATGTTCGTGAGCCTGGGCGTGCTCTCGGTGATCGTGGGCGCCGTCGGCGCCGCCCCTGCCGTGCTGTGGGTCGTGCCCTGCTACCTCCTCGGCGGCACCCTCAACGGCGGCGAAAATGTGATGGTGGGCACCCTTTTGGGGCGGCGCGCGCCGGGCCCGGCGAGGGGGCGCGCCTCCGCGGCCCTGCAGTCGCGTGTGCAGGGTGGGGCGCTGCTCGGATACGTCGCGGGCGGGCTCGCCCTCGACGTGATCGAGCCGCGCTGGGTGTTCATCGGCGCCGGCGTCCTCGGGTTGCTGGCTGTGCTGCTGGTCGGCCCCGGTATCGTTTCAAATCATGAGACGACCCAGAGTCGGGCACATCCAGTTCCTGAACTGCCTGCCCCTGTATTGGGGGCTGATGCGGTCGGGTGCGCTGATCGACGTTGAGCTGCACAAAGACGCGCCAGACCGGCTCAACGCCGCGCTCGTCAACGGTGATCTCGACATCGGACCGATCTCCCTGGTCGAATACCTGCGCCACGCCGACGAGCTGGTGCTCCTGCCCGACCTCGCGGTCGGCTCCGACGGGCCGGTGCTGTCGGTCAACGTGGTGTCGACCCGCCCGCTGGCCGATCTCGACGGTGCACGCGTCGCGCTGGGCAGCACGTCGCGCACGGGTGTGCTGCTCGCGCAGCTGGTGCTCCTCGAGCGCTACGGCGTCGAGCCGGAGTTCTTCACCTGCCCGCCCGACCTGACCGAGATGCTGCTCGAGGCCGACGCGGCCGTGCTGATCGGTGATGTCGCGCTGCGGGCTCTGTTCGAAGCGCCGCGCCGCGGGCTGGCCGTCACCGATCTGGGCCAGGCGTGGCGCGAGTGGACCGGGCTGCCCATGGTCTTCGCGGTGTGGGCGGTGCGGCGCGAGTTCGCGGCCGCGCACCCCGGGCTGGTCAAGGACGTGCATGAGGCGTTCCTGCGGTCGCGCGACCTGTGCCAGGCCAATCTCGACGAGGTCGCGGCCGCTGCGGCGCGGTGGGAGCCGTTCGACGCGGCGACGCTCGCCTCGTATTTCCGCGTGCTGGACTTCTCCCTGGGCAGGCGGCAGATCGACGGGCTGCTGGAGTTTGCCCGCCGGATAGGCCAGTCAGACTTTGAACAGCGGTTGGAGTTCTTCTCGCTGTAGCAGTTGCGCGGTCACGTCACGGCAGATGACCTGGCCGTGGCGGTCGCCGCCCGAGTAGGAGATCGGATAGCGGGTCAGCACCATCAGGCTCCAGCGCTGCGTGATGGCCATGCAGTTCATGTGGCGGGTCTGCGTGGCGGCCGTGGTGTCCCAGCCGTTTTTGATCTGCAGCTGCGCCGCCTGCTCGACCGGGAACGCCTCGCGGATCCCCCACGTGCCGAGCTTGACCTGGCGCATCTCGTCGAGCAACCACTGCGTCCAATTTGGACCTGCTGCGGTCCCGTCGGCGACCTTGACGGCCAGGCGGACCAGGTCGCGCGACGACATCTGGCACTGGCCCCATGAGTTGCCGGGCTTGAAGTCGGTCAGCCCGCACATCTCCTGCATGCGCTTGAACGACGTCAACTTGCCGAGCTCGGCGAACAGCGTCGTGGCGACCGCGTTGTCACTGTTGCGGATCATCTTGGAGATCGCCTGCTGTTTGGTGGCCGATGCGGTTTTTGTGCGCAGGTAGTCGGCGGCGATCCAGACCTTGATGACCGAACACGTGCGGCTGGCCTCGCTGAGCGTCGCGGAACCGGTGATCGCCCCGTCTAGGTGGTCGATCAGCGCCCAGGAATGCCAGCCGGTCACGTCGAGCGACACGAGCTTCGAGCCGTCCAATTTGGACAGATCAAACTTGGGTGGCGCGGGCGTCGGCACTGCCGCCGGATCGTCGGAGAGCAACGTCTCGGTCTGTGGGCCGCCATCGGCCGGATCCTGTTTTGCCCGTAAGGTCGCGCCCGCCACCAATCCCGCCCCGCCGAGAATCAGACCGGCGCCGCCAAGGAGCAGTGTGCGCCTGCTAGCCACTCGTAGCACCCTACCTACGCAAACAGCGGTTGCAACTCGGAGCTTTGTAAAAGCTGAGTGGCAATCGCCTGAGCCGTTGCGGCGCCGTGGGTTTCGTTCGCCGAGAATTTCAGGGGGTACCGGGTGAGCGTCACCATGATCCAACGTTCAGCGATAGCAAGGCAGTTGGCATGGTATGTCCCGGCTTCCATGGTCGTATCCCACCCGTTCTTGATGGCGAGCGTGGCCTGCTTCTCGGCTGGTAAAGCGTCTCTAATCCCCCATTTGCCGCGATTCACCGTGCGCATCAACCCCAGCAGGTGGCCTGTCCACTGTGGATTGGCGATCGTCCCCTTGGCGATGGCGTCACCCACCCGGCACATGTCGCGTGCCGACACCACGGCCTGGCTCCACGAGTTGCCGGGCTTGAAGTCCGTGGTCCCGCACAGCTCCTGCATCCGCTTGAAGGAGGCGAGCCGATTGATCTCGTTCATCAGGCGATCGGCCGAAACGCTGTCGCTGTCACGGATCATGATGGTGATGTCGTCGAGCCTCGCCTGCGTCGGATTGGGCTTCTGGCGCAGATAGTCGGCCGCGAGCCATGACTTGATCATCGAGCAGGCCCGGTTGGTCTCGGCGACACCGGCCGAGCCGATGATCGCCCCGCTCTGCCGGTCCATCAGCGCCCAGTTGAACCAGCCCTCGGCGGTGACGTTGACCAGCTTCGTCCCATCGATCGTGCTCAGATCGAACGGCGGCGGCGTGGGCGACTTCGTCGGCTCCGGCGCGGGGGTCGGCTCCGGTGGCACGAATGCCGCGGGGCGCGCCCTGGACGTGCCCCACGCGAGCAGCCCACCGCCGCCTGCGGCCAGGCCGGCGGCGCCCGTGAGGAGGGCACGGCGAGAGGGCATGAGGGGTGCTCCTAGCGTCCGGGGGTCAACGCCAGCTTCAGAGCCTAGCTCGACACAGCGAGCCGGCAGCCATCGCTACATACGTGGAAAAAGATTTCACGTTTAGGCCAGCAGTTGATGGGCGATGCCCTGACAGATCCCGGCGCCGTATTGAAGGCCCAGCTTATCGGGGTAGCGCATCATCACGGCGATGGTCCAGTCGTCGGTGAAGGCCAGACAGTTCAGGTGCCAGTTGCCGTCGGAGCCGATCGAGGTCCAACCGTTCTTGAGCGAGACGGTCGGTGCGGCGTCCGCCGGTACGCCATCGATGATCCCCCATCGACCGCCACCGCGAGTCTTCTGCTGGTCCTCGGGAGACGCGGTGCCCTCGACGTTGCGCATCTCGGTGAGCAGCCAGTCGGTCCACGCGGCGCCGGCGGCCGTGCCGTCGGCGAGGCATTCGCCCAGTTTGACCGCGTCACGCGGGGACATCCGCGTGCGGCTCCACCAGCCGTCGTAGACCGTGGTGTCGACCAGGCCGCAGGTCGAGATCATGCGCTCGATGGACGCGTTGCCGCCGCCGGCGTTGTAGAAGATCTGGGCCGCTCGGTCGTCGGACCACCGGATCGCCTCGCTGGCCTGCTTGAGGTGGTAGTCGCTGGGATTTGCGGTGGTACGCAGGTAGTCGGCCACCAGCCAAGTCTTGATCATCGACTCGGTGGTGCTGGTCTCGCTCATCTTGTCGCCCGTGAGCAGGCCGGTGTGCTTGTCGTACATGGCCCAGCCCAGGAACTCGCCCTGGAAGTCGACGTTCACCGACACAGTTTGCCCGCCGCCCTGGCCGCTGGGCATTTCTTCGGGTGTCGGGGATGGCGCGGCGGACTCCGTGGGCACGCTCGCGGGGCCGGCCCAGCGCGGGGCCTCGTGATGCGCGGCGGCCCGAGGCACGGTCACGCCCAATCCGACCGCGACTGTGGCGACGAGCGCGAGGATCAACGGGGTCCGACGAGCCACGAGGGGAAGCTCCAATCGAGGGGGTTTCAGGTCCGACTCTAGGCCGGGATCTGCCCGATGACCTGGGCTCAAATGGGTGATCGCGCTGGGCCGGTGATCGAGATCTCGGTCGGCATGTGACACTCGTTGCACCTGGCGGGGAAATTCTGTAACACTGGGCCTATGGATACCCCCGTGGTCAAGGGCGCCGACGGGCTGCTCGGCGAGGTCGAGCAGGCCGAGGCCGCCCTGCGCGCGGCCGCCGACCGGCAGCTCGAGGGCGTCGCTTCGTTTGAGGCGGTCATTGACGCGGACCAAAAGATCGAGCCACGCGACGTCATGCCTGCGGACTATCGCAAGGGCCTTGTCCGCCAGATCGCGCAGCACGCGCACTCGGAGATCATCGGCATGCAGCCAGAGGGGAATTGGATCACCCGGGCGCCCTCGTTGCGTCGAAAGGCGATCCTGCTGGCGAAGGTGCAAGATGAGGCGGGACATGGTCTTTACCTGTATGCCGCCGCGGAAACGCTCGGCGTGGCCCGAGAGGAGCTGACCGAAGCGCTCCTGAGTGGGCGGCAGAAGTACAGCTCGATCTTCAATTATCCCACACTGAGCTGGGCGGATATGGGCGCCATCGGCTGGTTGGTCGACGGTGCGGCGATTGTGAACCAAGTGCCCCTGTGCCGGTGTTCGTATGGTCCCTACGCCCGCGCGATGATCCGGATCTGCAAGGAGGAGTCGTTCCACCAGCGCCAGGGCTATCAATCGCTCTATGTGCTGGCCAACGGGACCGACGCGCAGCGCCGGATGGCCCAGGACGCGGTCGACCGCTGGTGGTATCCATCGCTGGCGATGTTCGGCCCGCCCGACGCCGAGTCGACGCACTCCGCGCAGTCGATGGCGTGGAAGGTGAAGCGGTTCTCCAACGACGAGCTGCGCCAGCGGTTCGTGGACATGTGCGTGCCGCAGGCCGAGATCCTGGGACTGGCGCTGCCCGATCCGGATCTGAGGTGGAACGAGGAGCGCGGGCACTACGACTTCACGCCGCCCGACTTCGACGAGTTGATGCGCGTGGTCAAGGGCGACGGGCCGTGCAACCGGCAGCGGATGGCGCATCGGCGGCGCGCGCATGACGAGGGCGCGTGGGTGCGCGAGGCAGCGGCAGCTTATGTGGGGAAAGGAAAAGCCCGTGTCTAACGAGCCGCTGTGGGAGGTGTTTGTGCGCCCGCGGCGCGGGCTGTCGCACACGCACGTGGGGAGCCTGCACGCGCCCGATGCCACGATGGCGCTGCGGCACGCCCGCGACCTTTACACGCGCCGCCAGGAGGGCGTGTCGATCTGGGTTGTGCCCGCCTCCGAGATCACGGCGTCGAGCCCGGACGAGAAGGACGCGTTCTTCGACCCGGCGGGCGACAAGATCTACCGCCACCCCACGTTTTATGAGCTGCCGGAAGGGGTGCAGCACCTGTGACCGGGCCGCTGGAGCTGGCCGACGACGCGCTGATCGCCGCGCAGCGGCTCAGCGAGTGGGTGTCGCGCGCGCCCACGCTCGAGGAGGATGTGGCGCTGGCCAACATCGCGCTCGACCAGCTGGGCGTGGCCCGGCTGCTGCTGCAGTCGCTGGGCGATGAGGACGAGCTGGCCTACCGCAGGGGCGACGGCGAGTTCCGCAACTGCCTGCTGGTCGAGTTGCCGCTGGGCCCGGCGCGCGGTGATCTGGACTTCGGCTGGACCGTGGTGTGGCTGCTTTTCCTTGCCGCGGCGCAAAAACTGCGCTACGAGGCGTCGGGCGATCCGGTGGCGGCCGGCGGCGGCTCGGGGGGACGTGGCTTGGCGGAAGGCGGCTTGGCGGAAGGCGGCTCGGGCTCGGTGAAGGAGGTCGCCGCGAAGGCGGTGAAAGAGTCGGCATACCACCTCGATCACGCGACGCAGTGGACGATCCGGCTCGGCGACGGCACGCCGGAGTCGCATCGGCGCGTGCAGGAGGCCGTCCACGAGCTGTGGCCCTACACGCACGAGCTCACCGAGGGCATCCGGGAGGACTGGCTGTCCATTGTGGAGCCCGTGCTGGCCGAGGCCACGCTGACCCGGCCCGAGAGCGAGGGCTGGCGGCCGTCGGGCGGGCGCGGTGGACGGCACACCGAGCATTTGAGCTACCTGTTGGCGGAGATGCAGGCCCTGCATCGGGCCCATCCGGGGGCGCAATGGTGACCGCATTCGAAGCAGTGTCCAAAGTGGTCGATCCCGAGCTGCGCGTGGTGACGATCGCGGAGCTGGGCATCCTGCGTGCGGTCGACGAGAGCGAGGGCCGCGTGACCGTGACCATCACGCCGACCTATTCGGGCTGCCCGGCCATGGACGCGATCCGCGACGACATCCGGCAGGCGTTGGCCCGCCATGGTTTCACCGACGTGGAGGTGAAGACCGTGCTCAGCCCGGCCTGGTCCACCGACATGATCACTGCGTCCGGGCATGAGGCGCTGCACCGGGCCGGGATAGCGCCGCCCGGCTCGACCGCGTGCCCGCACTGCAGCTCGGCCAAGACGCTGCAGATCAGCCGCTACGCGAGCACGCCGTGCCAGGCGCTGCACCGGTGCCTGGGCTGCGCCGAGCCGTTCAACGCGGTGAAGACCCTATGAAGACGGCGTTCTACGACCTCGAAGTGTCCGATGTGGAGCGATTGACGCCCGTGTCGGTGGCGCTGACGCTGAGCGTACCGCGGGAGTTGCGCCGGGTGTTCGCGTTCAAGCCGGGGCAGCACCTGACGTTCCGCGACGGCGAGCTGCGGCGGTCATACTCGATCTGCTCCACGCCAATGGAGCTGGAGCGCGACGGCCGGCTGAGGGTCGGCGTCAAGCGCGTGCCCACGGGTGTGTTCTCCACCAAGGCGCAGGAGCTGCGGCCGGGAGACGTGCTGCGGGTGCTGCCGCCGCTCGGGCACTTCACGACAGCGATCGACCCCGCTCGGGCGCGACGCTATGCGGCCATCGTGGCGGGATCGGGCATCACGCCGGTGCTCTCGCTCGTGGCGTCGGTGCTGCAGACGGAGAAGCAGAGCACCTTCACCGTCATCTGCGGCAACCGCGGCGCGGCGGAGGTCATGTTCGCCGACGCGCTCGCGGAGCTCAAGGACAGGTACCCCCAAAGAATGCAAATCATCCACGTCCTGTCCCGGGAGAGCCAGCCGAGCGACCTCCTCTCCGGAAGGCTTGACACGCAACGGGTTTCCGAGCTCGTCAAGGCGCTGGGCCTGGAGGAGGTCGAGGAGTGGTTCCTGTGCGGGCCGCTGGGCGTGGTGCGGTCGGCCAAGGAGGCGCTGGCGCAGACCGGCGCGGGCGGGCGGGTGCGCACCGAGCTGTTCCACGCCGAGGAGCCGCCACCGGTCGCGGTGCAAGAGGGTGGGCCGAGTGTCAACGTGCGGATCGTCCTGGATGGACGGTCGACGGAGTTCGCGATGGAGCGCGGCGAGCGGGTGCTCGACGTGGCGCTGCGGCACCGGGGCGAGCTGCCGTTCGCTTGCAAGGGCGGGGTTTGCTCGACCTGCCGGGCCAAGTTGGTCGGCGGCACGGTGCGGATGGCGGCCAACTGGGCGCTCGAGCCGGACGAGCTGGCCGCCGGCTATGTCCTGACGTGCCAGTCCATGCCCACCAGCGACCAGCTGACTCTTGACTACGATGCCTAGCCCGTCCGCTTGACGCGAGTGCCGGGCCGCGAGCGACTCGGCACCGCGAAACGCAGCCTACGATGCCTAGCCCGTCCGCTTGACGCGAGTGCCGGGCCGCGAGCGACCCGGCACCGCGAAACGCAACCTATGATGCCTGACTATCGCACGAAGCGCGTCTCGTAGAAGCGCACCTTCACTTCGTCGTTTTCGTAGTACTCAACGCGCATCCGCACCCATTGCGGCCCGGTGATGGGCAGCGTGACCGGTTGCGAGCAGTCACCCTCGACCCATTTGCCCCCGGACTGGTCCCCGGTCAGCAGGTTGAACGCCTGGATCAGGCAGCTGCCGTTGACCGCGGGGTGCGTCGTGACCTGGGTTGGTGTGCGGAACCGGAAATCGTAGACCGTTGTCTGTCCTGATCGGACGGTCACGGGCCGCGCGAGGAGCCGGTCGCCCTTTTGCCCGCTCCACTGGATGCCCAGATCCGGGCTTTTCTGGAACCTGAGCGGCCAGCGGTACGGGCCCAGGTTGTCGATCGTGTATCGGCCCTGGTCGTCGGTTTCGTACATGCCTGGCGCACCGGGGCCGGCGTTGCTCCAATCGCCCAGCGAGACTGGCACGTTGGGCAGTGGCGCGCCGGACGGCGACGTCACCTGCCCGGTGATCGTCCCGGCCCGGTCGAGCCTGATGATCGGGGCCTTCGCCGATTGACCGGCCTCCACTTTGATCAGTTGAGCAAGCAGCTGGCTGCCGGTGCCGCCGTGCGAGCCGACCCATTGCGCGCCAAGCCCTTGCGAGCCCATCGGGAATGCCAGCACCTGGTACCACCCGGGCTCATAGATCTGGAGCATGACCCGGCCGCTCGCGCCGCTCGTGGTTTCCTCGAAGCATTGCTCGCTGCTCAGTTCGAACCGCTGCGGCCTGGCCCGCATCAGGCAGACGCCCTCAACCGGCTGGCCCGTGGTGGCGTCGACCGCGATCGCCTCGATCCTCGTCGTCGGCCGGAACTCCACCGCCGCCTCGGTCTGCTCGCCGGCCCGCACGGTCACGGTGACGGCGCCCTGCGCGGACTCGAAGCCATACGCGCTGATGTCCACCGGATGCGTGCCGACCGGCACGCCCTGGAGCACGAGCTCGCCATTGATCGTCGAGGCGTAGCCCCCGCCTTCGATGATGGCCTGGAACTTCTCGACCCCGATGCCGGTGCCCGCCTCCTTGGCGGTCAGCTTGACCGTGCCGGTGAGCAGGCGGCTGTCGCTGACCACCGTGGTCTGGCCCTGCGCGATGGTGATCTCGTCGGCGTCGCGCTCGCGCACCTTGCCGAAGGCGAACTGCCGCAGGTTTTGCTGGAAGGAAAGGAACGCCACCCGCCATCTGTCGCTGGCCCGCATGTGCGGGAAGCGGTAGTAGCCGTTGGCGTCCGTGTGCGCCGAAGGTCCACGGTCAAGGCCGGGCCGGGAGATGGACACCTCGACATTGGGGACGCCGTTGCCGGCCGCGTCGGTGAACCTGCCCTCCATCCGGCCGACCGGGAGCAGTGCCTCGTTGATGGTGATGTGCCCGTCGGCCACGACATCGAAGATCGTCGCCTCCGCGCGGTTGTCGGTGCCGCCGGCGTATTGGATGTAGCGTCCGGTCGACAGATCCGTGTTGTGGTTGGTCGCGAAACTCACCTTGTATCGGCCGGGGAACAGCTGGACGGTGGACTGCCCTGTGCCGAAGACGGTCACCTGGCGGTATCCGCCGCCGCTGCCGAACTCCGGCCAGAAGGCGATGTCGGTGCTGAACGTCGGGCTGTCGAAACTGACCGAGACGGTCCCGCCGTGCACGCGCGAATCGTCCACCGTGGACACCGCGCCGGCGGTGACCGTGATCAGTGTGGCGGTGGAGTATTCGGGCTTGCTGAACGCGTATTGCGACCAGGAGACGCCCGTCTGGCCGAACTGGGCGAAGGAGACCCGGAACCGGCCGGGCCGCAGGCCCTCGATCCGGTATTCGCCATTGCCGTCGGTGGTGGCGCTGCCGCCGAAGCCACCGAACTCCGGCTGCGCGTTGACAGAGGCGCCCGCCACGGGCGCGCCGTTGTCGGTGTATCTGCCGGCGATGGTGCCCGTGTCCTCGGCGTAGGCCGGTGCGCTCAACGCGGTGAGAATGATGATCGCAGTGAGGACACCGGCAGCGGTACGCCGGAAGGGACGTGTGCTCATAGAGCCCCCGCAAAAGAGAGATGCATGACCGTCGGTGCGACGGTCATGCATATTAGGCTCCCATCCCTTGGCAGGGCTCCACTGTGGACAGAAAATGGTGCGGGTGCGCTCGCTACGCCGTTGTCTCTATGACGCCATGTGAGCTCGTAAATTAGGCTGGTGATGGG
>JBIOYB010000332.1:0-8410 GCA_044869915.1 Allorhizocola sp.
TGCGATGATCCCGCCGACCCACAGCACCAGGTCGGTACAGACGTTCGCACCTCGTTTGAGGTCACGCTCTACAAATGCGCAGCTCAGCCAATCTGACTAGGTATGCCTCGTCACTGTGCCAGGGGTACATCCGAGGATCTCGGCGACCTGATCCACCGGCAGGTCGTCGAGGAAGCGCAGCACGAGCACCGCCCGCTGCCGCGGCGGCACCTGGGCCAGCGCGGCCCGCAGCACGGTGTGGTCCTCCACGCTCGGCCCATCGGGCGCCGCCGCGGCCTCGGGCGGCATCGCCGGCAACAAACTTCACCCGGCGCCACCAATACCGCTGCTCGTCGAGGAACACCCGCACCAGCATCCGGTGCACATAGGCATTGACTTCCCTGACCTCGCGAATGCGCCGCCAATGCCGGTAAAGCTTGGTGATGGTCTGCTGCACTAAATCGTCGCCGCGATGCGCGTCGCCGGCCAACTGGCAGGCGGTCCGGCGCAGGGCGGCAAGCCGAGCCGTGACGTACTCGACATACTCTCTTTCCAGCTCAGCCTTCATAGCGCTCCCTCGATGCAACTCCTGACGCTCCAGTGACGGATCGGAGCGCCGCCGGGGTTGTATCGGCGAGCATCACGGGGCGGCCGGAGGGTGTGGCCGCCCCGTGGGCGAGGTCACAGCGAGCTGCGGGGCTCCGGCGCGGGCCGGTCGGCGGGCTTGAAAGTTTGCTGCTGCCGCCGCGCGCCAACCGAAGTGGCCGCGAGGGCCGCGCGGTAGGCCAGATCGTAGCCGGACGCGAGCCGGTCCGTGTTGAAGCGCAAGGTGATGCGCCGCCGGCACGCGGCGGGGCTGAGCCGGGCCACATCGTGCAGCGCCTGCGGCAACTGTGACGGGTCGGCGCAGATGATGCCGGTCTCGCCGTGCGTGACGACCTCGGGCACCGCGCCGTAGTCGAGCGCCACGACCGGTGTGCCGCAGGCCAGCGCCTCGATCATCACCATGCCGAACGGCTCCTCCCACTGGATCGGGAAGAGCAGGCAGCGCGCCTTGGCCAGCAGCTTGCGCTTTTGGGCGGCGTCGGCCATGCCGAAGAAGTGGTCGGACTCGGTGAGCCGCGGCCGGATCTCGGCCTCGAAGTAGGCCTGCTCCGGCGGCTCGGCGCACTTGCCGGCCAGGATCAGCCGCAGGCCGGCCGCGTGGGCGGCGTCGAGCGCGAGATGCGCACCCTTGTCGGGGTGGAAGCGGCCCAGGAACAACGCATAGTCGTCTTTGTGCGCCTCGTAGGGCCAGTCCTGAATGCGCAGTGCATTGTGGACGGTGCCCACCCACGGCAGGTCGGGCGCGAGCCCGCGCTGGCGGCGGCTGATGGCCACGAGATGGATGTGCCCGCGCAGGGTCTCGTAGAGCTGGCCCAGATCCCCGGTGACCGGCCCGTGCGCGGTCACGACCGTGGGCAGGCCGAGGCCCGTGTAGAACGGGGCGTTGAGTGGCCCGGCGCCGGTGTGGTCGTGCACGACGTCGAGCCCTTCCGTGCGCAGGAGCCGCTCGACCGCGCCGCGTGTGAGCGAGGCGTGGGCGATCTCCGGGAAGGCTTCGCCCAGCCGCTCGGGGATGATGCTGTCCCACACCGAAAGGAACCGGGCCCGTGTGCCGCCGCCGCGGCCGGCCCCGATGAGGGTCACTCGGTGTCCCGCATCGACCAGGGCGTTGGCCAGGTCGGCCACCACGGCCTCCACGCCACCGTATGCTTTGGGCGGGATATCGAAGTAGGGCGGCACAATCATCGCGATCCTCAGTAGCCGCCCTTCCGTCAAGGCCAGGCTTTCCGCTGGACTTTCGGCCCCCATAACCATGCTGTCCATCGTTTGTCTTCTCCTTGAGGCGCGGCGCACGCCGCGAGCCCGTTGCTCGCACTGTACCCGGAGAAGAGCACTCATAGTGACTGTAGTCAATTGACTACGCTCAGCTATCAGCGGCTCGCAATGTTTCAGCTTTGACCTTCGCGAGCTCATTTAGCCTGCGTAGGGCGGGTGAGGAATCCTCCATTGAGGACGCGATCAACCTGGCGAGCGCCAGCGCACCGGCCTCCGGCTCGGGTTCCTCCACGCCACTGCGTGCCGCCAGCTCTACAATCCGTGACGCCAGCTCGTCCAGTCGCGGATCGTCGGGCGCCCAATCTTGAGCGCGATCGGTGTCGAGATAGATCTGCTGGAACTCCACATCGGACAGCGCGTCGCTCTTTTCCTTCACCCACCTGTCCGCCTCCTCCGGAGACACCTGGCGGGCAAGGATCCACAGGTCACGTTCGGTCTCCACCGAGCGCGCGCTGACGCCGAGCGCCGTGAGCCGGTCGAGGAAGTCGGCGACCTCGCCGGGAAGGAACATGCGTCCCCCACCAGCGAGGTTGCGGATGCGTTTGCGCGTCTCGGTCAACTCTTCGATGCGGGCCTGCAGGTTGCGGTCGATCTCGTCGATGGCCACGGCCAGGTGCTCCTCCTCGGCGGCCATGAGCTCCTTGATGCGCGCCAGCGGCACGCCCGCCTCCGAGAGCGTCTTGATTTTGATGAGGTCGATCGCGTGCCGTGCCGTGTATCGCCGGTAGCCGGACGAGTCGCGCGGCGGCTCCTCGAGCAGGCCAACCTGGTGGTAGTGGCGCACCGCCCGGATTGTCACGCCCGCGTACTCGGCGAGCCGCCCGATGGTGATCATTGGGCCTATCCTTTCACAGACCGGGAAGCCGGCCTGGCCCAGACGCAGGCCGGCAGTGCCATCGCCGGCGACCAGCCGAGCGCGATGTCCTGCACGTCCAGGTCGTCGCCGAGCCGGGCCGGCGTGGCGCGCAGCGCGTGCACGCCGCCCTCGCTGGGTACGCGCAGGGTCGGCTCTTCAGGGTCTGAAGTGGACTGTCCAATCAGGTGGGCGGCCTTCTCGAGGCCGGCCAGGTGCGCGACTCGAGCCCTGACGCCGCGTCAAGGCCAAGGCCTACAGGGCGGTGGATCTCCAAGTGTGGCGCGGCTCATATCCGAGCACCCGGCGGGCCTTGTCGATGCTGAGCATCGTCTCGGTGCCCGACAGCTCGCGCGTCACGGGTACACCCGGAAAGACCGACGCCACGAGATCGGCCGACGGCGTGGTCATCACCGTGTCGGCGTTGGCGATGATGAAGACCTCGAGCCCTCTGCCCTGGTATTCCAGCGCTTTGCGCACCGCCTGGGCGCCGTCGCGGGCGTCGATGTAACCCCACAGGTTCCACTTGCGCAGCATCGGGTCGTGGTTGAACGCCGGGAACGCCGCATAGTCGGCGACCTCCATGACGTTGGAGAAGCGCAGCCCCACCATTTTGAGCTCCGGATCCCACCGGCAGAACTGGGCCGCCATGGTCTCGTCCATGAGCTTGGCCAGCGCGTAGGAGGTCTCCGGGCGCGGCGGGTGCTCCTCGTCGATCGGGATGTAGGCGGGCGGCGTGTCCAGCGGCAGCCCGAGCAGGGTCTCGCTCGAAGCCCACACCACGTTTTTGATGTCCGCCGCACGGGCCGCCGCGAACACGTTGTAGCTCGCCGTCACGTTGTGGCCGAACGTCAGCGCGTTGGGCCGCCAGCCCGGGCCCGGGATCGCGGCCAGGTGCACCACCGCGTCGATGCTTTCGTAGCGGGTGTCGATGGCCGTGAGCGCCTCGACCACCTGCCCGTAGTCGGTCAGCTCGATCTCGGTGAAGGCCGCACCCTGATAGTGGGAGGGGCGCACCCGGTCAAGATTGATCACCTCGTAACCGTGCTCTTTCAGCTCACTCACCACGGCCCGGCCCAGTTTGCCGCTTCCACCGGTCACCACCACACGCGTCACCCCGGTAGGATACGTGTCCGCATTGGGAGGATGTGCGTCCACCGCCGGTCCTTCGCGGATCTGCCGGCCACATCGCCGCGCCGGAGGACCGGCCGGTCTCGGTCCACCAGGATCGGCTCGCGGTGATCCCGATGGGTTCGGCGCCACGCATAGACTCCTGTCAGCCGATTGCCGAAACCGGCCGCGCTCACTTCACCCTGATGATGATCTTCCCTTGGGCGTGTCCCTGACCGCCGTGCGCCAAGGCCTGGGCCACCTCGTCCATCGGGTAGACCTTTTCGACCACCGGCGCGATCCGGCCCGCCTCGAGCAGTTCGCGCAGCAGCACGAGATCGGCCCGGCTTCGCTTGGTGAGCACCCCCAGCAGTTTCTGGCCGCCGCTGAACCGGGCCGCAGTGCCCGCAATGGCCATCCGCACCGAGCCGGGGAGCGGGCCGAGCCAGCGGTTCGTCTTGGGCCCGCTGATGACGACCAGCGTGCCGTTGGGCGCCAGCACACGCCTGCGGTCGGCGAGACTGCGGGTGCCGACGACATCGACGATCAGGTCGTAGCGCCGTCCACTGTGGACGAAGTCCTCGCGCGTGTAGTCGATGACCCGATCCGCGCCCAGCGACCGCACCAGATCGACGTTGCGCGTGCTGCACACGGCGGTCACCTCCGCGCCGTACCACTTGGCCAGCTGCACGGCGAACGTGCCGGTCCCGCCCGACGCGCCGTTGATCAGCACCTGCTGGCCGCGCTTGACCCCGCCCTTGTCGCGCAAGGCCTGCAGCGCGGTGAGCGCGGCCAGCGGCACGGCCGCCGACTGCTCGAAGGTCAGGTTGGCCGGCTTGACCTCCGCGCCCTCCTCGCTCACGATCATGTATTCGGCGAACGCACCGACGCCCATGCCATAGACCTCGTCACCCGGGCGCAGCCGGGTCACGCCCCGGCCCACCGCCTCGACCTCGCCGGCGAAGTCGACGCCCAGCCTGGGCTGTTTGGGGCGGCGCAGCCCGGCCATGAGCCGCAGGAAATAGGGCGTGCCGGTCATAAAGTGCCAGTCGTAGGGGTTGACCGACGCCGCGCGCACCCGCACGAGCACCTGGCCGTCCTTCACCTCCGGCGGGTCGAGCTCCTGCGGCTCAAGGACTTCCGGGGTGCCATAGCGGCGGTACACGATAGCCTTCATGCTCTTGAATGTGCCGGATCGCGTGCCCGGCGGCGTCGGGTGCGCGGCGGCATCACTCCTGCGCTCGCTGTGGTAGCGAGCGGATGGTCCTACGCCTGGCGGAGTACGCGTAAAGTGCTCGCATGAATCGCGGCGCCACAGGGGGTGGATTGGCCCTGCTCGCCGCGCTGGTCCAGACCGTGGGCACCGCGATCGCCGCCCGCGGGCAGCCGGACCGGCTCGACGTGCTCGCCTACATCCTGCTGGCCGTCGGTGGGCTGGCCCTGGCCAACCGGCACAAGCAGCCCGTCGTCACCGCGGTGCTCGTCGCCGGCACGACCGTCGCCTATCACGCAATGGACTATCCGTCCGGTCCGACCCTCGTGGCCGCGGCCATCTTGGCGGTGAGCCTGGCCAAGGCCGGCCACTACGGTGTGATGGCCGGGACGGCGTTGGTGTCCTATGTGGTGTGGGTCCTGCTCGAGCGCCCGCCTGTCGGCCGCGCGCTGCTGCTGTTCGCCCTGCTCATCGGGCTTTACGTGGCGTTCGGGATCGTGGCCGAGATCGGCAAGCTGTTCGAGCGCATGGGCGAGGAGCAGCGCCGGCTGCGCGCCGAACGGCAGGCCCGCCAGGCCGGCGAGGAACGGCTGCGCATCGCCCGCGAGCTGCACGACGTGGTCGGCCACCACCTGTCGCTGATCAATGTGCGGGCCAGCGTCGGGCGGCACCTCATGGACCGCGAGCCCGAGCAGGCGCGGATCGCGCTCGACACCATCAAGCAGGCGAGCGCCGAGGCGCTGCAGGAGGTACAGGCCGTGCTCAACGCGCTGCGCCCGGCCGATGAGGCGGTGCCGCTGGCTCCCGCGCCCGGGCTGGACCGGATCGGCGAGCTTACAGCCGACGCCGGGCTGCCCGTCGACACGACGATCGTGGGCGATTCCCGGCCGCTGCCCGCCGAGATCGACCGCGCCGCCTACCGGATCGTGCAAGAGGCCCTGACCAACGTCCGCCGCCATGCCGGTCCGGGCGCCACCGCGACGATAACCATTGAATTTCAAGAACATTTTTTGTTGGTACGCGTCGCGGACAACGGACGGTCGGTGTACGAGCAGACAGACGTGGGCAACGGGATCACCGGCATGCGGGAGCGCGCCACTGCGCTGGGCGGCACGCTTTCCGCCGGGCCGCGGACAGACGGCGACGGATGGCTGGTCTCCGCCCGGCTGCCATTGTCGGGATCGGACAGTGCGCGGTGATCCGGGTGGTGATCGCCGACGATCAGGCGCTGGTGCGGGCCGGATTCCGGGCGCTGCTGGACTCGGAGCCCGACATCGAGGTCGTCGGCGAGGCGGGCGACGGCTCGCAGGCCGTGCGCGTGGCCCGGCAGGTGCGGCCCGACGTCGTACTCATGGACATAAGAATGCCCGGGATGGACGGCCTGGCGGCCACGCGGGAGATCGCCCGCGACCCCTCGCTCAAAGACGTCCACGTCGTCGTGCTGACAACGTTCGAGCTCGACGAATATGTGGCGGAGGCGCTGCGCGGCGGCGCGGCCGGGTTCCTCGTCAAGAACACCGAGCCCGACGAGCTGATCCGTGCCGTGCGGGTCGTGGCCGCGGGCGAGGGGCTGCTGTCGCCGAGCGTGACCCGCCGCGTGATCGAACAGTTCGCGGCCAGGACCGCCAGCCCGTCGGCACCGCCACGGGCGCTGTACGACCTCACCGAACGGGAGCGTGAGGTGGTCGCGCTCGCCGGGGCCGGACTGTCCAATGACGAGATCGCCGCGAAGTTGGTCGTGAGCCCGGCCACCGCCAAGACGCACGTGTCGCGGGGGATGGTCAAGCTCGGCGCGCGCGACCGGGCACAGCTGGTCGTGTTCGCCTACGAGGCCGGTCTGGTCAGGCCGGGGTGGTTGTCATAGGGGGCGCCTATTGTGAGGGCATGCGACTGTCACCCATAGTGATATTGGCATTTGTCATGGCGGCGTGCGCGCCGCAGGAGCTGCCGGAGGTCACCGCGACCCAGGCCGGGTGCGCCCTGTCCACGATGCAGACCCTGACCGCGGGCAAGCTGACCGTTGGCACCGATGAGCCCGCCTATCCGCCGTGGTTCGTCGACAACAAGCCCGAAAACGGACAGGGCTTCGAGTCGGCCATGGCCTATGCCGTGGCCGAAAAGCTGGGCTACGCCAAGGATCAGGTGGTCTGGACGCGGGTGACGTTCAACAAAGCCATCGCGCCCGGCAAAAAGCCATACGACATCGACCTCAACCAGTTCTCGATCACCGAGGACCGCAAGCAGGCGGTCGACTTCTCCGAGCCCTACTACGACGTGGCCCAGGCCGTCATCACCCTCAAGACGTCAAAGATCGCGGGAGCGAAGTCGCTGTCCGATCTGCAGGGCGCCAAGCTCGGCGCGCAGGTCGGCACGACCAGCTATCGCGCGATCACCGAGATCATCAAGCCCACGGCGCAGCCGTCGGTGTTCAACAGCAACGACGACGCCAAGCAGGCCCTGCAAAACGGCACCGTCGACGGCATCGTGGTCGACCTGCCGACGGCGTTTTACATGACCGGGGCCGAGCTCGACAACGGCGTGATCGTCGGCCAGGTGGCAAGGCCGGCCGGCACGCCCGAGCAGTTCGGCATCGTGCTCGACAAGGGCTCACCGCTCACCGGGTGCGTCAGCAAGGTCGTGGCGGGGCTGCGCCGCGACGGCACGCTCGACAACCTGCAAAAGCAGTGGCTGGCCGGTGTCTCCGGCGCGCCGACACTGAGCTGATGTCGCAAGTGGACGCCTATGTGCCAAGCGAGGCGCAGCGAAAACGCTTGGCGCATAGGCGAAGACAGACCATCGCCTCGGTGGTGATCGCGGCCGTCTCGACCGCCGTCGTGGGCGTGCTGCTGAGTTTGGCCATCACCGGCGCACCCGGCTGGGCCCGGGTCAAGGCCACATTCTTCAACCTGGGCGAGGCACGCGACGCGCTCCCGGCCGTGCTCGAGGGCCTCTGGCTCAACATTCGTCTGCTCATCTTCTGCGCCATCGGCGCCCTCGCGCTGGGCCTCGGCGTCGCCATACTGCGCACCCTGCGCCCGGCCGTGTTCTTCCCGCTTCGCGCGTTGGCCGCGTCCTACACCTACGTGTTCCGCGGCGCGCCTCTGATCATCGTGCTCTACCTGCTGACATTCGGCGTGCCGGGCCTGCGCCTGCAGGGCGTGCCCTCCGTCCTCGTCCTCGGCGGCATCGCGCTCATCATCACCTACGGTGCCTACATCGCCGAGGTGTTCCGGGCCGGGATCGAGTCCGTGCACCCATCGCAGCGTGCGGCCGCGCGCTCGCTCGGCCTCACCTACGGGCAAACCATGCGCCACATCGTTCTGCCGCAAGCCATCCGCCGGGTCGCGCCACCCCTGCTCAACGACCTCGTCGCC
>JBIOYB010000333.1:0-4436 GCA_044869915.1 Allorhizocola sp.
GACCCGCCGCACGACTGCATCGCTGCCCACGACAGCTGGGGCTTCTTCTGTGACCTGCTCAAGTCGTGGTGGGGGCGGCAGGAGTCGTTCGGCGCCAACTCCAACGAGCGTCTGGACAAGCTGCGCCGCGGCGGGTATCGCATAGTGGCATCGCTGGATCCCGCGGTGCAGACCATAGCGCGCGACGAGATCGCCTCGAAGGAGAAGGACGACAGCGTGTTCGCGCACGGCGTCGTGGCCATCGAGCCCGGCACGGGTCTGGTGAAAGCGATGGCGGTGAACCGGCACTACTCGGTTGACCAGAGCCACAACGGCCCGCACACCGATCCGTTCAAGGCCGACACGATCCCCGGCAACTACCTGAACACGGTGAACCCGCTGATGGGCGGGGGAGACCTGCCCGGATATCAGGCCGGATCGACGTTCAAGCTCTTCGTGATGCTCGCCGCGCTCGAGTCCGGCATGCCGCTGACGACCAAATTCAATGCGCCGCAACGATACGTGAGCATCTACCTGAACGATCCCGGTTCGCCGGCGTCGTGCGGCGATCGCTGGTGCCCGCAGAACGCGAGCGGCGCGATGACCGGCGTGCACACCATGTGGTCGGGCTTCGGCAAGTCAGTCAACACCTACTTCGTGCAGCTGGAGCAGGCGGTGGGCGCCGAGAAGGCGGTGCGCATGGCCGAACGGCTGGGCCTGCGGTGGCGTTCGGAGACCGACAAGATGATGGCCTCGCCCGAGCGGGCCGACGGTTGGGGCTCGTTCACGCTCGGCGTGGCCGACACGACACCGCTCGAGATGGCCAACGCGATCGCGACCGTGGCGGCGGAAGGCAAGTATTGTGAGCCGCTGCCGGTCGAGTCCATCACGGCACCCGATGGCGGTGCGGTGTGGTTCGATCCCAAGTGCCACCAAGCGATCCCGGACTGGGTGGCGCGGGCGGCCACCGACGCGGCCCGGTGCGTCACCGGATACAAGGCGGCCGGTGGCGACTGCGGCGACTGGTCGACCGCGTCGGGCGTCTATCCGGAGGTGGGCCGCCCGGTCGCGGGCAAGACGGGCACCACCGACGAAACCCGCACGGCGTGGTTCATCGGCTGGACCCCGCAGCTCGCGGCGGCAAGCTTCATGGCCGACCCGGACAACCCGCACAACAACGTCGGCGACCACCAGTCGCAAAAGCCCATCATGACCGTGGCCCATGTGCTGCGCGACGGGCTGGCGGGCCAACCCGTGGTCGACTTCAAGTATCCATAAGCGTTTCGAGCGCATCCCGGGTCTCGGCGATGTCGCGGTGTTCGGGGCCGAGCAGTCGCATCCGCGCCTCGAGCACCGCGGCAAGCTCGACCGCGGCCTCCGCCGACCGGCCCAGCCGGGCGAGCACGCATCCGAGATCGTGGCGGGTGGCGACCGTGTGCGGATGCTCGGGCCCGAGCGCCTGCCGCCGGGCCTGATACACCATGCGGAACTGAAATTCGGCCCGCTGCACCTCGCCGCGGTCCAACAGGACCCGGGCGATGTTGGCGAACGCGACCAGCGTGCACGGGTGCTGCCTGCCGTAGCGGCGGATCCGGGCCTTCAGGACGCTGCGGTATTCCCGCTCCGCCTCGTCGATGTTTCCGTCGGCGTGCAGGACGCGGGCGCGCATCCGCCGCGTCGTCAACGTGTCGGGGTGGTCGACGCCCAGTGTGCGGCTGCGCAACCGATAGACCGAATCAAGCTCCCTTCGAG
This sequence comes from Allorhizocola sp., assembly GCA_044869915.1. Lineage (GTDB taxonomy): Bacteria > Actinomycetota > Actinomycetes > Mycobacteriales > Micromonosporaceae > Allorhizocola. Next base: position 1,732 of record JBIOYB010000333.1, read on the forward strand.
CCTTCTCTTTTTCATGCAGGTACAGGTGGAGCCGCGCCAAATCGTTGCGAGCGTGCAGGGTCTCGGGGTGCTCGTCGCCCAGCACCTCGACGCTGAGCCGGTGCACAGCGGTGTTTTCGGCCAGCGCCGCGTCCATCCGGTCCATCATGAGCAGCAGCTCGGCCCGGTCGCGCCGGCCGCGCAGCGTGTCGGGGTGCTCGTCGCCCAGCACCTCGCCCCGCCGCCGGCACACCTCGTCGAACGCCGCCTCGGCCTCGTCGTAGAGGCCCAGGTCGCGAAGTGTCACGCCGAGCTCGTGGTGGGTGTTGAGCGTGTCCCGGTGCTCGTCGCCCAGCTGGCGCACCTGTTCGGCGTGAATGGCCTCGAGCTCACCCCGCGCGGCCTCGAGGTTGCCCAGCTCCCGCCACACGATCGCCAGGCTGAAGCGCGCGCTCAGGGTGTGCGGGTGGCAGGGGCCTAGCAGCGCCACCCGGCTCTGGAAGACCGCGTCGTACTCGGCCTCGGCCTCCTCCCACAGGCCCATCTGGTGCAGCGTTATGGCGAGGAACCGGCGCGCGGTGAGGGTCCGCGGATGATCGTCGCCCAGGATCCGGCGCCGCCCGTCGAGCACCTTCTGCAGCTCGGCCTCCGCCTCCGCGAAGTGCCCCTGGTTCAGGCGGTTTTTCGCCAGGTCGAACCGGGCGAGCAGGGTGTCCGGGTGCTCCTCGCCCAGCACGTGCACCGACGTCTCGTGCAGCTCCACGTATATCTTCTCGGCCTCCGGATAGCGGCCCAGATCGTCGAAGACGCGCGCGCTGTTGCGCAGTGTGGTCAGCGTGTCCGGGTGCTCCGGGCCGAGCACGCGGACCCGCGCCTCATGCACCTCGGCGAACAGGGTCTGCGCCTGCCGGTAGCGGCCCAGCTCGCACAGCACCCGCGCCAGGGCGTGCAATGTGGACAGTGTCTCCGGGTGCTCGGTGCCGAGGATCTCGCGCCGCTGCTCGGATACCTCGCGCAGAGCGGCCTGCGATTCGTGATAGCGGCCCAGTTCCAAGTGGACGATCGCGAGGTCGCGCCGCACGTCGAGGGTGTCCTCGTGCGCCTCGCCCAGCAGCCGCGCGCTGAGCTTCCACGCGGCCTGACCGGCCTTCTCGGCCTCGCGATATTGGCCGGTCTTGCGCAGCGCGGTCGCCAGCTCGCGCGTCACGAGCAGGGTGTTGCGATCCTCGTGCCCGAACACCTCGTACATGGTTTCGCGCACGGAGCGCAGCTTGCGCACGGCCGTGTGGAATTCGCCACGCGCGATCATCGAGCGCATCGCGAGCACGGCCACCTGCCCGGCCTTGCCGACCAGGTATTCGGGCGCGTCCGCCTTGCGCGACGTTTCGAGCAGATGCAGGGCGTGCGGTGCGATGAGCCCCCAGGCGGGCCAGTTCATCGGATGCTCGGGCGGCAGCAGGCTGTCGCCGGCCCGGCACAGCAGGGCGATCGCCGAGGCGAGGTAGCTCTGCACGCGCTGGATCGTGTAGGGGTGCACGCGCCCCGCGGTGCGCACGAGCGCATGGATGTGCAGCTTGGCCAGCTGCGGCGGGCCGCCCCGGTCGAGGTTGATCAGGCTGACCTGCTCCAGCGCCTCGAGCAGGTTGGACACGCCGGCCATGGTGGGCTGGCGAAGCCTGGTGTCCTTCAACGACTCCGGCGTGAACAGAAGGCGGAACGGGATGGGCGCGTCGGCGAACGTGACCAGCAGGCGCAGCAACTCGTGCGCGTCGGGCAGGCCGCGGCGGGTCAGCAGCTCCAGCGACAGGTCCCACACCTTCTGGATCTCGTCGACCAGCTCGCCGGGCGCGGCCTCCGGCACTTCCATCGCCTCGAACCTCTCCCGGTAGGCCTGGAAAGTCGTTGGCGCGGAAGGGTCCGGCAGTGGCGCGTTGGCGGTCCTGGCCAGGAACGAGCCGGCGAGCTTGAGCATCAGCGGAAGCCGGCCCAGCGCGCGGGCGAGGGCCTCGGCCTCTTCGGGGTCACCCGCCTCCTCGCCGGAGTAGTCCAGCAAAACCTGCGCGGCGTCGTCGATGTTCAGTTCGCTCACCTCATGCCTCCTGCACCAGTTGGGCCACCGCCGGTTGCGGCTCGTGACCAGGATCAGGCCCTTTGATGTCGGCCTGATCCAGCCCGTGCCCTGGCCGACCGACCCGCCGTGGTGGGTGTCGAGCACGGCCGGGTCGTCGACGCCGTCGAGCACGAGCAGCCACCGGTCCCGTTCACCGGCCAGCCGCCGCCACAGGGCGTCGGCCGGGTTGGCCTTGCGCAATTCCTCTTCGGACACTCCGACGTCGCGGGCAACCGTGGTCATGCCTGCCACGAGCGATGCCTGCTCGGCGGCGCTGACCCACCAGACGCGCCCGCCCCTGCCCGCGATGGCCGTGGCGACCTCGAGTGCCACCATGGTCTTGCCGGCTCCGCCGGTGCCGTGCAACAGGTGGATGCCCGCGTCCGCGTCGGCGTTGGCGAGCCCGACCAGGTGATCGATCAGCCGGTCCCGGCCGCGCACCCGGCGCTGCGGGTCGAGCAGGCCCACCGGCGGTGCGACCGCGGCGATCGACGGGTATGCCTGCGGTGTGGCGGGCGGCCCGGCCGGCGGCACCTCCTGGAGCCTGCTCCAGGCCGCGCGCCACACCTCGATCTGGGCGGGCTCGTCGCCCAGCGCCTCGAGGACGCAGGCGACG
>JBIOYB010000334.1:0-3111 GCA_044869915.1 Allorhizocola sp.
TCTCCAGCGGGGTCATGCCCTTCGTGTTCTGCAGATAGAAGGTCAGGAACAGGAAGACGCCGAAGATGCCGGCGCCGGCCGTGCCGATGGCCAGGTACGAGCCGCCGCGGTTGCGGTCGGCGACCACGCGCAGCGGCAGCAGCGGGTGGGCGACGCGGCGCTGCAGCGCGACGAACGCGCTCAGCAGGACGGCGCCGGCGATCAGGAAGCCGACGGTGACGGGGTCGCCCCAGCCGTCGCTCTCAGCATGCGCGAGGCCGAAGACGAGCGCGAACAGGCCCGCCGACGCGGCGAGCGTTCCGGGGATGTCGAGGCGCGGCTGCGCGGGAGCCGGCACGTGGTGCAGCAGGCGCGTGGCGGCGATCGCCGCCGGGGTCGCGAAGGCGATCGACACGTACAGGCACCAGCGCCAGTCGAGCAGCTCGGTCAGCGCGCCGCCGAGCAGCAGCCCGAAGGCGCCGCCGGCGCCCGCGATCGCGCCGAAGATGCCGAATGCCTTGCCGCGCTCGGCAGGGTCGGTGAACGTCGTGGCCAGCAGCGACAGCGCCGCGGGCGCCAGCATCGCGCCGAACACGCCCTGCAGCGCACGGGCCGACACGAGCAGGCCGAAGCTCTGTGCGGCGCCACCGAGGGCCGATGCGCCGGCGAATCCGATCAGGCCGGCGATGAACGTCCACTTGCGGCCGAACAGATCTGCGATCCGGCCGCCGAGCAGCAGCAGGCTGCCGAACGCCAGCGCGTACGCGGTGATCACCCACTGGCGGGCATCGTCCGAGAAGCCCAGATCGTGCTGAGCGGACGGCAGCGCGATGTTGACGATGGTCACGTCGAGCACGACCATCAGCTGGGCGACGCCGATCACGGCGAGGATCAGCCAGCGACGATCGTGGTGGGGGTCGAGCTCTGGTTGCATCGTGGTTCTCCTTTGCGTGGGTCGGTCCGTCACTGCGATGACGGATCGCCGCGAGGCGATGTGACCGTCGCGCTCATGAAGGCGTGCGCGTTCAGCGCCACGGCATGACCGTGCCTGACCCACCTTTGACGGGATGTTGATCCACTCCGGCCAACCCCTAGCCCCGAGCGTGCAGTAAGGCCCGCGCCCCCGGTGGGCGGGGGCGCGGAAACGTCCGGTTGAGCAGCGATTCTTCGACTTGGCGATGGTCGAAGATCGAGCTTTTGGGGGTTCACCTTGAAGGTGATGCGTGATGGACGCCCGGTAACGGTAGATGTCACGGCGGACGGAGCGGGCTTGGTGTCGCGCGCGGGCAGCGCGCTGTTGGCGCAGGTGGCTGACAAGCTCGGGCTCACGAAGGCGCTGTCGCTGCGGCTGGCGGGGATCAAGCGGCGGCGGCGCGGTCATGACCCTGGCCGGGTGGTCCGCGATCTGGCGGTGATGCTGGCCGACGGCGGTGAGTGCGTGGCCGATCTCGGCGCGGTGCGCGACCAGCAGGCGCTGTTCGGCCCGGTGGCCTCGGATTCGACGGCGTTTCGGGTGATCGACCGGGTCGCCTGCGAGCCTGGGCTGCTGGCCGCGCTGCGCTCGGCGCACGCGCGGGCGCGCGAGCGGTTCTGGAGGCTGCATGGCGCGCCGGAGCGGTTGACGATCGACGTGGACGCCACGCTGATCACGGTGCATTCGGAGAAGGAGAACGCGGCGGGCAACTACAAGGGCGGGTATGGGTTTCACCCACTGCACGCCTACGCGGACGAGACGCGCGAGGCGCTGGGGGCGCTGCTGCGGCCGGGCAACGCCGGCGCGAACACCGTCGCCGATCACGTGACGGTGCTGGATCGGGCGCTGGAGCAGATCCCCGCGGAGTACATCGAGGGCATCGAGATCCTGGTGCGCGCGGACTCCGCCGGCGCCACGCACGGGCTGGTCGACTACTGCCGCGAGGCCAACCTGCGCTTCTCGGTCGGCTACGAGCTGACCGAGCCGGTCCGCGCAGCGATCCGCGAGCTGCCCGGGGATGCCTGGGTTGCGGCGCTCGACCAGGACGGCACCGAGCGCGACAACGGCGAGGTCGCGGAGATCACCGACAGCGTCGACCTGTCCACCTGGCCCGAGGGGTCGCGGCTGATCGTGCGGCGAGAGCGGCCGCACCCGGGCGCCCAGCTGTCGTTCACCGACCACGACGGCCACCGCTTCCAGGCGATCCTCACCGACCAGCCCGACACCGACATCGCCGCGCTGGAGTGCCGCCACCGCCAGCGCGCCCACGTCGAGGACCGCATCCGCGACGACAAGGACACCGGGCTGGCCAAGTTCCCATTCAAGGAGTTCGCGCTCAACCAGGTGTGGTTGGAGATCGTCCTGCTCGCCCACGACCTGATCGTCTGGGCCCAGGCGCTGCTGCTGGACGGCGAGCTCGCCAAGGCCGAGCCCAAGCGACTGCGCTACCGGCTGTTGCACGTCGCCGGCCGGCTCGCGTTCTCCGCACGCCGCGCCAAGCTGCACCTCCACAGCACATGGCCATGGGCCTCCCAGCTCACCGCCGCCTACCGGAAGCTCAAGGCGCTCCCAGCAGCCACCGGCTGACACCAGCCGGCGCCTGACCCTCATCCGCAAGCAGCCCTCCAGCCGCGGCCGTGATTACGGCTGCCCGCATACCGGCGCAACGGCGGCCCCGGGCACCCCGGACCCGCCCCGCACGGCCACCAGCACGCCCCCGAACGTCACCATCACCCTGACGACCCCTCAGCGCAGGTTCCTAAGCCACCCTCACGCGCTTACTGCACGTTCCGGGCTAGGCGGCGCGGTCGTCCACGACGGCGTCGCGCCGGGCGAGCATGGCGGCGTCGCGGCGGCGGCCCGGACGCGGTCGGGCTGCGTCCCGTGAGATAGACGACGTCCTGGGGCACCGGCCAGCGGTGATCCCGACCCGTGACGTAGGCCCCAGCATTGGGCTCCCCAGAAGTGCGGCGCTCTGGTCAACCCGCGACTTGGCTCGAGTGCCAGTTCGCCCAGAATGGGTCCCGTAGTCGGCGGGCTCTCAACGGCTTCGGCGCCGGTGAGGTCAACCGGACGCCATCCGACAAACAGGCTCAGGACGCCCTGCTGATGTCTCTCTTCTCGCCGCGGAACACGGACTGGGCTTCGGCACGGTATGT
>JBIOYB010000335.1:0-5182 GCA_044869915.1 Allorhizocola sp.
GTAGTCAATGAGCGAAAAAAGCCAGAAAAATCTTTGGAACGTCGGATATCCGCCACCCTGAGTGGTGTGACCTGGCGCCATGTACCGCAACGTCAACGGCCACAATGGGGGAGGCGCACAGTAGCGCACCCACGACCCTGAGGATCGCTTTTGCGCGGCACCCCGCATCATCAGCTAGATCCGCAAGCGTTCACCCGTCAGCATGACCTGGCATGTGGCCGGGCCGCTGCAGCGCTGCTGTACTCTTTTGACGTGTTCGAAGAGGGCCTATTTAGATCATTCCAGCGAGACCACAGGCCTCTAAAGCGCTATCTACACGACACCGTCGGCCCGGAACTGGAACGCGCGATCCGCAGCATCGACTGGTTCAGCGCAAACTTGGACCTCCAGGTGCTGACGAGGTCGCTTGTGGACAGCGTTCGCCTGCAGGCGCCAGTGCTTGGCGGGCAGGAACAGACCGAGCCGCGCGAGGGCCGCTGGCGTCCTGCAGAATCAGGGATGAAGGTACCGACCACGAAGTTCAGGATCGCCATCCAGGTCGAGGGTGATCCCCGCATGCTGGGCTGCTGGCCCGACAGCGCCGGACCCGGAATCCATCCCATTGACACCGACGAGAACGGGCAGTTGCCGCCGCACAGACAGGACCTGGTGACCTGGCAAGATGAGCTTGACGCCCACAACCGGCAGGCATGCAACGACCTTTGGTCCTATGGCGAACGCGACGATGGCGGCCCCTACGCCCTGTACACCTGGGTCGAGCTGACCGCCGAGGAAGAACAGGAAGTCGCGGACGGCACCCGCAACCTTGCTGCCGTCTTTGACGCCCAGCGCAAACAAATCGAGCCCATCGTCGCGGCGATAGCTGACCAGGCTCGCGCCTTCTTCGACGACGAGCTGCCCAAGGACGTGCTCGCGAAGCTGGAATACGATCGCCGGCGGGCGTTAGCCCGTAAAGCGGTGCTGTCCATTTCATGGCCGGAAGGCTGGAAACAGCCAATCCCGAGACTCGAGCCCAACCCGGCTGTCACCGTGCCCAGCACCAGCGGGGAGATCTCCATCGCGGTACATGGCCCTCACCTGGCCAAAGCGACGTTCACTGACACGCTGCGGACGGTGCGCCGGTGGGCCGACGCCGTCGAGCGTTACCCGGCGGCGTTCGCCAGCCTGGATGAGGACCGGCTCAGCGATCTGCTCGCCGCGACGCTGAACGCCGCCCTGCCCGGTGCGCAGCGAGAGGTGTACCGGCGCGGCGGAAGATCTGACATCTTCATCAGCGCTGACGTGCTGCAAGACAACACCGGCCCGGAAAAGGTCTTTATCGCCGAGAGTAAGTGGTGGGATGGGCCGCAGAAAGCCCTTGAGGCGCTGGAGCAGCTGCTTCGGTACCTGAACACCAATGACACCGCGTGCGTGCTGATCTTTTTCGTCAAGCGTGCTGACATGGGCGCGGTGCGGGATAATGGCACCAAAGCGCTTGCCGGGCACGAAGACCACCTCAGCCGCAGCGACAACATCATCGCCGACTGGCCGGTGCTGAACTACCGGCACCTCGGCAACGCGGTCCAGCTGTGCGTGGCTTTCATCGACATCTCACCCTTGAACGCCAGCAAGCCTGGCAAGAACTGAAACGGCTGACGCAGGCCGCCGAGCTTTCGCTGTCGCGCTGAGCAGGCGGCTCGGCCGGTGTGCTGGTGCTCGTGTAAGGGCGCGGCCCGTACGCGAGAAACGCGATGCCGCCGAGGATGAACACGAGCCGAATTCGTGGTGTGTTGTCCTGGCTGGTAGTGGCAAGCCACGTGCCGTCCTGTTCCACGACGCACGAGATCACCGCACCTGTGTGACCCGTAAGGAACGATGGCGGTACGGCCAGTTCTACGGCTCGGGCGTGTTCGGGTCGTGGATGAAGGCGATGAATCTACGGCCGAGTGCGCTTGTCGCTGGCTGCCACAGGCCGCTCTCGGTCATCGTCGTGGTCACTCCGCTGCCGTTGGTCAGGTTGGCGGCAGCCAAGTCTCCTTCGATCAGCCGAATCCAATCCGTGTTGCCGGCGAACTCCGGTAAGTGCTCGATCAGTGCGAGGCGCGGAGCGGAGTAGAAGCTCGGCTCGGGTACACCTGCGGCGTCGTAGAACCGATGGGGATGGTCGAGGAACGACAGCAGGCGTAGGTGCGACGGTGTGAATTGTTCCACGAGCCGGAAGAAACGGTGTATCTCGTCGAGGCTGGGAGCGTTGGGCAGTAACGAGTTCACGATGCCGTTACGTAGCGCATCTAGCTTTTCCTTAGAGCTGGTGGCCTGGGCTGCCCGGGTTGCGGCCACCAGGATGTCGAGGAACTCGTCGTTGTCGGCCAGCTTGTCGAAGGACAAGCCGTCCACACGGGACTCAAGGGCAGTGACGCCTTCGGCGAGGCTTTCGAACCAGGCTGACATGCGCTTGTTGAAGTTCCAGCTCATTGCCGAGGCGAACGCGACCGCTGCCGGATTACCGACTACAGGCAGCATCCCGACACCTGCCTCCACGGCGCGTTCCATGATCTCTCGGGCATTCGACTTCTGGGGCGGCCTGTCCATGTCGTACATCATCGCGTGCCTTAAACCGGCCGTGTCGGGCGGCACCAGCAGGCGGAACCCGCCGGAGCGCGAAGACTGCGATGATCCCGCCGACCCACAGCACCAGGTCGGTACAGACGTTCGCACCTCGTTTGAGGTCACGCTCTACAAATGCGCAGCTCAGCCAATCTGACTAGGTATGCCTCGTCACTGTAGTTGTGAGTCGAAAAAAATCAGATGAATTTTCGGACAAGATCATCCGCCACCCTGGCTGGTGTGAACAGCAGAAATGCACGGCTACCACCGCACAGGCAATAGGTGAAACCCACTACAGCGCGCCGTTGACGGTGACGCTGAACGGCGGCCCCGTCCCGGTGACCGTCACCGCGCATCTGTCCATGGCGAACGCGCCATGGCTGACCGAGGTCTTCGTCCACCTCGAGTGGGCCGGGCTCACGACCGCGGATTGGACGACAGTCACCGGCTCAACCACCGTCCCAGCACACTTCATCGGCCAACTCGCGCAGGCCCTCGGCGACCTGACCACCCGCGCCACGGCCGACAGGGATTCGGAAATCGCCCAACACGCGGCCCGCCTCCTGAAGGAGGTGGCGTAGATGAGCACCCACCCGACGCCATCCCAACGGATGATCAACCGCGAGGAGGCAGTCCAGCTCGTCGTCATGCTCGCCACCGCCGATGGCGCCGCAGCGTGCGCGGCCAGCTTCATCCACGTCCATAACGTTGCTGTCATCCGGAGTCCGCGTACCGGCAGGCCTATCGACCTGGGCCTTTGCACTGCAGAAATGTCCACGGAGGGCCGGGTTGCGTCGCCGTCCTTAATCCTCGTGGTGACGCCGTTGTCGGGCGCCGGTCTTTGCCGGTTTCGGCCCGCAGTTGACGGCCGCGTCTTGAACCACTCTGAGAGGGGGTGATCGTCATGCCCAGGAATCCAATGGATGCTTCCGAGGAGGACGCCTTCCTCCCATCGCCTGACGTGAGACAGCGGCCGGTGGCTGTGGTGCAGCCGCGTTGGTCACCGGCACGGTTGGCGTACTGGTTCTACGCGGTGGCCGCAGCCGGCGCGGTGATCGGCCAGACCTGGGTGGCGGTCACCCACGTGCCATGGCCGCTGGGTACGCCTGCCGTGGTGCGAGTGGTGGCGGTGCTGCCGTTCGCGTTGTGTCTGGAACTGTTGGCGATGGCGTTGGCGGCGATGGCCGACGAGCGGATGCGGCTGGGTGAACGGGCCTACGGGTTCCGGATCTTCTCCGCCATGGTGGCGACCGTGGCCGTGGGAATCCTGGTGGCCGGACACTGGCCGCACCTGTACTGGTCCGGCGGGTTCGGTGTGCTGTCCAGCTCGGCGTACCTGCTGTGGCTGCTGCACTCGGCCGCCCGGCGTAGGGACGCGCTACGGGCGGCGGGCAAGCTGACCGGCACCGCCCCGGACTATGGGCTGTGGCGGCGGGTGCGTCATCCGATCTGGACCGCCCTGGCGGCGCAGCTGGCCCGGCAGGGCCGCGTACACGCCGACGGCCAGTGGCGGCCGTTGGAGTTGTTCGAGTCGCTGCGGGCCGCGCAGTCGGCGATCCGGGACCAGAAGCGGCGTCCGGCCATCGCCCGCGCGGTGGAGCAGGTGGTGCGCGCCGACCAACGCGACTCGCTGATGGCCGACATCGCGGTGCGGACCCTGGATCTGGATCGGCTGGCGGACCAGCTTGCCGAGCGGGTCGACTACAGCGCATGGGCTGACCGGTTGGCGCCGGCGGTCACCGCCCCGCTGACGACACCGCCCACCGATGGTGACGACAGCAAGGCCGGCGCTACGGCGACAGCCGGACAGGCCAGTGTCGACAACGTCGCGCGTCGGCTGTCGCCACGACGCCGACGATCCACTGCCGAGCGCGTCGCCAAGGTGCTGGCCAACAAACCCGACGCCCGGACAGCGGAAGTGGCCGCCAAACTCGGTGTGTCCGAACGCACGGTACAGCGGCACTGGCCGGTACCGGACCAACACGCGACCTCATAGAAACTCCTCGCAATAGGAACCGGGGTTGTCGGGCGGGCTCGCGCGACAACCCCGGCATTTGAGCGGGAGCGGTGTTGGAGCGGCAGGGTGTTCTGGCCAAGCCTCGGTCACCGTCGATGAAGGGCGGTCTCGTTGAAGACTGCGATCGTTTTCCGCGCGATTGGCACCTGCGGTAGTTGGGTGCCTCAATGAAGGGCGGTCCCGTCGAAGACCGCGATGCCGCCGGATGGCATCGGTGATCGCGCTGACCACGGCGCCTCAATGAAGGGCGGTCTCTTTGGAGACCGCGATAGGCAACCTAGTGGTCGCGAGGCTGCCAGTTGCCCGAGGTGCCTCAATGAAGGGCGGACTCATTGAAGACCGCGATCTGGCGGAGATCGCCTTTGGTGAGGTCGGAGTCTGCGCCTCAATGAAGGGCGGTCTTGTCGGAGACCGCGATGGGATGCCCGTCCAACGGCCGGCCGGACAGGAAGCGGCCTCAATGAAGGGCGGTCTCGTCGGAGACCGCGATGGGACTGTAAGATGACATGCTCAGCCTGCCCTGAGCAGCCTCAATGAAGGGCGGTCTCGTCGGAGACCGCGATGGGACTGTAAGATGAC
>JBIOYB010000336.1:0-10851 GCA_044869915.1 Allorhizocola sp.
TGCCGCCACCGCCCCCACCGCCGCCGCCCGTGCGGGGGCGCAACGCGATGCCGCCACCGCGCACCCAACCCCCGCCGCGCCCACAGCCGCCACGCACCCAACCCCCGGGCACACAGCAGCCGCGCACCCAACCCCCGCCGCGCACACAACCACCGCGCCCGCAGCCCACGCCCGGCATCCAGCCACCACGCGGCCCGCGCCCGCCCGCCGTGCGCCGCACGGCGCCCGCGGCGCCTCCCCGGGAGCCCGGCAATACACGCTGGCAACGCGTCGCCCTCAACCCGAAGATGTCGGGCCGGTGGCGCACGGGCCTCGGCGTGCTGGGCGTCATCCTCGTGCTGGCCGTGTGCGGCATCGGGTCCTACCTGATCGTCCTCGACGAGCAAAAGGGCGTGCAGGCGCAGGCCAACAACTCCGGTCCAAAGCCGACGGTGACCCCGGTCGACATCTCCTCGCGCGAGGTCGACCCGCAGCCGCTCACCCATGGCGAGGTCTTCCCCAGCGACACCATCGTGATCGACCCGAAGAAGCCCGAGCAGGTCTACACCGTGCTGGCCAGGCAGGAGCTGACCGACTGCCGCACGGCCACCAAGGGCGAGGTCACCACGCTCGTGGCGACGCTGGGCTGCAGCCAGGTCGTGCGGGCCACCATGCGCTCACCCGACGGCTATCTGGTCACCGGCGGCATCCTCAACCTCGACACGCAGGCGTCGGCGGAGAAGGCCTGGGAGAGCATCCGCAAGATGGTCGACGATCAAAAGGGTGGCTTCATCGGCTACTCCCCCGACAAGCCCACCAAAAACCTCGTGCTCGCCCAAACCGTCGTCGGGTGGAACATGAAGGGCCACTACCTGGCCTACTGCGTGATCGCACGGGGCGACGGCAAGGAGATCCCCGACCGGGACCCGTTCGCCAGCCAGATCATGTGGGACATCATCGAGATCTACCTCAAGGGCAACATCCTCGAGCAGCGGGCCACCGACCCGGTCAGCGCGAGCGCTACCGCACCTTCCGGCGCACCTTCCGGGTCGCCATAGCCTGCTGCGCATAACGCGACTCGTCCGGATAGCCCACCGCCACGAGCGTCAGACCGTGCGCCGGAGCCACGAGCACCTCGCTGTCCCTCTTCGTGCGCCCCAACAGGCCGCCGGGCCAGCTCGCCGCACGCCGCCCCTCCCCCACCGCGAGCAACGCGCCGACGAGGCTACGCACCATCTGCTGGCAGAACGCGTCCGCCTGCACGGTCGCCACCAGCAGGTCGCCTTCGCGCCGCCAGCCGAGCGAGGTGATCCGCCGGATCGTCGTCGCGTTTTCCTTGCGCCGGCAGAAGGCCGCGAAGTCGTGCTCGCCCACGAGCGCCCGCGCGGCCTCGTCCATCGCGGCCTCGTCGAGCCGGCGGGGCCAGGCCAGGGTGTCCAGGCGGCGCAACGGGTTCACACCCCACGGCGCGTCGGTCACCCGGTATTCGTAGCGCCGCCACAGCGCCGAGAAGCGTGCGTCAAAGTCCGGTGGCGCCTGAAAAGCCGATAACACTCGCACGTCGGCCGGCAGCAGCCCCGCCATCCTCCGCACCAGCGACGGGCCCAGGTCCTCCCACGCCTCGCGCGGCACGTCCACGTGGCACACCTGCCCCGTGGCGTGCACACCGGCGTCCGTACGGCCCGCCACCGTCAGCCCGGCCGGCGTCTTGAAAAGCCGCTCCAGCACCGCTAGAAGCGAGCCGGCGACCGTCCTCTGTCCAGGTTGGACGGCCCAGCCCGCAAACCCCGTGCCGTCGTAGGCCACGTCCAAACGGATGCGAGCCGGCACCCCACCGGGTGCCGGCTCGCTCGCTGTGTCGCCCAATCAGGCCTTCTCGTCGCCCTCAGCGGCGTCGTCGGCCTCACCCGACAGGACCGCCACCTTGTCTTCCTGAGCAGCGGCCTTGGCCGCCTTCTTCGCGGCCGTCTTCTTGGCCGGCTTCGGCTCGTCGACCGCGAGCTCCTCGACCAGCTCGATGATCGCCATCGGGGCCGCGTCTCCCTTGCGGGGACCCGTCTTCACGATGCGTGTGTAGCCGCCGTTGCGGTTGGCGTAACGCGGCGCGATCTCCTCGAACAGTGCGACGAACGTGTCCTTCTCCCCGATCGTCCTGCGGACATCACGACGCGCGGCCAGATCGTTGCGCTTGGCCTTGGTGATCAGTCGCTCGGCCACCGGACGCAGCCGGCGGGCCTTGGTCTCCGTCGTGGTGATCCGGCCGTGCTTGAAAAGCGATGTGGCCAGGTTGGCCAGGATCAGCTTCTCGTGCGCGGGGCTGCCCCCGAGGCGGGGACCCTTGGTGGGCTGCGGCATTGGTCGTACTCCTTGTCAGGTGCAGCGGATTACAGCTGCTCGGTCTCGCGGTAGTCGTCGTTGTCGTAGTCCGCCTCACCGAAGGAGTCCACGACGTTTGCCGGGTCGAAGGTCGGGGCCGAATCCTTCAGCCCGAGACCCATGCCGGCCAGCTTCATCTTGACCTCGTCGATCGACTTCTGCCCGAAGTTGCGGATGTCGAGCAGGTCGGCCTCGGTGCGCCCGATGAGCTCGCCGACGGTGTTGATGCCCTCGCGCTTGAGGCAGTTGTAGGAGCGGACCGTGAGGTCGAGCTCCTCGATCGGCAGTGCCAGGTCGGCCGCCAGCTGAGCGTCCTGCGGCGACGGACCGATGTCGATGCCCTCGGCCGTCTCGTCGAGCTCGCGGCACAGGCCGAACAGCTCAACGAGGGTGCTGCCCGCGCTGGCGAGCGCCGTCCGCGGCGAGATCGACGCCTTCGACTCCACGTCGATGATCAGGCGGTCGAAGTCGGTGCGCTGCTCGACACGGGTCGCCTCCACGCGGTAGGTCACCTTGAGCACCGGCGAGTAGATCGAGTCGATCGGGATCCGGCCGATCTCGGCGCCCGCGCTCTTGTTTTGCGCGGCGGTCACATAGCCGCGGCCACGCTCGACCGTGAGCTCCATGTCCAGCCGGCCCTTGCCGTTGAGCGTCGCGAGCTTGAGGTCCGGGTTGTGCACGGTGACACCGGCCGGAGGCTGGATGTCGCCCGCGGTCACGTCGCCTGGGCCCTGCTTGCGCAGGTACATGCTGACCGGCTCGTCGTGCTCCGACGAGGTGCACAGCTCCTTGACGTTCATGACCAGCTCGACCACGTCCTCCTTGACGCCGGGGATCGTGGTGAACTCGTGCAGCACGCCGTCGACCTTGATGCTGGTGACCGCGGCGCCCGGAATCGAGCTGAGCAGGGTCCTGCGAAGCGAATTTCCTAGGGTGTACCCGAAACCGGGCTCCAGCGGCTCGATGGTGAACCGGGAACGTGTCTCGCCGATCGACTCCTCGGTGAGGGTCGGCCTCTGCGTGATGAGCACTTGCTTCTCTTTTCTGTAGGGGCGCCCGCTATATGACGCCCATCCAGTGATTCTTTACTTGGAGTAAAGCTCGACGATGAGTTGCTCTTGGACCTGGGTGTCGATGGCACCCCGGGCCGGAAGCGAGTGGACCAGCACCTTGAACTGGCTGGGGATGGTCTCGAGCCACGCCGGAACACCGCGCGAGCCGGCCTCGGCCTGCGCCACGATGAACGGGGTCATCTCACGCGACTTCTCCCGCACCTCGACGATGTCGTGGGCGTGCACGCGGTAGGACGGGATGTCCACCTTCTTGCCGTTGACCACGAAGTGGCCGTGCTTGACCAGCTGGCGCGCGTGGTCGCGCGACTTCGCGAGGCCGGCGCGGTAAACCACGTTGTCCAGACGGGACTCGAGGATCTGCAGCAGCACCTCACCGGTCTTGCCGGTCTTGCGGTTGGCCTCCTCGTAGTACCCGCGGAACTGCCGCTCCAGCACGCCGTAGATGCGGCGGGCCTTCTGCTTCTCGCGCAGCTGCAACAGATACTCCGACTCCTTCGCGCGCCCCCGGCCGTGCTGTCCGGGCGGGAACGGGCGGGACTCGAACGGGCACTTGGGCCCATCGCACTTGCTGCCCTTGAGGAACAGCTTCTGCTTCTCACGACGGCAGCGACGGCAGTCGGCGCCTGTATAACGAGCCATTTCTTCCTATCTCCCTTAGACCCGGCGGCGCTTCGGCGGACGGCACCCGTTGTGCGGCTGCGGCGTGACGTCGGAGATCTGCCCGACCTCCAGGCCCGCGGCGGTCAGCGAACGGATGGCGGTCTCACGACCCGAACCGGGACCCTTCACGAACACGTCAACCTTGCGCATCCCGTGCTCCATCGCGCGGCGCGCGGCGGCCTCGGCGGCCAGCTGCGCGGCGAACGGCGTGGACTTGCGGGAGCCCTTGAACCCCACCTGACCGGCGGAGGCCCACGAAATCACGGCACCGGTCGGGTCCGTGATGGACACGATGGTGTTGTTGAACGTGCTCTTGATGTGCGCCTGCCCGTGGGAGACGTTCTTGCGTTCCTTGCGCCGGACCTTCTTTACGGCCCCAGCGCCAGTGCGTGCCTTAGGTGGCATAGCTTTGGTGCGCTCCTTAGTCAGATCCGATTGCTACTTCTTGCCGGCCTTCTTCTTGCCAGCCACCGTCCGCTTCGGACCCTTGCGGGTGCGAGCGTTGGTGCGAGTCCGCTGTCCACGGACGGGCAGGCCCTTGCGGTGCCGGATGCCCTCGTAGCAACCGATCTCCACCTTGCGGCGGATGTCAGCGGCGACCTCGCGGCGCAGGTCACCTTCAACCTTGTAATTTGCCTCGATGTGGTCCCGAAGCTGCACGATCTCATCGTCGGTGAGATCCTTGGCGCGCTTGTTGGGGTCGATGCCGGTGGCCGCCAGAGTCTCCAGCGAGCGCGTCCGGCCGATGCCGAAAACGTAGGTGAGCGCGATCTCCATGCGCTTGTCGCGCGGGAGGTCAACGCCAACGAGACGTGCCATTAATGGCTCTCCTGTGGTTCAACCAGGTCTGCGCCGCGTCCCTTGTCCCTCTTCGCAGAGGGCCCCGGCCTGGCTCCAGGGGTTGGCCACAGGAGTTTCCCACTTGGGACGTCCCCGCGGCCGGAACGAGCTTTTACTAGGTGCGTCTGCAACTATCCCTGACGTTGCTTGTGGCGCGGGTCATCACAAATGATCATGACCCGGCCGTGCCGGCGGATGACGCGGCACTTGTTGCAGATCTTTTTGACGCTCGGCTTGACCTTCATCACGCCTTCTCTTACGGACTAACCCGCTCGCACGGGGATCGTGATTACTTATAGCGGTAGACGATGCGCCCGCGGGTCAGGTCGTAGGGCGATAGCTCGACCACGACCCTGTCCTCGGGCAGGATGCGGATGTAGTGCTGACGCATTTTGCCGCTGATATGGGCCAAGACCCTGTGCCCATTGGCAAGCTCCACCCGGAACATAGCGTTCGGGAGTGGCTCTATGACCCGGCCCTCGATCTCGATGGCCCCATCCTTTTTCGGCATGTCCTCCGCTACCTGACGTCTGGTGAATGAATCGGCTCACATTGTCCATCGCGATCCCGAAGGGATCACGCCAGCCGCGGTCTGTCCGCCTTCTCGAGAGCAGGAGCGCCATGAAAGGACACGACAGAGTGGACGCGGTGCGCCGGAATGCCAGTCTACGCGTCACCGCTCATCGATACAAACCGGGTGGGTCAGATCACGCGGTGTTGCCTTGCTCCGGCTAACCCAAATCGCCGGCGGCGACGCCGCTGACCAGGTCACCGAGCCGCTCACGGCCCCCATCCGGCGCCGTCAGCACCACCACGCCGTCCTCGTAGAGCGCCACCGAGTGCTCCACATGGGCCGCCGGCAGCCGATCGATGGTCACCACGGTCCAACCGTCGGACAACTCGATCGTCCTGGGTGAGCCCAGTGTGATCATCGGCTCGATGGCCAGGGCCATCCCGGGGACCAGCTCCGGACCTCGGCCCGGACGGCCGTGGTTGTGAATATGAGGATCTTGATGCATCTGGGTCCCGATGCCGTGCCCGCCGTAGCCGCGGACTATGCCATATTTGCGGGGCGCCTTCTTGATCGACGACTCGATGGCATAGGAGATGTCCGTCAGGCGCCCCCGCCGGGACCGGATGCCCCGCGCGGCCGTGGCGATGCCCGCCCACAGCGCGTCCTCCGCGACCTCGGCCATGCGCAGCAGCTCCGGCCGCACCTCGCCCACGCCGGCCGTGAACGCGGCGTCGCCGTGCCAGCCGTCGAGGATCGCACCGCAGTCCACCGAGATCAGGTCGCCCTCGCGCAGGACCTGGCCCGCATCGGGGATGGTGTGCACCACCTGCTCGTTGACCGACGTGCAGATGGTCGCCGGGAAGCCGTGATAGCCCTTGAACGACGGCACCCCGCCGTGCGACCGGATCACTTCCTCGGCCACCGCGTCCAGCTCGGCGGTGGTCACACCCGGCTTGAGCGCCTCGCGCACGGCCTCCAGGGAAGCAGCGACGACCAGCCCGGCCTTGCGCATCAGGCCCAGCTGTTCCGGTGTCTTGATCTCGATATCCATCGCCAACAAAGCTACGCGCTGTAGGAGCGGAGTGCGTCGATCGCGCGCTCCGTCACATCCTCCACCGGGCCCGCTGCGTCGATGCCCACCAGCTTGCCCTGCGCGCCGTAGTAATCGATCAGCGGTGCGGTGTCCCGGGCATACACCTTCAACCGCTCAGCGACGGTCTCCGGCTTGTCGTCGTCGCGCTGATAGAGCTCGCCACCGAACCGGTCGCAGCTGCCCTCGCGCGCCGGCGGGTCGAAGTCTATGTGCCAGATTTTGCCGCAGCCATGACACGTGCGGCGGCCCGAGAGCCGCCGGATCACCTCGTCGTTGTCGACCACAAGCTCAAGGACCAGGTCTAACGCCACCCCGCTGTCCCCGAGCATCTTGTCCAGCGCCTCGGCCTGGGGCACGGTGCGCGGGAAGCCGTCCAGCAGGAAGCCGTCGACCGCGTCGGGCTCGCCGAGGCGGCTGCGCACCATGTTGATGGTCACCTCGTCGGGCACCAGCCCGCCGGCGTCCATGTAGCGCTTGGCCTCAAGCCCTAGCGGAGTCTTCTTTGACACGTTGGCTCGGAAGATTTCCCCCGTGGAGATTTTGGGCACGGAAAGGTGGGAAGCGATGAACTCCGCCTGCGTTCCCTTGCCCGCACCGGGCGGACCGACCAGAACCAATCGCATCATGTGCTCCACTCGCACTCCAATTGGCACCTGGCAAGGCCGCAAGAGCCGCCGTGTGCCGTGGACACAAGGCGGCGAGAACGCCGCCAGGGGCCAATTGGGCTCATCGCAGGAAGCCTTCGTAGCTGCGCTGCATCAGCTGGCTCTCGATCTGCTTGACCGTCTCGAGACCCACGCCAACCATAATCAGCACCGCAGTGCCGCCGAAGGGGAAGTTTTGGTATGCCTGACTGTCCAGCGCGATGAAGAACAGGTTGGGCAGGACCGCGATGATTGCGAGGTAAAGCGAACCCGGCAGGGTGATCCTGTTTTGGATGAAGCCGAGGTAGTCAGAGGTGGGCTTGCCCGGGCGGATGCCGGGGACGAAGCCGCCGTACTTCCTCATGTTCTCGCCGATCTCGACCGGGTTGAACGTGATGGACACGTAGAAGTACGTGAAGAAGACGATCAGCAGGCCATACAGCGCGATATAGCTCCACGAGTCGGGCTGCGCGAGGTAGCGCTCGACCCACAGGTAGATCTTGCCCGGGTCGTCGCTGCGGGTGAAGTCCAGCGCGAGCCGCGGCAGGTAGAGCAGCGACGAGGCGAAGATCACCGGGATGACACCGGCCTGGTTGACCTTCATCGGGATGTAGGTCGACGTGCCGCCATACATCCGGCGCCCGATCATGCGCTTCGCGTATTGCACCGGGATGCGCCGCTGCGCCTGTTCGATATAGACCACGGCGGTGATGATGATCAGCACGAGCGCGACGATGCCCGCGAAGCCCCAGAACTGCTGGGTCTCCAGGATCTGCCAGCCCTCTGAGGGGAGCCGGGCGGCGATCGACGTGAAGATCAGCACGGACATGCCGTTGCCGACGCCGCGGTCGGTGATGAGCTCGCCCAGCCACATGACCACACCCGTGCCGGCGGTCATCGTGAGCACCAGCATGGTGAGCGTGAGCCACAGCGGCAGGCTGGTGGCCGGCACGATCGGCCACTGGTCGCACTGGTTGCTGAACAGCTGCCCGGAGCGGGCCAGCGCCACGAACGCGGACGACTGCAGGATCGCCAGGCCCAGCGTCAGATAGCGGGTGTATTGCGTGATCTTCGCCTGGCCGGACTGACCCTCCTTGCGAAGCTGCTCCAGCCGCGGGATGACCACGGTCAGCAGCTGCAGGATGATCGACGCGGTGATGTATGGCATGATGCCGAGCGCGAAGACCGACAGCGACATCAGCGCGCCACCGGAGAACAGGTTCAGCAGGGTGAACACGCCGTTGGACGTGCCCGCCTCCAGCTGCTTCATGCACTCCTGCACGTTGCCGTAGGCGACACCGGGGCTGGGCAATGTGGCACCGAGCCGGTAGACGGCGATGATCGCAAGCGTGAATATGATCTTCTTGCGCAGGTCAGGCGTCCTGAACGCGCTGATAAACGCGGAGAGCAAGTTCTTCCTCCTGCGCGAAGGCACCGGAGCCCGGTGGCGACGACTTTAGGGGCGTGACTTTTAGCTACGGCGCGAATTCACGCGTAGCTGGGTTCGGACTCTAACAGCCCGGACCCAGATTGGTCAGGTCTGACGGCGGCAAATCTGTGCCACCATCAATCTTCAACGCCAATGGCGCCTGTCCCATTGCTGGTCAGACGCCATCAGCCACTCTTCACAGTTCCGTAACGGTTCCGCCGGCGGCGGTGATTTTCTCCTTCGCCGACACGCTGAACGCGTGCGCCGAGATCTGCAGGGCCACACCGCCCAGCTCGCCCGTGCCGAGCACCTTCACCGGCTGGTTCTTGCGAACCGCGCCGGCGTCGGCCAGCTCCTGCGGGCCGACCTGGCCGCCGTTGGGGAACAGCTCCGCCAGCCGGTCCAGGTTCACGACCTGGAACACGACCTTGAACTTGTTCCGGAAGCCCTTCATCTTCGGCAGGCGCATGTGGATGGGCATCTGCCCGCCCTCGAACGCCGACGAGATGTTCTTGCGCGCCTTGGAACCCTTCGTCCCACGACCGGCCGTCTTGCCCTTCGAGCCCTCACCGCGACCCACCCGGATCTTCTCGGTCTTGGCTCCCGGCGCGGGCCGGAGGTGGTGCACCTTGATCGTCATTATTCAACCTCCTCGACCTTCACGAGGTGGCTGACCTTGAAGATCATGCCCCGGATCTCGGGACGGTCTTCCTTCACCACCACGTCATGGATCCGCTTCAGGCCGAGCGAACGCAGCGACTCGCGCTGGTTGTGCTTCGCCCCGATCTTGGACCGGACCTGGGTGACCTTCAACCGTGCCATCACGCACCCGCCCCAGCACGGGCAGCGAGCAGCCTGGCCGGCGCGACGTCCTCCACCGGGAGCCCCCGGCGGGCGGCGATCGCCTCCGGCGACTCCAGCATCTTGAGCGCCGCCACGGTCGCGTGCACGATGTTGATCGGGTTGGACGAGCCGAGGCTCTTGGACAGCACGTCGTGGATGCCCGCGCACTCCAGCACGGCGCGCACCGGGCCACCGGCGATCACACCGGTACCGGCGGATGCCGGCTTGAGCAGCACGACACCGGCCGCGTCCTCGCCCTGCACGGGGTGCGGGATCGTCGCAGCGATCCGCGGCACCTTGAAGAAGTGCTTCTTGGCCTCCTCGACGCCCTTAGCGATCGCCGCGGGCACCTCCTTGGCCTTGCCGTAGCCGACACCGACGGTGCCCTCGCCGTCGCCGACCACCACGAGGGCGGTGAAGCTGAACCGGCGGCCACCCTTGACCACCTTCGCCACGCGGTTGATCGTGACGACGCGCTCGAGGTGCGGCGTCTTCTCGGCCGGCGCGTTGCCGCCGCGGCCCTCGCCACGGCCACGACGCTCGCGACGATCGCGGTCGCCGCCGCCACCCTCGCCGCCGCCTGTGTTACCGGAACCCGCGCCCCGGCGCTGTGGACCTGGCATGTTCCCAGCCACCCTTCCTAGAACTCGAGTCCCGCACCGCGAGCGGCGTCCGCCAGGGCCGCGATGCGGCCCGCGTAGCGGTTGCCACCGCGGTCGAAGACGACCTTGGTGATGCCTGCGGCCTTGGCCCGCTCGGCGATGAGCGCACCCACCTTGGTGGCGATGTCGCTCTTGCTGCCCTCGGCCGACCGGATCGACACGTCCAGGCTCGACGCCGACACCAGGGTGTGCCCCTTGGTGTCGTCGACGACCTGCACCGTGATCTGGCGCAGCGAGCGCGTGACGACCAGGCGCGGCCGCTCGGCGGTGCCGTTGACGTTTTTGCGGACCCGGAAGTGCCGACGCGACCGGCCGACAGCGCGCCTGGTGGCGCTGTCGCCACCGTGACGCTTGCGTAGCGTGGCGGTCACTTCTTACCTCCCTTACCGCCGGCCTTACCCGCCTTGCGACGGATGACCTCGCCTTGATATTTGACGCCCTTGCCCTTATAGGGCTCCGGCGGACGGATCTTGCGAATGTTGGCCGCGACCTCACCCACCAGCTGCTTGTCGATGCCGGAGATGTGGAACAGGGTCGGCCTCTCCACTGCGAAGGCAATCCCCTCCGGCGCCTGCACCAGCACCGGGTGGGAGAACCCGAGCGCGAACTCGAGGTCACTGCCCTTGGCGGTGACGCGGTAACCGGTCCCGTTGATCTCCAGGCTCTTCTTGTACCCCTCGGTCACGCCAACGATCATGTTGGCGACCAGGGTCCTCGAGAGACCGTGCAGCTCCTTGG
>JBIOYB010000337.1:0-3071 GCA_044869915.1 Allorhizocola sp.
GGCGCGACCTGGCGCGACCTGGCGCGACCTGGCGCGACCTGGCGCGACCTGGCGCGACCTGGCGCGACCTGGCGCGACCTGGCGCGACCTGGCGCGACCTGGCGCGGCGCCCAGCGCGCGGGCGAGGCCCGCCTCCAACTGCAGCACGGCCCCTCTTTTGGGTAACCGTTAGGCATAACCTAACCGTTAGCCAAGTCGGGGCCAATCAGGGTTCCCCCGGATTCGCACGGTGCCACGATCGAGGGGTGGGCAGGCTGTTGCGGGCGACCCTGCTGGGCGTGGGCGCGATGAACTCGCCCCGCTACGCCCCGGCCGGCCTGCTCGTGCGCTACGCCCGGCGCGCGGTCGCCTTCGACGGCGGCCCCGGCGCGTCACCACCGCCGGGCCGGCTCGACGCGTGGCTTGTCACCGACGAGCACGCGGAGCTACGGGCCGAACTGCGCCACCTCGCCGCCTCACATGCGCTGCGGCCCACGATGGCGGACTTCGCTTCGGGCGACCTCGACGTGCGCGCCCATCCGGTCGTGCACACCTCACACGAAACCTGCGGCTATGCCATCCGCGTGGGCGACCGGCTCGTGGTGTGGGCGCCCGAGTTCCTGGTCTTCCCCGAGTGGGCCGCCGGCGCCGACCTCATGTTTGCCGAGGCGGCCGGCTGGGGCCGGCCCATCCGCTTCCGCGGCGGCGTGGGCGGGCACGCGAGCGTGCAGGAGGTCGCCCGCGACGCGGCGCGCTGCAGCGTGCGCCGGCTCGTCTACGCGCACATCGGACGCCCCACCATCAGAGCCATCGACTCCGGCGCCCACCCACCCTTCGGCGAATGGGGCGCCGAAGGCCGGACCTATGCGTGCGCGCCCACGGAGTCGCGGATCTGAGAGCCCATCTCACGGTCGGCCGAACGGGCGCAGTGTGCGCAGCAGTAGAAGCTGCCCTCCACGTTGACGCCGTGGCCGATTATCTTGCAGCCGCAGTGCTCGCAAACCGGAGCCATGCGGTGCACGGCGCACTCGAAGCAGTCGAAGACGTGCACCGCCCCGTCGGCCGTCTTGACTTGAAAAGCCAAGTCATATTCATTCCCGCAAACTTCACACCTGCTCATGCTGCTCATTCTTTCGTGCTACCCCCACAGCCGGGGGTGAAACCCGTATGATTCCCGCCTCGGTATCCAGAGAAGGACTTCGAAATGTCGATACAGATTCCGGCCCAGTGGGCCAAGCAAGGCATAGCCATCCCCACGGTCTGCGCCAGGCATGGCAGGCCGGAGGTCCGCTCGCTGCGCCACACGGCCGCGCCGGCACAGGCGGCGGACACCACCGCACCACCCGCGCCGATCATCAAGAAGCTCAATCCGGTGTGGTACATCGCTTTGGTGGGGGGCATCCTGCTCGCCGCCGGTGGTGCCTTCAACTTCCTTGCGGGGCCGACCTGCGGGGCCGAGACGATGCGGCCGGGCGATGTGTGCGAGACGGTCGACTCCAGCGGGATGGTGACCGAGTCCACCTACGAGCAGGAGCGGGCGTTCGGCAACGGCATGGTGGTCGCGGGCGCGTTCGGTGTGCTGGCGGCGATCGGGGCGGGGATCCGGATCCGCCAATGGAATCGGGCGCTCAGACGCGCGTGGGCGGAACAGCCCCAGGCCGGTTAGACGCCCCCACGGCCGGGCGCAAACCCCGTACGATCCCGGGAATGTCCACACGCATCCCGGCCCACTGGGTCGTGCAAGGCACAGCGATACCAACGGTTTGCGGCCGCCACGGCCGGCCCGAGACCCGCCGGCTCCCCGCCCGGATCAGCGAGCCGATTCCCTCCTGGATGTATTCGCTGCTGGTCTTGGGCGGCGGGATCATCTTTCTGATCGTGGTCGGCTCCGGCCGCTCGTGGATCCGTGCCGCCCAATGGCCCTTCTGCGACCAGTGCCTTCGGCAGCGCCGCGTCGCGATGGCGCTTGTCAGCGCGGGCATGGCGGTGGCCGTGGCCGTGATCGTGCTCGCGGTGACGCTCGCTCCAGAGTGGATCTTCTTCGGCCTCTTCCTGCTCCTGGTGGCCGCCATGGGTCTGCTGTGGTGCACCCGGTCGTGGCTGTCCGGTGCCCGCTTCATGCCACAGACCGGCTGGGTGGAGCTGCCCAAAGCCCATCCCGGCTTCGCCGCGCAGGTCGAGGCGGGGCCCGAGGCTCCGGCTAAGCCGATCGTGAAGCCGATCGTCAAGAAGCTCAACGGCTGGTGGTATGCGCTGCTTATCGTGGGCATCCTGGTGGCCATCGGCGGGACGTTCGCCATCTTCGACCAGCCGGTCTGCAATCTGCGGCCGATGCGACCCGGCGAGAGCTGCCACCACCTCCGGAGCGGCATCGTCATGTGGACCTACGAGAGCGAAAGGGCCGATGCCATCAAGGGAGGACTGTCGTGGGCGCTCGGCGGCGTGCTGGTCGCGATCGCGGCGGTGGTCAGGGTTGGCCAATGGAAGCGGGCACACAGTCGCGCGTGGGCCGCCCAGAGCCAGGGGCAGCCCACACCATGAGAGTAGGACCTCAGCGGTTGTACTCGCACACCACCATCGCCGAGTTGTAGCCGCCGCGACCCCGCGAGAGCACAAGCGCGGCGCGCACGCGCTGGTGGCGCGGCTGGTCGAGCACGAGGTCGAGCTCGTACTCCTTGATCGGGTTGTTGACGTTGATCGTCGGCGGGATGACCCCGTCCCACACCGCCAGCAGCGCCGACGCCACGTCGAGCGAGGCTCCGCCCGCGAACAGCCGGCCGGTCATCGTCTTGGGCGCGGTGACCGGCACCCCGAACGGCCCGAACAGGCCGACGATCGCCTCCGCCTCCGCCTTGTCCAGGTCGCGCTGCCCGGCCGCGTCAGCGAACACCACGTCGATGTCCTTGGCGGTCAAGCCCGCGTCGGCGAGGGCCAACTCGGCCGCCCGCTTGAGCCCGGGCTCGCGACCCGGCACTCTGGAGTCAAACGTGGACGCGTATCCGGCGATCTCACCGTAGACCCGCACCGGGTAGCGGGCCGCGGCCGACTCGGCCGTCTCGAGCACCATGATGGCGCCGCCCTCGCCCGTGATG
>JBIOYB010000338.1:0-10570 GCA_044869915.1 Allorhizocola sp.
GCAGCGGCCGCCACACACCCCCACACCCCACCCCACAGTCACACTGCCCCACACAGCAACCCAGCCGAACACAACACCCCGGCTATCCACCACGACACCCCAACCCGCGGCCCCGCGGCACACCCCGGCCCCGCGGCACACCCCGGCCCCGCCGAGCACTCCGCACCAACCCAGCACGCCGGATCGGCCGACCGCACAGGCGCGGCTCCGGCGCGGCAGGCCGGCGCGGTGCGTGTGGCCGTCCCCGACGCGGCCCGCTCGGGTGCACCTGCCGCCGTGGCGTCCACCGCGACGCGAGACGCCGCAGCGGTGCACGGTAGTCACCTTCAGACCACGCGGAACGTAGCGCCTAAGGACGCGCCAACAGTGACGCGAGCGGTGACGCCAGCAGGAACGCCAGCGGTGACGCCAGCGGTGACGCCGAAGGTGGCGGCCGCGACGCGGGAGGCCAAGGAGGCCGTCGCTGCGGCGGTGTCGTTGTCGAACCGGTGCCCCTACTGCGTCGAGGTGCACGGCGCGACGCTGATCGGGCTCGTGCGCAGCCCGGACGCAGTTGCCATCGCCGAGGGCCGCGTCGACTCGGTGTCAGACCCTGCCCTGCGGGCTCTGGCGCGCTGGGCATCCGGCGACGGGTCGCCCGCGCCGTTCGGGCCCGAGCTGGCGCCCGCCTTCGTCGGCGTCGCGGTCACGTTTCACTATCTCAATCGGATGGTCAATCTGTTCCTCCAGGACTCGCTACTGCCGCCGAGCGTGCCGAAGTCGGCCCGCCGCCGGATCAATCGTGTGGCCGCGCGCATCATGGCTGCGCTGGCCCGGGACGCCCGCCCACCGGGTCACTCGATCCGCCTGCTGCCCGATGCGCCGTTGCCGCCCGACATGGCGTGGGCAAAGGGAACATCGGACATCGCCGACGCCTTCGCCCGCGCGAGCGCGGCGATCGACCGCGCGGGCGAACGCAGCGTGCCGCCGGACGTGCGCGCGCTCGTGCAGAGCTGGGACGGCTCCGGCCCAGGCATCAGTACACACGAGTGGCTCGACGGCGCGACCGCAGGACTGTCCAAGGCAGACCGGAGTGCAGGCAGGCTCGCCTTGCTGATCGCGTTTGCCTCGCACCAGGTGTCGCCGTCACTCATCGAGGAGTTTCGACTACAGCGTCCCGGCGATGACACGCTCATCGAATTTGCCGCGTGGGTGAGCCTCACGGCGGCGCGACAGATTGGGGCACGCGCGCTATGAAACCCACGCGCGCTACGAAACGGGGACCCTGGGCGGCGCTGCTCGTGCTGTGTCTGGCAAACTTCCTGATCCTGCTGGACACAAGCGTCGTGAACACCGCCGCCCCAGCCATGATGGCCTCGCTAGGTGCTGACATCGACGACATCTTGTGGGTGCTCAACGGGTATCTCATAGCATTGTCCTCGCTCCTCATCTTTTTTGGCAGGCTCGGTGACCTCCTCGGGCCACGCACCGTGTTTGTCGCGGGCCTCGCCGCCTTCACTACTGCCTCTGTCCTTTGTGGACTGTCGTCTTCGATTGGTATGCTGATCGCATCGCGTGTGCTGCAAGGGATCGGCGCCGCGGCCCTGCTCCCGCAGGCGCTCACGCTCATCTCCCTCCTCTTCCCACCCGACCGTCGCGGCGCCGCCTTCGGCATCTTCACCGCCGTCGCCGGCGTGGCCGCGGTCAGCGGGCCGACGCTCGGTGGGCTGGTCGTCACAGAGCTTGGCTGGCAATGGATTTTTCTGTTTAACCTGCCTATCGGCTTTGCCGGAATCATGCTTGGATCCTATCTGGTACCTCACCTAGATCCGAAGCGTCCCAAAGCCTTTGACCTCGTGGGTGTCATCCTCGCCACATTTGGGTTGGGCGGCATCGTGTACTCAATCATCGAAAGCAGGCCGTGGGCAGCGGTCATCGCGATTCCGATGATCCTTCTGTTCGTCTTATGGGAGTTGCGGCACCCGGAGCCGTTGATACCATTGACTCTGTTCCGCAATCGCAACTTCAGTGTCGGCACGGTCATTACCCTCATCACGTCGTTCTCGCTGTATGGATTTCTGCTTGTGTTTGTCATCGAGACGCAGACGCTGCTCGGCATGAGCCCACTGGCCTCGGGCCTGGCTGCTCTGCCATGGACCCTCACGCTGAGCGCCGTCGCACCCGCCGCCGGGCGCCTCACCGACCGCATCGGCGGGCGGGTGCTTCTCACTGCGGGCCTTGGCATCTACGCGCTCGGCGTGGTGGGCATGATCGCTGCGCGAGCGGAGTTCGTCGTGCCGCTCATCCTCATCGGGATCGGCATGGGCGCCGCCATCGCGCCCACCACGACCGAGGCGATGCGCCACATCACGCCCGCGCAGGCCGGTGCCGCTTCGGGCGTGCTCAACACCGCCCGCCAGGTCGGCGCCGCGATCGGCGCGGCCGTTATCGGCGTGGTGTTGCAGCGAGGCTTCCCGACCATCGGCCCCGCCCTCGGCATCGCACCACAGCAGGGCTTCCCCGCGATCGACCCCGCCCTCGAGGTCGTGGTCGCGGTCCTGCTCGTGGGCAGCGCACTGGCCTTCCTCCTCGTCCAAACCCGACACGGCCACGATCGCCCTACCACCACGGCCGCCGGGCCCAGCGCACAGAGCGGGCCGAGCGGGCCGAGCGCACAAAAGCCAGCAGGGCGGGCCAGGCGGACTGACAACGCCGAGCGGACTGAGCGAGTCGGCCGGGCCTGACGCACAGAGCGAGTCGAACAGGCCCGGGCGGACTGGGCACGCCAAGCGGACTTAGCAGGCCGGGTAGGTCAGGTGGGCGCAACACATGGTCTGATCACCGAATGGGACGGTCATCACCAACCACTCAGGCCCATCATCAAATTAACCGTCATGACAACGTTAGCGGGCAGTCGCTGTAGCGTCCAAGCCATGCCATCAATGTCAGCGCGGCCGCTTGCGTTTTTTCGCACGTTTCGTGCGCCGCGGCACTCCGAAGTCATGACGGCCCCGCGCAACGCACGAGGCCGCAACGATCCGACAGCTATTCGTGGAAGCTGAATTCGCCGTCGTGGACGCCTTGAATGAAGCAGGCCCACTCCTGACGGCTGAAAACGATCATGGTATCCTGTGGATTCCGGCTATGCCTGACTGCAACGCGGCCGGTGCCGTCATTGACAGGACCCGCTTCCACGCAGTGGCCTCCTGCGTTTGCGCTTCTTGTGGAAATGTGCCACGAAACGCTTTGGGCCATCGAGTCCCTCGTCACGTGCTCTAGACTCCCTTTCTATGGCCCGGCAGTTGTGGTTCGTTGTTGAGCTGCCGGACATGCGAGGAGGCCACCATCGATTGTCGAGCTCGTGAGAGCCCTGACATCGAATGTGGTGGCCTCTGGCGCACAGCCTTGCGTGTGCTGTAGCGCATGCGGCGGCGTGCCCCAACTGAACTGCGGCTGGTGGCCTACCCGATCCTAATAGGGCATGCGGGGCTGTTTTTTGTTGGGGGGGTGCAACCGCGCGAGCGTCTCTCACGTTTTGTGTTCATGATGAGAAAGTTTCTGACTCTCGTCCTGGTGGCGGCCGCGCTGACCGGGGTGGAGTCGATGGCTGTGGCGGCCGGTGGGCCGGGCGCGGCGACGGGGCAGCAGAGATATACGGTGACGCTGTTGACGGGGGATGTGGTGACTGTCGTGACACGACAGTCCGGGTGTCCGCTGGTGACGGTGAAGCCGGCGAAGCCGAGCGGCATGCAACTGCGCAAGTGTACGCCGGATGGGCACATGCGGGTGGTGCCCAAGGAGGTCGCGCCGCTGCTCGGCACGGTCCTGGACGATGCGCTGTTCGA
Organism: Allorhizocola sp.; assembly: GCA_044869915.1. Classification (GTDB taxonomy): domain Bacteria; phylum Actinomycetota; class Actinomycetes; order Mycobacteriales; family Micromonosporaceae; genus Allorhizocola. The sequence continues at coordinate 3,825 of JBIOYB010000338.1, forward strand.
CGTGACGACGCTGGTCCGGGAGGGATACGACGACGCCAGCACGAAGGAGCTGCCGCTGATTGTGCGCAGCGAGGCGGGGCTCAAGACCGGGCTCGCGCTGTCGAGCATCGGGGCGGTGGCGGTGCGCCAGTCCAAGGCCGACGGTCTCGCGTTTCTGAAGAGTCTGCCCAAGCAGAAAGACGGCGGCAAGGGGCCGCTGGTGCGGCTGGACCGGCGGGTGCGGGTCACTTCCGCGGCGCCGCCGAGCCGGCTGGACGCCAACCTGACGCAGGTCGGCGCGCCGCAGGCGTGGGAGGCGGGCCACACGGGCCGCGGGGTCAACGTGGCGGTGCTCGACACCGGCGCCGATTTTACCCACCCCGACCTCACGGGCCAGGTGGTGGAGCGGGCCGACTTCACGGTCAAGGACGGTGACGCGGTCGACCGGTATGGCCACGGGACGCACGTGGCGGCCACCATCGCGGGCACGGGCGCTGCGGCCGCGGGCCGGCGCAAGGGGGTCGCGCCCGATGCCAAACTCTTGGTGGGCAAGGTGATCGACGATAGTGGCTTCGGTTCGGAGTCCCAGGTTATCGCCGGCATGGAGTGGGCGGCGGCCCGTGCCAAGGTCGTGAACATGAGCCTGGGCGGCTTCGAGCAGAGCGACGGCACCGACCCGCTCTCCCAAGCCCTGGACTCGCTGACGGCCAAGCATGGCACGCTCTTCGTGGTGGCGTCCGGCAACGAGGGCGACGGCTGGATCAGCTCACCGGCCGCGGCCAAGGAGGCGCTGACCGTGGGCGCCGTCGACCGGGACGACAAGCTGGCCTGGTTTTCCGGCCGCGGGCCGGTCATCAACACCCGCGCTGCCAAGCCGGAGCTGGTCGCGCCGGGCGTGGACATCGTGGCCGCGCGCGCCGCGGGCACGGCGATGGGCACGCCCGTCGACGCGCACTACACTTCCGCCTCCGGGACCTCCATGGCCACGCCACACGTCGCGGGAGGCGCGGCGATCCTGGCGCAGCTCCATCCTGATTGGACAGCGCGCCAGCTCAAGGCCGGCCTGGTGGGCGCCGTGGATCCGCTGGGCGGCGACGTTTACGAGCACGGTTCGGGCCGCCTCAACGTGGCCCGCAAAGCCGTGTCCGGACAGGCGATCGTCCACCTTGGAGACTCGGGCAACGAGACGAAGCTGGCCTACACCCAACCGGTGCAGCTCAGCGTGCGGGCGACCGACCGCCACGGCACGCCCACCCCGGCCGGTGCGGTGACCCTCGACGGCTCGACTCTGCGCGTCGACCGCTCGCGGCTGCAGCCCGGGGTCTACAGCGCGGTGGTCACGGCCGCTCCAAAAGCGACGACGCCGGTCACGTTCTTTGTCGCACCGCCGATGTACGAGCTGACGCTCAACGCCACCGCGCCGCCCAACACGGTCGACGCGTACACGCTGATCAGCCTCGTCAATCTGGACGATCCCGTGATCTTCCAGGAGCTCATCGGGATCTCGCACGGAGCCGGTCCCATCACGCGCAGCGTCCCCGCGGGACGGTACAGCATCATGGCATCGATTTTTGATTTTGAAGTGAACATCATGGCGCTTGCCGGCGATCCGGATGTCGCGGTCACCGCCGACACCTCGTTCGTCATCGACGGCGCCAACGCCAAATCGGTGTCGGGCAAGGTGGAGGGCGTCGCGACCGTGGCCAACTCCAAGGGCATCACCTTCGAGCAGACGGGCAAGCGCGGCTTCACCTGGGGCGATTTCGCGTTTGCCTGGGGCGAGGACGCCCGCCGCGACACCGTTTTCGCCGCGCCCAACCCGGGCGCGGGCATCGGCACATTTGAGACCTTCGTGTCGTTTAGCCTGGTCTCGCCGGACGTGGAGCCGAGCCCGTTCCTCTACGATCTGGTCCGCGCCAACGGTAACCGGATCCCGGACGATCTGGCCTACCGGTTTGAGACGGCCGGTCTCGCCCGCATCGACCAACGGTTCCATCTCCTGGACCGTGACGACGAAACCTACGTGTGGCACAAGCGATACGGCTACAGCCCTTCGGGCGGGTTCATCCTCGAAAACGACACCCGCGACCTGCCGGCCCACCGGATCGACTACGTGACACCCGGGGTCCGCTATGTGGACGAGGCGTTCTACAACGGCGGCGTCGGCTATGGCGTGGTCCTTCACGGCACGTTCGAGACGTACGCCCCGCGCAGCCGGCAGGAGAAGATCTGGGTGCGCCAGCCGCTGCGGCCCGACTGGTATGGCCTTGCCGACGGCTCGACGAGCGGCTGCGAACCGCGCCCCATCACCCGCACGCGCGGCTACCTCCACGTCGAGCTCGTCGACCTGACCGACCAGCACGACCGGTTTGACTGCCTCGGCTTCGGCGACGCGTGGACCTTTCTCACCAAACGCAAGCTGACCCTGCACCGCAACGGTCAGCTCGTCGGGGAGCAGGCCGAGTCGTTCGGGATGTTCCCGATGTCGCCGTCGATGGCAACATACAAGCTCACCTATGACCTCGACGCGACCGCGCTGCTGCCCGTCTCCACGCGGGTGACGACCTCGTGGACGTTCAGGTCCAAGGAGGGCATGCCCATCCGGCTGCACTCCATCGACTACGCGCTGCCGCTGGACACCAACAACCATCCCACCGACGGAAGAGCCACGTTCACTATCCGCAATGCGCAGCACCGCATCTCTTCATTCGTGCTCTACACGTCCGTAGACGACGGCGTGACGTGGCAGCGGGTGGACGTGCGGCGCGAGGGCTCGGCCGAGTTCAGCGCGCAATTGCCGAAGTCAGGACGGCCGGTGTCGCTGCGCGTCGCCACCGACGGCCTCGAGCAGACAATCATCAGCGCCTATCGCTAGACGTCATCGGCACAACTGAAGAAGAAATGCTCCCCCAAAGCTGCCACGCTTTTGACAGGTAGATCTTTGGGGGAGCATTCATATGGGTTTCTATCGTGCTGCCCGGCGTCGTATTTTGACCCCAGGCATGTCGGCGACAAGGCTAGACGTCCGCGGTTTCCACGTGAAGAACGGGCAGGCCCGTGACCGCCTGGAGACCATCGGCAAATCGTTCCTGACCGGCTACGGATACGCGGCCGAGGCGGCCACGATCGGCGAGGTCGAGCGCAACCTCGAGACCGTGCCGGCGGCCTTCCGCGGCTTCGCCTACGAGGGCGCGGGCATGGGCTTCGCCGTCCGCGAGGGCCTGCCGATCGGCGGGCGCGGTCTGGTGGCTCGGTTCCTTGAGGGCCGCGCCGACGCTCACATCTATATGGTCTACGTCGGCGTGGGCTGGGCCATGGCGCGCCTGCCCCGATTCCGATGGTCCACTTTGTACGCTCCGGACCGCCTGCTGCGCTGGCTGGTGCTCGACGGCTACGGCTTCCATCAGGCCTACTTCAAGACCTCCAAGTATGTGCAGGCGCAGCATCAGGAGGAGCGATTCCCGTGGCCGGCCGACGGATTCCGCTGGTACGCCAACCGGGTCATCGATCAGGGCCTCGGGCGTGCGATGTGGTTCGTCGGCGGCGCCGACGCGCGGCTCGTGACATCGATGATCGCCAAGTTCCCGGAGCGCCGCCGGGCCGACCTCTACGCGGGCGCCGGCCTCGCCGCCACCTACGCGGGCGGCGCCGATGAGGCCGAACTCCAATACTTCCGGGACCACGCGGGCGACTGCCGGCCGCAACTCGCGCAGGGTTCGGCGTTCGCCGCCGGCGCGCGCGTGCGCGCCGGGCTGGTCGTGCCGCACAACGAACTGGCCACCCAGGTTTTCTGCGGCCTGACGACGGAGGCGGCGGCGAAGGTCACCGACGACGCGTTGGTGGACCTGCCCGAGGACGGCTACCTGCCGAGCTTCCAGGTGTGGCGGGAGCGAATCGCAGAGACGCTGATGAAGGGAAGCGTGTCCAAATGACCAGAATCGCGGTGGTGGGCATGGCGTGCCGTTATCCGGACGCCACCTCGCCACGGGAGCTTTGGGAAAACGCGCTGGCCGGGCGCCGCGCCTTCCGCCGGCTGCCCGATGAGCGCATGCGTCTGTCGGACTATTACGACCCGGACCCGGCCGCCCCGGACCGGTTCTACGCCCGCACGGCGGCGGTGATCGAGGGCTACGAGTTCGACCGGATCGCGTACAAGATTGCCGGAAGCACCTACCGCTCAACGGATATGACGCACTGGCTGGCGCTCGACGTCGCCGCGCTGGCGCTTGCCGACGCCGGATTCCCGATGGCGGAAGGGCTTCCACGCGAGCGCACCGGCGTCGTCGTGGGCAACACGCTCACCGGCGAGTTTTCGCGGGCCAATGTGCTTCGCCTCCGCTGGCCCTATGTCCGGCGCATGGTCGCGGCCGCGCTCAAGGAGCAGGACTGGGACGACGAGCAACTGTCCACATTCCTCGATGACTTCGAGACCGCCTACAAGAGCCCGTTCCCCGAAATCGACGAGGACTCGCTCGCGGGCGGCCTGTCCAACACCATCGCCGGGCGCATCTGCAACCACTTCGACCTCAAGGGCGGCGGGTACACGGTGGACGGCGCCTGCTCCTCGTCGCTGCTTTCCGTTGCCACGGCTTGCAAGACGCTCGTCGACGGCGACCTCGACGTGGTCGTGGCGGGCGGGGTCGACCTGTCCATCGATCCGTTCGAAATCATCGGGTTCGCCAAGACGGGCGCGCTCGCCAGCGCCGAGATGCGCGTGTATGACAAGGGCTCCAACGGTTTCTGGCCGGGCGAGGGCTGCGGCATGGTCGTGCTCATGCGCGAGGAGGAGGCGCGCCAGGCCGGGCATCGCATCTACGCCACCATCGCGGGCTGGGGCATCTCGTCGGACGGCAAGGGCGGCATCACCCGCCCGGAAGTCGACGGCTACAAGCTCGCGCTGCGCCGGGCCTATGACCGCGCGGGGTTTGGCGTCGAGACGGTCGGCCTGTTTGAGGGGCACGGCACCGGCACCAAGGTCGGCGACGCCACCGAGTTGCGCGCGCTGACCGAGGCGCGCAGCGACGCCGAGGCGACCGCGGCCATCGGCTCCATCAAGGGCATGATCGGCCACACGAAGGCGGCCGCCGGCGTGGCCGGTCTGATCAAAGCGGCGATGGCCGTGCACAGCCAGGTTTTGCCGCCGACTCTCGGTTGCTTTGACCCCCATGATCTTTTTTCTGATGGTACGCCGAAACTCCGCATGCTTCGCAAAGCCGAGCCATGGCCGGCCAAAACGCCGGTGCGCGCAGGCATCACCGCCATGGGGTTCGGCGGCATCAACACCCACATCGTGCTGGAGAACACCCAGCCCCGCAAGCGCGTGCCCTTCGACACGCGCACCAAGGCGCTGGCCGCGTCCCTCCAAGACGCCGAGCTGTTGCTCGTGGACGCGGGCTCGGCCACCGAGCTGCGTGAGCGCCTGCAGCGGCTGGTGGACTTCGTGCCGTCGCTGGCCTACGCCCAGCTGTCGGACCTCGCCGCGACGCTGCACCGCGAGCTGCGCGACCTGCCCTACCGGGCGGCCGTCGTCGTGACCTCGCCCGAGGACGCCGAGCAGAAGTTGCGCCGGGTGTGCGACGCGCTCGACGCGGGCGAGACGACGCTGTTGCACGCCGACGGGCGCGCTCTGCTCGGCCACGCCACCGGGCAGGGCCGCATCGGCTACCTGTTCCCGGGTCAGGGTTCGGGCCGGGGCACCAGCGGTGGCGCGCTGCGCCGCCGGTTTGCCGAGGTCGAGGACGTCTATGTGAAGGCCGACCTGCCCACGGCGGGCGACATGGTGGCCACGTCGGTGGCGCAGCCGCGCATCGTGACCGGCTCGATGGCCGCCGTGCGGGCGCTGTCGCAGCTGGGTCTGGAAGCGACTGTCGCGGTCGGACACTCGCTCGGCGAGATCTCCGCCCTGTGCTGGGCCGGCGCGATGGACGAGCAGACCGTGCTGCGGGCGGCCGCGACACGCGGGCAGACCATGGCCGAGCACAGCGCGTCGGGCACGATGGCGAGCATCGGCGCGTCGCCCGGCGGGGTCGCCGAGCTGATCGAGGACCTGCCCGTGGTCATCGCGGGCTACAACGGCCCGGAAAACACCGTCATCGCCGGGCCGGTCGACGCGATCGAGGCCGCCTGCGAGCGCGCCCAGGCGGCGGGCGCGACGGCCACGATGCTGCGCGTGTCGCACGCCTTCCACTCCCCGCTGGTGGCACCGGCGGCCGGCGCCTTCGCGGCGAAGCTGCACAGTGAGCTCAGTGAGGAGTTCGGTCAAGTGCAGCGGCGCATCATGTCCACGGTGACCGGCGACGTGCTCGCGCCCGACACCGACATCGTGGCCCTGCTGCACCGGCAGATCACCGACCCGGTGCTGTTCACACAGGCGATCGAGCGGGCGGCCAAGGAGGTCGACCTGTTCGTGGAGGTCGGGCCGGGCCGGGTGCTCAGCGGGCTGGCCTCGGTGGCCACGGATGTGCCGAGCGTGGCGCTGGACACCGACGACGAGTCGATCACGGGCTTGCTGCGCGTCGTGGGCGCGGCCTATGTGGTGGGCGCGTCCAGTGTGGACTCCGCCCTCTTCCACGGGCGCCTGACCCGGCCGCTGAAGGTGGGCGCCGAGTTCAAGTTCTTCACCAACCCGTGCGAGGCCGCGCCGCCGCTGGACATCAAGGCCGCGACGCGCGCCGTCAAGCAGGCCGAGGTGGTGGAGAAGACCGACGAGTCCACAGTGGACCTGCTGCGCCGCCTGGCTTCCGAGCGCGCCGAGCTGCCGCTGGAGC
>JBIOYB010000339.1:0-7981 GCA_044869915.1 Allorhizocola sp.
GGGCGTGCCGAAGGGTCGACGGGAGGAACTGGGGAAGTTCTCTTCAAGTCTTGTTCTCCGCGCTGCGTAGCGGCGTGGAGAACGGCCGCGCCTGCTGCTCTCTTCAGTGATCAGGCCGCCTTTTGACGCCCGGCGCTAGAGCGCGACGAAGAGGAACGCGATGAGGAGGGTGGGGGCGAAGGTGGCGAGGGCGCCGATGATGGGGGTTTTGGGGCGGCGGGGGTGGGTGATGGTGACTGCCAGCCAGGCGATGCCGAACAGGAGCGCGGCCATGGTGAGGCCGCAGGTGATGGCGTAGAACTCGCGGGTGCGGGGGTCGGCGAGGAAGGCGAACATGGTTTGGATGATGGCGGCGACGGCTCCGGCGGGGGCGTAGATGAGGAGATTTCGCCTCAGCTGACCGGGCTCGGGATCGTCCAATCTGGACAGTGCCGCATCGCCGACGTCGACCTCGGAGCGCGCCTGGCGCAGGGCGGTGAGGACGACGTGGGGGCCGCCTCGCACGGCGTGCTCGGCAAGGTGCTGCTCGGCGGGGGTCGGGACGAGGGTGGGCGGGGCGATGCCGGCCTGGAGGGTCGACTCGAGCAGCCGGCCGGCCTGGATCGCCAGCCTGGCCTGGATCGTGGGGAGCTCGGAGCGCGCGACGGAAATGGCCTCGGCTTCGGCGGCCGCGGCGGAGGCGGCCTCACGGCGGACCGAGTCGAGGCGGTGCGCGGCGGTGAGATATTCGGTCCAGGCGGCCGTTTTTTCGGTCATGTGCGCGCCTCCTTGCCGGGCATGGGCCTTGGGGCAGGCAGCGGCGCGTGGACGAGCGGGGGTGCCGAGGAGGGCTCGCGCGCCTGCCAAAGCCGTTGCCGCAGCGCCGAAAGCACCTGCGCGTCGGCGTGGGGGTCGGGGAACCGGATGGTCTTTTCGTGCCCGCGGGTGGCGCCGCGCGGGCCGCCCAGACCGCCCGCGGTGTTGACGACCGCACAGCCGAGGGGGAGGCTGGCCGCCGAATCGTTGTTGGCCTCGAGGACGTCGCCGCCCCCGGGCAGCGCCACCCGGACGAGGAACTGGGCGAACAGCGGGCTGCTGCGTGGGGCCTGCGAGCACATGACCAGGTGGATGCCCGTGGCGCGCCCCTGTCTGGCCGCCGACTCGAGGAGGGCGGCCGCTTGAACGGAGGCCTCATCCGTGCCAGATAAAAGGGTCTTGAATTCATCGACGACGCACACGATCCTCGGGATGAGGGCTCCGGCCGCCCGCAGCTGCCCGAAGCGGGACACGCCGGCGTCGTTGAGCAGCGCGAGCCGGCGCTGGAGCTCGCGGTCGAGGGAACGCAGCACGCTCAGGCCATTGGCGCGGTCGCTGCCCACAGACACCTCGATGGCGTGGGGCAGCCACGACGGGTCGTCGTCGGTCGGGGTGAACTGGCGCCACGCGCCGTCCTCGGTGAAGTCGAGCAGGAACAGCTGCAGCTCATCGGGGTCGTAGCGGGTGCACAGTCCAAAGAGGACATCGATCAGGAACCCGGTCTTGCCCGAGCCGGATCGCCCGCCCACGAGCCAATGCGGCGTGAGATCGGTGAGGTGCAGGGAGACGGGGGTGTCGCCGGACAACCCGACGGTCGTGGACAGCCCGTCGGCGGACGACTCGGCCCACCAGTGATCGGGATCGGGCAACAGATCCATGAGGTGGGTGTGGCCCTGCGTGGCCAGCCGGTCGGCGAGCTCGCCCGCGACATGCTGCATGAGGTGGCTGCCCGGGTCGGCGTCGAGCTCCACGGGCACGGAAAGCCCGGGCCAGACCTCGGTGGGGCTGGGCGTCGTGGTGGCGGGCGTCGTGGTGGCGGCGAACGGCATGCCGCCAAGCAGCGCGTGCGATGTGCGCAGCGCGATGTGCGTGCTGGACTGCAACGGCGCCACGGAGGATCCCGAGCCGAGCGGCAGCGGTGGCCAGCCCGCGATGACCAGGTGTAGCCCCGCGGTCGGGCCCACCTGGGCAAGGGCTTCGAGGCGTGCGAGGTCGTCAGGCGTGGCGGCCGACGGCAGCGAGGCCACGATCAGCAGCATCGTGCAGTCGCGCCGGAGTGGCCTGGTCGCCGGGCGCCGCTGCGTCTCGGGGCGGCCGGGCAGGGTCCAGTGCTCGGCCTCGGCGAGCAGGACGCGGAGCCCGGATAGGTCGGTGACCGGCGGCGGCATCACGCCGGCGTCGGCAAGCGCACCGAACGGGGCGAACAGGGCGCCGCCCACGGCATCGACCGCACGCACGATGAGCGTGCCGGCCGGAGCCGTGGCCAGCAGCCGCAGCAGGAGGCAGCGCAGCAGGCCGGCGACGCGCGGGTCGCGCGAGTCGGCGCTCAGCGTGAGGTGGCCCGTGCCCAGCAGCGGGATGACGGCCGGGAAGGTCACGCCCTCCAGCGGACGGCACTCTCCAATCCGGACGAACTCGGGCCGGCGGTGCTCACCGAGCGGCGCGGCGGCGGGAAGGTCTGCGCCCAGCCAGCCCGGCACCAGCCGGTCGGCCGCATCGCGCAGCCTGCCGGCGAGCTCACGCTGCTCGGCCAGGTCGGTGCGGGGAAGCGGGAGGTGCTCGTCAAGGGCCTGCGCGGCGGCCTGAACAATCGCCGCGGCGTGGCGATGCAGTGCCGCGGCCTGGTCGATGCGTGCGTCGGCGTGTGCCGCCCTGCTTGTCACGGCGAGCGCCCCCTTCGGGAGGTTTCCTCGGGGAATCTAACGCGTGGGTACGACAAACAGTCGCTCATGTCGCCACCTCCGCATGCGCCGGGGTCACTCCGCTTCGCTTCGTCGAGGCATGAGCGAATCCCCATCTCATGATTCACTCGCGCGAGCGCTCGCTCATGCGCCGGTGAGGTAATCGATGAATTTGGCTCTGATGAGCGGCTCCTGGTCCCCGTATTTGTGTCCCGTCATTTCCCGCCACAGCTGGACCGTGTCCTCGATGGCCGCACCGATGTCGGCGAGCTCGCGTTCCTCGGTCTCGGGCGCGGTGGGCAGGTGCCGGAACAGGTCCCAGAAGAACCCCAGGTCACGATCGCTGCGGGCCTTGGTGAAGGCCCTCTCGCGCAGTTCCTCCGTGGGCAATGCGTCCAGCTCGGAAAAGTCGGTCACAGGTGCAGCCTAGTGGGTGATCCGTGGCGCGCGGCGGGCGGCAAAAACGCAAAGAAGAACGCTCAGCCACCACGGGGGAAGTGGCTGAGCGTTGTGAGAAGACTACGGTATTGCTGAGGGTTTCGCCAGAGGCGGAGGCAACTGATTTTTGGCACAAATCGTGATCTTGTCTTTGACCAGGGGCGTAAGGCGGGCGGGGTGGTCACCCTCACGTGTTCGTTCAGCGCTTCCGCAGGGCGTCCGCGGTGGGTGCGTCGGCCGGAAAGAACGACTCGATGGCGAGCTCCGACAGCGTCACGTCCAGCGGTGTGCCAAACGTCGCGATCGTGCTGAAGAAGCTGAGCTCCACGCCGCGGTGGCGCAGGCGCAACGGCATGATGATTTCGCCCGGGCCGGGCAGCTCGACCTCGGGCACGGGCTGGTCGCACGGGTATCCGATGATTTCGGTCTCCAATGCGGACAACTCGGGGTCGCCGGTCAGCTCCACCACGCGGCGGATGCGTTGCAGCAGATGGCCTCGCCACTCGCCGTGGTTGACGATGTGTGGGGCGAGGCCGCGCGGATGCAGGCTGGCCTTGATCACGTTGGCCGGCGGGGCCAGCAGCCGCGGGTCGACGAGCTCGGTGAAGAGGGCGAGGCTGGCGTTGGCGTCGACGAGGTTCCACACGCGGTCGACGACCACGGCCGGATATGGCTCGTGGCTGGTGAGCAGCTGCCGCACGGCCGCGCGGATCGAGGCCATCTGCGGATCGTCCAGCGGCGTCTCGGAGTAGACGGGCGCATATCCGGCCGCGAGCAGCATCCGGTTGCGTTCGCGCAGCGGCACCTCGAGCCGCTCGGTGAGTTGCAGCACCATCTCGCGGCTCGGCGCCGACCGTCCGGTTTCGACAAAGCTGAGGTGCCGCGTGGACACCTCAGCCTGGAGGGAAAGCTCGAGCTGGCTCAGCCGCCGCCGCTCGCGCCACTGCCGCAGCAGCGCCCCGACCGGGGCCGCGTTCACACCGCCGCCCTCCGCAGGTGTCGCAGGCCGATCAGCTCCAGCTCGGCGAACGCGCCCACGGCGGCACCCTGAACGGCGACGTAGCCGATGCCGAGCCCGGTCAACGGCAGCAGCCCAAACGCGATGACGGCCGCGCACGCCACGACCCACATCGCATTGAGCCCGATGATGCCCCACACAAGCCCGGTGCTGATCGTCCGGCGCGTGCCGGCAAACCAGACGGACGCGGCGAAGGCCAGCAGGAACACGCCGACCGGCAGGGTGAAGGCGCTCGGCAAACCAAAAAGATCCATTTGCATTTTTGGGGTACCGATGAAGCCCGCACCGGTTGCGCCGGAAGCGATCGCGTCCCACCGAAGGGCGAGCCGGAGGAACCGGTCGGCGGGCTTGACAAGGGTGGTGTTTGTGTTGGTCAGTGCGGTCATGCCGTCAAGCGTCACCGGCCCGCGGAACGTTGTCGATTACCTCGGAGGTAACGCGATCGGTCTCAACCGTGGCCCGCGTCGCCTCGTCGATCTCGTCTGCCAGCTGGCGCGTGCGCTGGGCCACGTCGCGCCACACCGAGAGCACCTGCGCCGCCGCGTCGGAGTATCCGCGGGCGAAGGCGTCGCCCAGCTCGTCGTGCCCCCACGGGCGGGCGTCGTGTGCGCTCTCGATCCGCGCGGCGGCCGAGCCGTGCGTGCCCGACAGCGCGTCACCCGCCTCGCTCAGCGCCCGTGCCGCGCTGATCGCCGCACCCACGTCAAGGTCTATCTCGTCGCGTGCCATGCCGTCACCACCGTCCGTCCACTGTGCTCACGCACTCCATCACCCTGACACCTTTATCGGCCCGTATCGCTCAAGCCGATGGCCTCGTCGTGGCCGCGTAGAACGCCGTCGATGCCGCCAGCGGACTCGGGCACCACCTCGGTCAGGCGCTCCCGCACGGCGTCGGTGGCCAACTGCTCCGCCTGCCGCATGGCCTCGAGAATCAGCATGGCGAGCGGCTCATCGTCTTGCAGCGAAATGGCTTTGAGGTTGCCCCGCGGGCCCACCACGACGGTGACCGCGCCGTCGGGCGAGCGCACCGTGACCTCCAGCCCTTCGAGGTCGCGCTGCAGCGCGTCAACGCCGGCCCTCAGGCGTGTGTATTGCGCGTGCACATCCTCGAAGCGGCTAAACAATGCCGTGTTTTCCATGATCCCCCCTGATCGAGATGTCGTTGCCGGTCGAGACTGAACCACTATCGGCCGGCGTGAGCAAGAGCGCGTCGCTGGTCCGGGCGTCGCTGGTCCGGGCGTCGTGGCGCCAGCCGCCGCCGGTTGAGCCGCCTTCGCTTGAGAAGTCGCCGGTCGAGCCGCCTTCGCTTGAGAAGCCGCCGGTCGAGCCGCCTTCGCTTGGGAGACCGCTCGGGCCGTCGTCGCTCGCGAACGAGCCGTCAGCCCGAAGCCGCAGCGGGGCATGCCCCTGGCTGAGCGTCTCCAACGCGGTGTCGATGTCGGCGCCGCAATACCACGCGCCCGCCTGATCGAGCACGAAGATGCGGCCGTGCCCGTCAACGGCGATCACTCCATCGTCGCCGTCGACCTGGCCGATCGGGAAGAGCACCGCGCGTATCAGATCGGCGAACCCGATGAGCGCGATCGCATGCCGGGCCATGGCGCGCGTGATCCCGAGCCGGAACGGGCGCACCCAGTGATCCCGGCCCGGCCCCCGGATGTCGCAGACGACCAGTGGATAGCGCTCGATCACGCTGCGTGCGGCCTCGACCGGCGGGATCGCGGGCGAGAGAAGGTCGAACGCGATCCGCGCCCACCGCTTTGGATCGAACACCCGACCGTCCGGAAACGCCGGTGCGTCCTTCACCGGCACGCCGCCGGCGACCCGCGGCGACGCGCTCTCCGCGGCGAGTCCGAAGTGGACGTAGGCCTGCACGCACGTGTCACAAGGCGGCGCCTGCGCCGGCCGGATCGAACCGTGCGCCAGATCGGCGCCATCAGCCAGCGCCCGCGACAGGACGAGCAGCTCGGCGTGCCGCCGCGCCCCGAACACAGGTGATCGCCGGCCGGCGAGCCACTCCTCCAGAGCCGGGTGAAGCCGGGGTGCCGCGTCGCCCAGGGCGCTCTCGTGCCACCAAACCCGCCCGTCGGCGCCGTCGATCCAGGCCGTGCGCTCGAGCAGCGGCAACAGGCTGGGAGATGCGGGCGGCGGTGGCCCGCTCACCGGCCGGGCCGCGGCATATTCCTCAGCGAGGACGTCGATCGTCCAGGGTGGCCAGCGGCTCAGCCCGCCGGTCTCCTTGTCCAGCACGGTTTTGGGACAGCCGCCGATGCCGGGCTGCTCGCCCTGAGGTGGGGCGGCCCAGACCGCCCAGCCGGACGCGAACTCCTCCACGAACCCGCGCCAAGGCCTGCCGCTTTGCAGACTCGCCGCGTTGGCCAGCCGCTCCGCCAGCCGTTTCGCATCCTCGATCGTCGGCGCGCCGGACCCAACACCACCCATCGTCCGCATGCCGGACACGGTACCCGGCGGGTACGACAACTGGTGGGCCTGGCGCGAATGGGTTACGTTGACGACGCGAGAACGCCAGCTGGGGGAGGATCCGTGCCGCTGCCATCGCCGATACCGCATCCGCGCTCGTCGTTTGACGCCAACGCGGCGATCGATCGGGTGATCGGCGGCGACTGGCCCGATGGCGACGAGCGGGCGCTGCGCAGCCTGAGCGATCAGTGGCACGAGGCGGCGAAGCTGGTCGGGCCGCTGCTCGACGACGCGCGGCGGGCCGTGTCCACGGCGGTCGCCGCGTTCGGTGGCGCCGACACCCGCCAGGGCGAGGCGCTGGAGCGGCTGTGGCAAAGGATCGACGCGTCCGTCAGCGCCGACACGTTCAAGGAGCTAGGTGACCTCGCCGCGGCCGGGGCGCGCGTGATCGAGGCGGCGAAGCTGGAGATAAGCGTTGCCGTGACACAGATGATGGCCGACTTGGAGGTCCTCGGCGTGCTGTCATCCAGCACCCTGGGAGTGTCGGCGGCAGGCACCCAACCGGTGATGTTGTCGACCCGCCATGTGATATCCCGGGTGCTGGATCGTGCGGTCTCCGAATTGCATGATTTGGGGTCGAGGGCCAAGCGCGCCAATCTGGGCCAGCTCAGTTTTGGGGTGCCGGTGCTGGCTGAGCTCGGGACGTCCGCTGGCGGGGGCCAGACCACGGTCGACGCGCAGGCGGCTGGATCGGGGCCGGTCGAGGGCGCCGGCGTGATGATGGCCTACGGCATGATGGGCACGCTCGGCGCGGCAAGCAGTTTCGCCGGCGCCGCGGGCGGTGGCGCGGCACGCGGCACGGCGCTGCGGGGGCGTTACGGCGAGCCCGCGCTGCGTGGGCGTGGCGCCGACGTCCTGTCCGGGGTCACGGTCAGCGTCATCAGCAATGCGACGGTCGCGGCGAAGTGGCCGGATCTGCCGCCGGTGGCGCCGGCGGAGCCGCCCAGGCCGAGGCTGGCCAGCCGCGAGGCGACCGAGGCGCTGTCGTCATTGGACAACCCGAGGCTGGCGTCGGCCTCCGAGCCCGTTACCGGGGCGAGACAGGCCGCGCAGCCCCCGTTCGCCGGCACCGCGGCCACGATCCCCACGCAGCCGGCCGGCGCCCCGCCGGTCGCCTCGCCAATCGTGCCGCCGCCATCTGTTGCTGCGCCGCCGGCTGTCGCGCCGGCCGCGACCGGGCCCGCGTCGCGAGTGGCGCCGCCGCCCGCAGTCATCCCGGCACCGGTGGTCTCGCAGCCCGCCCCCGCTACCAGACCGACGGTCTCACCCGCGGCCCCGCTGCCGTCCGCCTTGCCACAGAGCACCGCCGGCCCAGCGATCAAACCAGGGCCGTCGGCCGTCCCACCAC
>JBIOYB010000340.1:0-19052 GCA_044869915.1 Allorhizocola sp.
ACGTTGATGGTGAGGTGCTGCCCGTTGGCGCCCGACAAGGTGAAAACCGCGTTCTGACCCCGGATGTCGATCGCGGTGGTCACGGCGACACCGGAGGTGAGCTGCCCGCCGTTGATGTCCAACGCAAACTTGAACGACGCCGATCCGGTCGCGGGCCCGTTCGGGCTCAAGACCATCTTCCAGGTGCCGGAGGCGTTGAGGGTGAAGTCGCCGAAGGTGGCGGAGCTGTAGAGGTTGAAGTAGCCGAACTGCGTGCCGGTGGGTCCGTAGAGCACGATGTTGGCCGAGGCGCTCGCGCCCCAATTGGTGGCGGGCACGTCAAAGGTCACGTGTGCGCCGGCGGTGCCGGAGAAGGAGTAGAAGTCGTCCTGCCCGCGGGTGTCGATGCTCGCGTTGACGGTCGCCTCCGAGGTCAGCGCGCCGCCGTTGATGTCGGTGGCGAACTTGAACGTCGCCGTCCCGATGGCGGTCAAATTGGGATCGACCACCACTTTCCAGGTGCCCTCGGCGTTGAGGGTGAAATCGCCCCAGGTTCCGGAGCCACTGCTGAGGCTGATATAGCCGTGAAACGAGCCGTTGGGCCCGAAGAGGTTCAGCCGTGCCGTGCTGCCGCCCCAGTCTGAAGCGGTGACGTCGAAGGTGATGTGCTGCCCGATCGACCCGCTGAAGGTGTACTCGACGGTGCCGCCCGAGACGCTGACAGCCGCGTTGATCACATCGCCGGGGCTGATGACTGATTGGATTGCAGGCGAAGCCTGCGCTGGCGTGCCCAGCGCAACGGTGCCCGCCTGAAGCAGGGCCGTCGCGACAACCCAGGCTAACCGTTTGAACATAATCGACTCCCATGCATCAATGGCTGTTGCACAGGGGAATGACGGACACGCCATCCGGCGCCTTCGGGCGGGGCTTGCCGGCCCACCACCGAAGGGCGGCGCGGGCGCCTCAGCCGTGCTTAGGCGGGTTTCAAGCGGGGACGATTTCCTTTAGCAGGCCCTCGATCCGTTCGCGGATTTCGTCGCGGACCCGGCGTACGACCTCGAGCGGTTGGCCGGCGGGGTCGGTGAGCTCCCAATCCTCGTAGCGTTTGCCGGCGAAGTAGGGGCAGGCGTCGCCGCATCCCATGGTGACGATGACGTCGGATTCTTGTGCGGTCTCGGATTCGAGTTTTTGTGGGATGTTGCCGGTGATGTCGATGCCCACCTCGGCCATGGCCTCGACCGCGACCGGGTTGATCGACTCCTTGGGCGCCGATCCGGCCGACAGCACGCGGACCCTGTCGCCGGCGAGGTGGCGCAGCCATCCGGCGGCCATCTGCGAGCGGCCGGCGTTGTGCACGCACACAAACAACACCGTGGGCAACACCGTCGGCTTGGCTTGCTCAGACATGTTCGAGCTCTCTTTCCTTTTTACGGTACCGGGGGAGCCGAGCACTGTGACCATGCCGACCGCGATGACGAGTCCGATGCCTTGCGCGATAACGAATCCGGGCACGCCGGCGGGAGCGATCCCGGTGTGGGTGTCGGTGAAGGCGCGCCCGATTGTGACCGCCGGATTGGCAAAACTGGTCGAGGAGGTGAACCAGTATGCGGCGCCGATGTAGGCGGCGACGGCGACCGTTCTCTCGTGGCGGGTCAGCGAGCCGATGACCACGAGAAGTCCTGTGGTGGCAACGACTTCTGCCAGCCACAGATGCCCGCCCGCCCGGGTGGTCGTTGACCGGGTGACCGCGGGGAGCGCGAACATCAGGTTGGCCACGATGGCACCGGCGATGGCGCCGGTGGTTTGGGCCGCAGCGTAGACACCCACCTCGGGCGGGCGCAGTCCGCCGCCGGTGCGGCGGCCCAGCCACCAGTCCGCCACCGACACGACGGGGTTGAAGTGGGCGCCGGAAATGGGCCCGAACACGGCGATCAGTACGGCCAGGCCGAGCACGGTGGCGAGCGAATTGGCCAGCAGCCGCACCCCGCCGTCGGCGGACAGGCGTTGCGCCATGATGCCCGAGCCGACGACCGTGGTCACGAGCGCGGCCGTGCCGGTGAACTCGGCCACCGCGCGCCGCCACAACTGGATGGTGGTCACGTGCAGTCCCGGTGGTTGGCCGCGTTGTCCCGGGCGGCCTGCGCCAGCGCGGTCAGGCGCGCTGCCGCGGCCTCGAGCGCGTCGGTGTTGAGGTGGTAGAAGGTGAACCGCCCGCGGCTTTCGCCCGTGATCAGCCCGGCCTGGCGCAGCACCCGCACGTGGTTGGAAATGTTGGGCTGCTTGAGGTCGAGGTCTTCGACCAGGTGGCACACGCACGCCGGGCCGCGCGAGAGGACCTCGACGATCTGCGCGCGCACCGGATCGGCCAGCAAACCGATCACATCACTGTCAGCTGATATCAGCATGCCGTGATGTTACGCCCGCCAATGATCGGCTGTCACGCGCCCGTGGCCACCGGCACGCTCAGCACGGCCGCCAACGCCCGCATGGCCTCGGGCCGCGGCCGATACCACACCCACGTGCCTCGCCGGTCGCCCTCGATCAGCCCGGCCTCGCGCAGCACCTTCAGATGATGGGAGATGGTCGGCCCGGACACGTCGAACGTCGGTGTCAGATCGCACACGCAGATCTCACCGGTCTTGGCGGATGTGATCATCGAAAGCAGGCGCAGCCGGATCGGATCGCCGAGCGCCTTGAACATCGGCGCGAGCGTCGCGGCCTGCCCCGCATCGAGCGCAGCCTCGGCGAGCGGCTCGCAACACGCACCACTGGCCGTATCCAAGACCACGAGCTGTTTAGACATGCCTCTAGGTTGACAGATCTCGAAACAAGGTGCAAGCTGCCCCTGAGTCACTGATTCGAAAATCATCTAGACAGAAGCCCGGATCATGCTCGGCAAACTGTGGCGCAGGCCCACCAGCACACGGGCGGTGGAGTTCTGCGAAACGTGCGGGCAGGTCTGCACGAGCGAGTGCCGCGCCGAGGCCGCGCTGGAGCGCGCTCGCACCCAGGCCGCCTACCAACTGCCGATCATCCGTTAGACACGAGGAGCCACCATCATGACGACGAGCACACCTTCCCCGGGCGGGTTCATTGGGGACCCGGCGCAGGCGTTCACCCCGCCTTCGGCGGGCGGCTGTTGCGGCAGCGCCCCTTCGAGCAACGACGGCACAGCGGCGAGCCCGTGCTGCGGCACGACGGCCGAGGCCACCGAAGCCGGTAGCTGCTGCGGCACCGCCGCCAAGGTCGAAGCGGTGGCCACCGGCAGCGGGTGCTGCGGGTGACCATCCCGGCCATCGACGCGAGACAGGCCGCGGCGCGCATGGCCGCGATCGTGCATCTGCTCGCCGGCGACGAGTTCGCCGGGCACCGTGCCGCACCCGGCGGGCCGTCGATCCTGCTGACGCAGCCGACCTGATCACGGCCACCGTCATCCAACTCACGTTCGGCCTGCCCTGACACTGTGCTGTCGCAAGGTCTCGGTTACGGATCCGTCGTCGGCGCGGTGATTCTTCCGGCCGTGGCGAGCAGGATGGCCGACGCGAGACAGGCCACCGCGACGGCGCCGACAAACGCGTCGGGCGCCAGCGAGGCCGCGCCCAGCGGCGCTGTCGCCTTGGCGAGGGTGATCGGGACGGTCATGGCGGCCGCGATGGTGGCGTAGCGTGCCGTGCCGTAGCGGCCGGCCACAATCGCCGGGCGGGCGATGGTCGCCACACCGAAGCCGATCCCGAATGCGATGACGCATGCGGCGGCCCCGGCCAGTGTGCCGCCGAAGAAGGGGAGTCCGGCGGCTCCTGCGGCTTGGACGGCGAAGACGACGGCGGTGACCGTCAGCATGGTGTGGCGTTTGGACAACCCGGTGGTGAGCAGCCGCCCGGTGACCGACAAGACGCCCAGCAGCCCGGCGAGGGTTGCGGCGACGGTGGTGGCGTGCCCGGCAGAGCGCAGGTAGGTGATCAGTAGCACGCCCATGGCGGACACTGCCGCGCCGTGCACCACGAACGACCCGGTCAGCACCCAGAAACCCTTATCGCGCAGCGCTTGCCCGACCGGGATGCCGGTGCGGTGCGCTGTCGTGTGATAGTGCTGGCTCCGGCCTGGTACCGCAAAAAGATGTCCGGGAATCGAGGTGACGGCGAGGAGCGCGGCGAGCATGAGCAGGGTTGCACGCCAGCCGTGGTGTTCCAGCAGAACGGCGGTCAGCGGGAAGAAGACGCTGCTGGCAAACCCTGCCACGATGGTGACGGCGAGCAGCGCGTTGTCGCGGCGGGATGGGTCCACCGTGGCGACGATGACCGGGAAGGCGGCCTCGTACAGCACCGCTGCCGATGCGATGCCCAGCAGCGCGAACACGGCGTACAGCTGCCAGAGAGTGTCCACTTGGGACCACAGGACGACGGCCGTGACGGCAAGGATCGATCCGCCGGTCATGAGCGCCCGCCCGCCGTGGCGGTCCAGCCAGCGTCCGATCGGGATCGATGCGGCGGCGGTCACGACGATGGCGGTGGTCAGTGCGCCGGTGACGGCGGCGGTGCTGGTGTTCAGGTCGGCGGCGATCGGGCTCAGCAGCACGGAAAAGGAGTAGAACAGCACGCCGTAGCCGACGGTTTGGGTGACCGCGAGTACGGCGATCAGCGTGCGGGAACGGGCTGGGCCGCCGCCCGTGTCTGGGGCGGCGGCCGGTGTGCGCTGTGTCGTCGTCATGCCATCGTCATGTCGTCATGTGTTCAGGTCAGCCGCAGCAGCCGCCGCCCGACTCCACGGTCGCGAGCGGCAGGGATAGGAGTCCACCCTGGACTCCGGTGGCCAGGCCCCGCTTGGCATCCACCGCCGCGGCTTTGCTCGAGGAGCACACTCCGGTTTCGGGCAGCTCGAGCCGGACATCGGCTGCGGCATCGAGATCCCCGGCGAGCGCGGCGACCACTGAGCGCGCTTGCTCGTATCCCGTGGCGAGCAGGAACGTCGGCGCGCGGCCGTAGGACTTGGCGCCGACAACGTAGAAGCCGTCTTCCGGGTGGGCCAGTTCGCGGTAGCCGTGCGGCGGGACGGTCCCGCACGAGTGCTGGTTGGGGTCGATGAGCGGCGCCAGGGCCCGAGTCGAGTCAAGGATGGGGTCGAGATCGAGGCGCAGCTCGGACCCGGAGGAATAATCAGGGCGGGCACCGGTCGCGTTGACGATGACCGAGGCCTCGACCTTCCGGCCGTCCGCGGAGACGACGCCTTCGGCGGTGACCTCCTGGACAAAGAATCCAGTGTGGACGGTCACCGCCCCCGCCTCGACGATTTTCTTTATGTGGGTACCGATTGAGCCTCGCGCCGGCAGGGCGTCCGCCGCGCCGCCGCCGTAGGAACGCGACGGGTCGGGCGAGCGCATCACCCAGTGCACGATGGTGTCCGGCTCCTGCGCGGCGAGGTCGGCCAGCGCCAGCAGCGTGCCCGTCGCCGAATGCCCGGCGCCCACGACGGCCACGGTTTTACCCGCGAAATGCGCCCGCAGGGCTCCGGCGGCGTCGGGCATCCCGGCGAAGACCCGGCCCGCCGCGATCGCGTCGGCCTCACCGTGCGCCGGGAGGCCGTTGCCGCCCAACGGGTTGGGGGTGCGCCACGTGCCCGACGCGTCGATCACGGCCCGGGCGAGCAGCTCGGTGCCGTCGGACAGGCGCAGCACGAACGGCGCCTGGTCACGCCCCGCCGTGCGAACGCGGTCGAACCCGTGTCGGGCGATCGCCTCCGCCTTCACGCCGAGGCGCACGTGCGGCGCGATCGCCGGGTGCGCCGCCAGCGGGGCCAGATAGTCGGCGATCAGCTCGCCGCCGGTGGGCAGATGGTCCGGGTCGGGCGCGGTCCAGCCGGTCTGCGCGAGCAGCTCGCGGGCTGCCGGGTCGGCGTTGAACCGCCACGGCGAAAACAGCCGCACGTGCCCCCACTCGGCCACCGAAGCGCCGACCTGTTCACCGGCCTCGAGGACGACGAACCGCTCGCCGCGGGTGGCCAGTTGTGCGGCGGCGGCCAACCCCACAGGGCCGGCACCGATGACGGCAACGGGTAGATCCGACATAACAGACGCTCCTCGGCTGCTTCGAAGTTTCTCTAACCACTGTTTAGACTGCCGCCTACTTAACCATCTGTCAAATCAGCTCCGTGGCCGACGGTCACTCCACGCCCACCACCGTGCTGCGACGCTCGATCGCGATCACGTCCCGCCACACACCATGCAACCGACCCGGCCGCTCGCGCGTCCCGACCACCCGGAAACCGTGTTTCGCATGCAAGGCCAGGCTCGCGGCGTTGTCGGTGAAGATGCCGGACTGGATGGTCCAGATCCCGGCCGCCTCCGTCGAAGCGATCAAGGCCTGCAAAAGCGCCGACCCAACGCCCCGACCTCGCGCGCCCGGATGCACATAGACGCTGTGCTCCACCACACCCGCATACGCCGGGCGCGCGGACACCCGCGAAACCGCGACCCACCCCAGCACCCGCCCATGCCGCTCGGCGACAAGCCGATGCGCGGGCAGACGCGAGGCGTCAAACCGCTCCCACGAAGGCGCGTCAGTATCGAAGGTCGCGATGCCCTCGGCGATCCCGGCAGCGTAGATATCCAGCACCGCTTCGGCGTCGGCGGCGGTCATGGGCCGGACGGTCAACATGGCACCTCTCCGGGAGCGGCGACCGGGCGGCCCATCACGACATCGGCGGCGGTCGGGAAGCAGGTCAAGCACTTCTCATTGATTTGGTACAGGTTGGCGCTGCCGTCCGGCGTCACGAGCACAAACCGGACCTCGGCCAGGATCTTCAGGTGATGCGAAACCGTCGACTGCGCGACCCCCACCGCGGCCACGATCTGCCCCACACTCATCGGCTCACGCTTGCGCGCAAGCAACTCCGCGATCTGCACCCGCGTCGGATCGGCCAGCGCCCGAAACCACGACGCATACTGCTGCGCAACAGCGCGGTCCAGCAAAGTTTCCTTCTCCAACATCATCGCTAATCGACGATATACGATGATCTTGGAAATAACCAGTTCTTTTGTGCGGCGGCAAGTCGGTCTGTGGGTAGCAGACTGGCAATCGCGGCGCTCAGAGCCAGCGGGGAAGGGCCACTGGCCGGCCCAGCAGGGCCGGACCAAGCTCGGGATCGCGCCCGGTCAGCCAAGCGAGCAGTTGTGCCGCGCTTGCCGTGGCCGTGGCTGTGTCCGGCTGGTCGGTGGCCGGGCCGAGCCGCAGGCGACGGTCGCGGTCGACGGGGTCGAGGATGATCGATGGGCATTCCGGTTGTGCGGACAGCGTTTGTGTGACCTCGTCGAGAAGGGTGTCGGCCATCAGGTCAGGCAGGTCGGCGGTGGTGCTGCCGGCGGCGAGGTCCACGGCGTGCAGCCACACCTCCCGCGCTCGCAGCCAGGGGATCTCCGCGGCCGGGATGATCCGGCCCAGTGCGCTGCGCACCGGGGCACGCCATGCCGAGTCATCAAGCGCCACAAGCGCCCGATCGAGCCGCGCCGCCGTCGCGACGAGGTCGTGGCGCAGCACGGCCGGGGGAAGCGCTGCCGAGGCCTCGATCTCCGCGGCGCGTTGCTCACGGTCGCGGTACATCGGGGTCTCGACCCCGCTGCGGGCCCACTCGGCCAGCCGCCCCAACGCCTCCGCGTTGCGGGCGACGTGCCCGACCACGTGGGCCCTCGTCCAGCCGGGCAGCAGGCTCGGTGCGCTCAGGTCGGCGTCGGTGAGCCCGTCGACGACCGCGAGCAGGCGCCTCGACCCCGCCTGCGCCCAGGGCAGCGTCACGGACAGATCGTGGCGGATCACTAGGCTGCACCGCCCGCCGCGCTCAACCGGGCCGCGATGTCGGCGCGCAGCGCCTTCTTATCGACCTTGCCCACCTTTGTCGTTGCCAGCTCGTCCACCAGGACCAGGTGTTCGGGCAGTTTGAAGCGTGCCACCCCCGCCGCGTGCATGCCGGCGCGGATGCCGTCGAGGGTCACGTCGTGCGAGGCCTGCGCCACGACATACACGCAGACCCGTTCGCCCAGCTTCGCGTCGGGCATGGCGACGGCGGCGACCTGGCGGATCCCCGGAAGCTGGTAGACGAGGTTCTCCACCTCCTCGGCGGAGATCTTCTCGCCACCCCGGTTGATCATGTCTTTGTCGCGGCCCTCGACTATCAGGTTGCCGTCCGCGGTAAAGCGGCAGATGTCGCCGCTGCGATACCAGCCATCGGCGGTGAACGCCCGGGCGTTGTGCTCCGGCGCCCGGTAATAGCCGCGCGGTGTGTAGGGCCCGCGCGTCAGCAGCGAGCCGGCCTCTCCCGGGGCGACGTCCCGGTCGAACTCGTCCACGAGGCGGACCTCGTCGTCCGGACACAGTGGACGGCCCTGGGTGGTACAGATGACTTCCTCGGGGTCGTCCAGCCGGGTGTAGTTGAGCAAACCCTCCGCCATGCCGAAGACCTGCTGTAGCCGCACGCCGAGCACCGGGCCGACCCGGCGGGCGAGTTCGTCGGCCAGCCGCGCCCCGCCCACCTGCAGCACGCGCAGGCCGGATGGTGGCCCGCTTTCGGCCGCGTGCTCGAGCCAGCGGCCGACCACGGCCGGCACGACCGCCGTGTGTGTCACGCCTTCGGCGGCGATGGTGGCGAAGGCCCGCGCGGGCTCGGGGGAGGGCAGCATCACCACGCGTCCGCCCGCCAGCAGGGTGCCGAGAATCCCGGGGCAGGCGAGCGGGAAGTTGTGCCCGGCGGGCAGGCTCACCAGGTATGCCGTGCCGGCGTCGACGCCGCAGACGTGCGCGCTGGCGGTGGCGTTGTAGGCGTAGTCGTCATGGGTGCGGGCGATCAGCTTCGGCAGTCCGGTCGTCCCCCCGGAGAGCAGGAAGACGGCAACGTCGCGGCTGTCCGGCCGATGGGCGTCGAAGCGTGCCCTGGCCGCGGCCGGGTCTGGGCTGGGCGCGCACAGCGCTCGCAGGTCGACGCTGCTCGCGGACACGTCGTCGCCGGCCACCAGGACGTGCCATGGTCCGGGCGCCTCGTCGGCCAGTGCGTGCGCCAGCTCCTGATGGTCGAAGTCGCGCAGCCGTCCCGGGACGGCGATCGCGGCCGCCTCGGCATGCCGGACCAGGTAGGCCAGTTCGGTGTGGCGGTGTGCCGGCAATGCCATGACCGCAACGATGCCGGCGCGCAGGCAGGCGTAGGTGAGGACCACGAACTCCCACCCGTTGGGCAGCTGGACGACGATCCGATCCCCGGGTGCCAGGCCCAGATCGAGCAGCCGTCCGGCCGCGGCGTCCGCCCTGTCGGCCAGCTCTGCGTGACTGAGCCGCGTCTGGCCGTCGATCAGGGCGGGCGCGTCGGGCGTGCGGTCGGCGGTGGCCCGCAACAGGTCACCGATCGGGCGGCCGGCCCAGTATCCGGCCTCGAGATAGCGCTGCGCGTAATCCGGCGGCCAGGGCACCGTCCCCGCACTGATCGGCGTCGCCATCGTCATCCCTCCGATTCTGTTGATATGCATAACGCGTCCAGGGCCACGAGGCCACCAGCGGTGAGCCGCAACGGGTTGATTTCCACCTCGGCCAAGTTTGGGTACGCGTCGAGAAGCGCACCGAGGGCGACCACGATCCCGGCCAGCGCCGTCCGGTCCAGCACCGGACCGCCGCGCCAGCCATCAAGCAGCACCCGGCCGGACAGTTCGTCCGGCATCGCCTCGGCCTCCGATGTGGACAGTGGAGCGAGCCGCACGGCGACGTCGTCCAGTGCCTCGGCGGTGGTCCCGCCCAAGCCGACCAGGACGACCGGCCCGAAGACCGGGTCGCGGCGGGCGCCGACCACCAGGTCGACTCCGGCCGGGGCCATCGACTCGACCAGGAATCGTTGCGCGCCAACCGCTTCCAGTGCATCGAGCGCGTCGCCGAGCTGGCCTGCGGTGGCGACGCCGAGCCGGACTCCGCCTAGCTCCGTCTTGTGCAGGACACTCGGGTCGAGCAGCTTCACCGCGACCGGGCCGGGCAGGTCGTTGAGCGCCCGGTGTGCCTCGGCCCGCGACGCGCACGCCCGGCGCGGCATGGTCGGCACGCCGAGCTTCTCGAGCAGCGTCTTGGCCTGATCCTCGTCCCACGGACCGCCACCAGGCTCCGGGATAGCGATCGGGTCAGGCACCTCCCCCGCGTCGAGACGGTGCCGGGCTCGCGCGTCGGCGACCAGGGCGGCCGCCATCGCCGCCAGGCCATGGGGATCGGCGGCGACCGGCACTGCCCGGGCGAGCAGGTCGCCGCGCACGCGCCGCGCGCCGGCCGACGCCCCGCCCACCGCGGCCACCACCGGCGCGGTAGCGCCCGTCGCCGGTCCGAGCGCGTGCACCAGGTCTACTGCGTCCGGCTCGTGCAACGCGTACACGGCAACCAAATCCACCTCGGCGGCCACCTCGCCGACCACCCGCTCGAAGCCGGGGCCGGGTCGGCCGGTGTCCACCGGGTTGCGCTGGAAAGTCAACGGCGGCAACACCTCGGCGAGTGCGCTGCGGCACCGCTCGCTCAACTCGGGCACCCGCACCCCCCGGCCCCGCAACTGGTCGAGCACCAGTAGCCCCGGCCCGGCCTGCGCGGTCACCACACCGATGCCCGGGTTGGGCGAGGGTGGCATCCGGGTCAGCGACAGCGCACCGACCGCATCGATCAGCTCGCGCTCGTCATCGACGAGCACCGCACCGGCTTGGGCCAGCGCCGCGCGGGTCACCCGCCACGCGGTGGCCAAAGCACCGGTGTGCGAGGCCGCGAACGCGCCCACGTCGTTGCGCCCCACCACGAGTGCGACCACCGGGCGGCTGCGCGAGAGCCGGGCCACCGCCTCGACGAGACGCCGGCCCTGGGCCACCGATTCGACGTGCAGTGCCACCGCCGTTGTGGTCTCGTCCCGCTCAAGGTGGTCGAGCACATCCGCGGCCGAGACGTCGGCGCCGTTGCCGATGCCGACCGCGAGGCTCACCCCGTGACCGGCATCGGCGAGCAGGAAGGCGAGCGCGTGGTTGATCCCACCGCTGGCCGCGACGACGGCGACACGGCCGGCCGGCACATCGGCCGCGCCAGGCACGAAGCTCGCGGTCAGCCGCTGCCCGGGTGCGAAGAAGCCGGAGGTGTTGGGCCCGAGCAGCCGGATGCCCGTGCTCGCCGCCACCGCGGCGAGCTCGCGCTGGTGCCGCTCGCCGGAGGGTCCGGCCTCGGCGAAGCCGCCGCCGTAGATCACTGCCGCGCGGGCGCCCGCCTCGGCGGCCTCCGCCACGGCGGCGGCGCAGCCCGGCGCCGGCACACAGATCATCGCCAGATCGACCGGACCGTCGGCGGCGGCATCCCGTATCGAGGCGGAGATCCCGGCGGCCGGATCCGGGTCGCGGCGGTTGACCAGGCCCACGTGTCCGGGGAAGGTCCGCAGCGATCGGGCCAGCGCCGCACCGAGCTTCGCGGGGTGGCGCGATGCTCCGACCACCACGAGGCCGCGCGGCGCGAAGAGAGCACCCATGCTCATCGGGATACCCCCAACGAGCTACCGACCAGATCGGCACGGCCGGACAGCACGGCGGTGACCGCGGCGTCGCGGTCAAGGCTGTCATCGACGAGCAGCGCGGGCAGCCCGTGCCGCAGCCGGGCCTGCTCGGTGAGAAGCGTGCGCGTCAGCGCGGTCCCACCGTGGACGGCCACCAGCGCGGCGCCCGCGCCGACCAACTCCGCCATCCGCGTGCGGGCGGCGGGAAGCCCGGATTCTTCAAGCGGCGCCGCGATCCACGCTCCCCACACCCGACCCTCGCCGAGAGCCGTGGACGACAGTGGCACGCGGTCACCGGAGCCTGGAAAGTGAGCGACTCCGTCCTCGACCACCACAACGACCCGGCTCTCCAACGGCTCGGCCCCGAACGCCTCGTGCCACCGCTCGTGACTGTCCCGGACGAAGTCCGGTGCGCGCCGGGAAAGCCGGGCGTCGCCGATGCTCCGGGTAAGGAAGTGGTAGGCGAACTGCCACGGCTCGAACGCGTCATGGTATTCACCGAAGTGCTCCCACCAGGCGAGGCTGGGACGGGCGGAGCCCTGGATCGCCTCAACCGAAGGCCGCGCGGCCGCCTCATAGGCGGCCAGGGCCGCGGCCAGGTCGCCGGGCTGAGCCACCAACGCCGTGCTCAACGCCACGGCGTCCTCCATCGCCATCTTCGTGCCCGATCCGACCGAGAAGTGGGCCGTGTGCGCGGCATCGCCGATCAGCGCGACCGGAAGCGGGTCGAGGGTGTGCCATCGTCGCGTGCGGCGGGTGCGGAAGTTGCCCCACCGGGAGTTGTTGACCAGCAGACGGTGCCCGTCGATCTGGTCGGCGAAGAGTTTCTCCAGATACGCCTTGCTTTTCAGGTCGCTCGGCCCGGGTGGTTGCGTGGGGTCGAACTCGTCGAGCCCGGCCGCGCGCCAGGACTGCTCATCGGTCTCCACGATGAAGGTGCTGACCTCCGCGCTGATCGGATAGCCGTGCACGGCGAAGACCCCGTCCGGGCTTCGCTCGTGGACAAAGGTCAGTCCGTCGAAGAGATAATCCGTGCCAAACCAGATGAACTTGGCGCTTGCGGTCTGCGCCGATGAACGGAACTGCCCATCCAGCTCGGTGCGGATCTGCGAGCCGGTGCCGTCGGCGGCGACGATCAGATCGTAATCAGCGAGATCGGCGAGGCCGGCCTCGGTGCTGAACAACAGCCGTGCGCCCATCTCGCTCGCGTGGGCCTGCATGAGGGCGAGCAAAGTGCGCCGGGCGATGGCGGCCATCCCGTTGCCGCCACAGCGGATCCGTTCGCCCTTGAGCCGTATCTCGATCTCCTGCCAGTGCCGGCCGTGTTCGGCCAGCGCCTCCCGCAGCACTGGATCCGCGTCGTGGATGCCGGCCAGCGTCCGGTCGGAGAAGACCACGCCGAAGCCGTACGCGTCGTCGGCACGGTTGCGCTCGAGGACGGTCACCTCTACGGACGGGTCTGCCCGCCGGATCAGGGTGGCGAAGAACAGGCCGCCCGGCCCGCCGCCCACGACAGCGATCCTCATTGCGGCACCGCTTGTATGACATTGCGGCACTCGCCGATGCCCTCGATCCGGGTGACCAGCTCGTTGCCGTCGGCGAGATAGCGCGCGGGCGTGCGAGCGTGGCCAACCCCGCCCGGTGTGCCTGTGGCGATGAGGTCGCCGGGGACCAGCGTGATGATTTGCGAGATGTAGGCGACCAGCGTGGCCGGATCGAAGACGAGATCGGCGGTGTCGGCCTTCTGCACGAGCTCGCCGTTGACCGTGCAGCTCAACTCGTATGAGACCGGGCCGGCCGTGGGCTCGGCCACGACGAGCCAGGGGCCGACCGGGGTGCTCGACTCGAAGGTCTTGCCCTGCAACCATTGCGGCGTGCGGTACTGGAAGTCTCGTGCGGTGACGTCATTGACGACCGTATATCCTGCGATGGCGGAGGCGGCCTGCTCGACGCTCGCGTGCCGCACCTCCGCTCCGATGACGATGCCCAGCTCGGCCTCCCAGTCGACCTGGGTCGAACCAGTGGGAAGTTCTACACGATCGTGCGCGCCGACCATTGCCCTGGCGAATTTGGCGAAGAGCGTGGGGTGCTCCGGCAGGCCGCGGCCCATCTCCAGGATGTGGTTGCGGTAGTTCAGCCCGACGCAGAGGATCTTCTCCGGCTGGGGCACCGGCGGCGCGTATTCCAGATCGGCCAGGCCATGCCGGGGACCGTCCACTGTGGACGCCAACCGCCGCCAGTCCGGCCTGCGCAGCAGCGCGCCGAGGTCGGTTTCGCCGAGCTCGACGGCGACTTCATCTTCGACACGAACGGCGCGGGTGCCGTCGGGGGTGCGGATCGTGGCCAGTCTCATGCCGAAGGCTCCTGCCGTTGCGTGCGGGCGAGGCCGATCGCCTCGTAGACGGGGTCGTCGGAAAACCGGAACGCGTCCAGGCCGGCGGTGGTCTCGATGGTCAGCGGCGCCCACGACGGGACCGCGAACAGGTCACCGGTGGCCACCTCGTAGCGCTGCTCGCCGATCGTGACCGTGCCGGAGCCGTCGAAGACCTGCCACACCGCGGAGCCGACCACGCGGGTGGTCGCGGTGCGGGTGTCCGCGCGCAGCCGGTGCATCTCGGTGCGGATGGTCGATAGCGCGTCGCCCGCGGTGGCCGGGTTGGTGAAACGCACCACCGCGTGCCCCGGCTCGACGACACCGGGATGCCCCTCGGCCTCCAGCTCAAGCTGGGCGGCCAGCGCGGCGTCCGTGTGCTCCCAGCGATAGGCGAGCAGGGGTGAGGCCGTCGCGGTCGCGGCCCCGATCGGACGCAGCCCGGGATGGCCCCACAGGCGCTCGTTGCGGGAGACCGCGGGGGTGGCGCGGGTCGCCAGCGTGTCGGGGCCGAACTCGAAGAAGCCCGCGTCGAGCTGGCGCACCAACGGGATGTCGAGCCCGTCGATCCATGCCATCGGCGCGTCGGTGGTGTTGTGGTGTTCGTGGAAGTGCATCCCCGGCGTGAGCAGCAGGTCGCCTCGGCGCATGGCGACCGCGTCGCCTTCGACGTTTGTCCACACGCCCTGGCCCTCGACGACAAACCTGAACGCCGTCTGGCTGTGCCGGTGCGCCGGAGCCTCCTCCCCGGGGCCGAGGTATTGGATTGCCGCCCACAGCGTCGGGGTGGCGTATGCGGTGCCGGGCAGGCCGGGGTTGGCCAGCGCGATGGCGCGGCGTTCCCCACCCCGGCCGACCGGCACCAGCTCGCCGCTGCGCGCGGCGAGCGGATAGAGCGTGGACCAGCGCCACAGCGCCGGTTGGGCGGCCGGCCGCGGCTGGTCGGTCATCAGGTCGTCCCGCTGTGTCCACAGTGGAGCCATGTGCGCGGCGGCGAAAGCGGCATAGAGCTCGTCGATCACCATTCCAACATATGACAGATCAGTGACGCCCGTCTAGAGTTTGAAACACATTATTATCCTGTACGCGTGGCAGCGCTCAGCTCGTCGACATAGTCCTCCGCCGGCGCCCGCAACAGCCCATGTGCCTCGAGAAACACTTCGTGCGCGGCCCGGCCCGACCACCCCTCGGGAAGCAGCTCCGGCGGCAGGTCCGGATCCCGGAACGGGAACATGCGGTAGTCGTGTATCAGGTGCATCCGCTCGACCAGTGCCTCACGCCCGCGCACCTTGCCGGATCGGTAACCGCCCAGCCGGGGCCGGTGCCGCGCCAGCAGCTCGCGATAGTCGTGCTCAAGACCGGCCAGGTCCCAGCACCGGGTCGCCATGTCGCGGTCGGACTCGGCGCCCTCGGACCGGGCCCGGAACGAGTCGAGCCGGATCGCGCCCTGGTCGGCGAAGCTCGCCCGGACCTGCCCGGCGCGGTCATGCGGGCTGAGCCACACCGACGCCGACAGTGGGCCGAAACCCAACCAGGACAACCTCTTGCGCAGCTGTTCGCGCAGGGCTCGCTCGGTCTCCGGCACCGAGTAGATGACCATGTGCCACTGGCCGTCCCACGGTCCCGTGGCACGCCCGAAGATGCGGTCGCGGCCCTCGTCGAGCAGCCGCCACGCGGCTTCGGTGAGGGCGTATTCGGTCTCCCTGCCGTCCCGGCGAGCCTCGAGCCACCCCTCCTTGCGCAGCCGCGCGACCACGACCCGCACGGTCGCCTCCGGTACGTCGAAGCAGTCCATCAGCGCGATGAGGCTGCGCAGCCGGATCGCCCCGCCGCGATAGCGCAGGTAGTCGCCGAAAAGGTCGAAAACCAGCGAACGCGCCTTCATCAATGACCTCCCGCAAACTCACTCGATATGTGTCGAGTGCTTGACGACCGTTCCAAGTTTGAATCATTATTGCTCATCCGGTCGTCGACCATCCGTCCCCCCATATTCAAAGGACATCGCCATGCCAGAGACTTTCGTCCTCATCGCCGGTGCCTGCCACAGCGGGCTGACCTGGCGACCGGTGGCTCAACACCTTCGCGCGTCGGGCCACCGCGTGTTCACCCCCACCCTTCCCGGTCTCGCCGACGGCGACGATCCTCAGCGCCACAGCCTCGCCGATGTCGCCGACTTCATCGTCCATCTGGTCGAGGAAAACGACCTGCGCAACGTAACCCTGGTCGGGCACAGCTGGGGCGGCTACCCCCTCACCGCCGCCGCGCCTCGGCTGGCCGGGCGGCTGCGAAAGCTCATCTACTGGAGCGCGTTCGTTCCGGCGGAAGGGGTGCCGCTGATGGGCGAGGTCCCGCCGCACTACGCCGAGATGTTCACCCAGATCGCCGCCGCCTCGGAGGACAACAGCGTGATCTTTCCCTTCGAGGTGTTCTGCGGCGCCTTCATGCAGGACGCCGACGAGGCGGTGCAGCGTCTCGTGCACGGGCTCCTGGTGCCCCAGCCGATGCGCTACTTCACCGAGACGGTGGCGCCGATCAGCCCCGAGACGCTCGGCGTTCCCGCCAGCTATGTGATCACCTCTGACGACGTCGCGCTGCCGCCGGGGGAGTGGGGATGGACTCCCCGGTTCCCGCAACGCCTCGGCGAGGTGCCCGTCATCGAGGCCCCCGGCAGCCACGAGGCCAACTTCACCCGGCCCGCCGAACTGGCTGACGCGTTCCTCAAGGCCTGAGCCCACGCACGGCAAGGGCTTCATCGGGGACGTTCGGGTCTGTCCGGGCTTATCCGGAACCCTTACCTGGCCGCCTACCGCACCACTAGGCTCCTGATCTGCAGCGCTTATCGATGAACGCGGGCCGGAAAGGAGCTCCGCCCATGCGTGCGCAAGCACAAGCCCTGGCCGACCGGTTACCGGCCGTCCCGTGGCATCGCCGTCGCTGCCTATACGTGTTGCCAACACTGACCTTGTCAGCGGTGTGAATGGATGATCGAAGCACGGGGTGGCCAGCGTCCGGCGCGGGACGGCTTCCCGGCGCCCCGCCACTTTAGGCGGGACGCCGAAAGCCGAGGAGATTTCTCAGCACGCGCCGCATCGACCGCAAGCGCCGTTGACATACTGCCCGTCGCATATCTGGTACCAGCAACTTTTCAACGACGGCCGGGGTGGATTGGGGAGCGGGCAGAACCTGCACTCGAAGTAGTTGGTGCAGCCTTGCGCGGTCGCCGCGGCCGCGGTTGTTGGCGGCACGACAGCCGACAGTATCTTGTCCGCGAGCCGTCCGAGAGTTTTCATCAAGATCCTCCTTCGGGGAAGCGCATGTCGCTGAATGCGGCACGGCGACTTTCTCAGCGAATGCGCGCTGCCGGCGCCATTCTCAGACGTTCTCGAACGCACCATGTTGACAGACGGCGATAGCACCGGGTTTCCCGATCCGTCCACCGCCACGGATCTGGACGAGCTGACGAACCGGCTGCGCATGTTGAAGGCGCTTGCGGGTGACAGGCCATACTCCGCCATCACGCGATCCATCAACGAGGCCTGGCAGCGGGCGGGACGGCCCCGAAGCGAGTTCACCACGAAAAGCACCGTGGCCGGGTACTTCGTCCTTGGTCGGCGCCGGCTGGATGAGGACCTCCTGGTCGCGATCGTGCAAGCACTGCAGCCGGACGCGGCCTACGCCCGGCGCTGGCGTCTGGCGCTGCGCGCGATCCGCAGAGGATTCTCCGCTGTTGACCCGATTGACGCTTGGCGCCCGCAACCTGACGCGTCACCGGAGCTGATCGGAAGGGCGGATGTTTTGCGCCGGCTGACCGACCTGGCGCACGATCCGGGCTCGTGCCGCATTGTGGTCATCCACGGCATGCCCGGTGCCGGCAAAACCCATTTGGCGGCATCCGTCGCACACCATTTGCCGGTCGAACGCTCCGTCGACCGGCTGAGTTTGATGGCCAACGTGCGAGGTTCCGACCCGGACCGTCCAATGACGATCGCAGCGGCGCTCGGTGAGCTTCTGCGCCATCTCGGCATGCGATTCGACCACATCCCCGTCAACGTCGAGGAACGGCTGGAGCGGTATCGAACGCTGGTGCGGCACAGGTCCGGCGTCATCATTCTCGACGACGTTCCGGACGAGACGTGGGTGGAAGCGTTGCTCCCTACCGGCTCTCGCTGCCTGACCATTGTGACCAGCCGGCGTCCGCTGGCTCGGTTGCGCGACACCGCTCACCTGCCGCTCGGCATGCTGAAGGTAAATGAGTCGATCGCTCTGCTTCGGGCCGTCGCCGGGAAGGAGCGGATCGATGCCGATCCGCGGCTCGCGCGTCAAGTCGCCCAGCGGGTCGGCAACCTGCCGCTGGCGCTCACGGTAATCGGTCGGCATATGAAGGGCCATCCGGATTGGACGCTCGCCGATTATGTCGCGTGTGCGGCGGCGTTGGCCCTGGAGGGCGGCATGCGCCGGCCACTGTCCACGGTGGAGCATCGCGAGCCGGACTCGGTGTGCCGGTTACATCGGCTGCTGGCCTTGCACCCGGGTCTCGAGTTTGACAGCTATGCGGCTGCCGCGCTGGGTGGCGTGGACCCGGTTGAGGCGAAGCACTGCCTCGATGAGATGGTCGAGGCCGGTCTGCTCGAATCGGCGGGCGATCGATACCGCGTGCACGAGATGATCCGAGCCTACACGCGGGAGCGCGTTGAGATCGACGAACCCTCTACCAGCCGGCGGGCGGCCATCGACCGGCTCCTGAACTACTACGCCGATACCGCCGTCCTCTTGGCGGCCTCAACGGCTCCCTTTGATCACCAAGCACCCGAACCACCGCCGCAACCAACGCATCCGGCGACGAACACCAGCACGGAGGTCAGCCGCTGGTTCGAGACCGAGTGGACCAATCTGCTCGGGGCGACGCACCGCGCGGCCGAGGAGGGAAACTCCCGGGTGGCCTGCGGACTCAGCACGACGCTATGGCGTTCACTGTACGTCCGTGGCTGTCACGCCGAGGCCCGCAGCGGCCTTACCGCGGCGCTACGCGTGGCCGAGGCAGCCATGGACCCTCTGTGCCAGGCGCGATCTCTCGAATGCCTCGCCGAACTGGAGATCCGATGTGGACGGTATGCGCCCGCGGAGACGCACTGCGAGTCCGCCCTGACGTTGTACCGGGAAGTCGGTAACCGCATGG
>JBIOYB010000341.1:0-2698 GCA_044869915.1 Allorhizocola sp.
TATACGATGCCGTCGCACAGCGTGGCGCCGGTAGCAAGTGTCTTTCCGGCGGACGTTTCTTTGCGTCTTCCGGAGATCTCGAGTTTCGTGATTTTCCCCTGGGTTTGAGGGTGGTGAGGCGGCGCTCGGGGCCGGGGCGTCATCACGCGCGAAGGCAGCACTTCTTGTACTTGCGTTGGCTACCGCACCAGCACGACTGGTTGCGCTCGGGTGGCCATGGATTGACGACGTCCCGCTCGACCAACTCGGTGGCGTAGGTCGCTCGGGTGTCGGACTGTTCTGGATCGCGGTCGTGTTCGGCGCACCAGGCGAGGTAGTCATCGATCGTGATCGGTGTGAGCGCGAGTCGCTTGACGCCCTGGGATCTGAGATCGCGCAGTAGCAGCTCGAGTCGCGCGCAGTACGCCGCGTAGGGTCCGTGCTCGTAGTCCTCGGCGAAGCTGGGCCAGGTCTGCAGCGCCCGCGGGTATTGGTCGGGCGGGAACCACGCGAGGCCGATGTGCGCCTGCTGCGGGGCGATCGTGTGCGGCTGGTTCCAGCTGCGTAGGAACTCGCGCTCGTACTCGCGGTCCTGCCGCTCCTGGCGCTCGATCAGCTCCTCGGCGCGGAGCTGGAGCTCGTCTGGCGCGAGGCCGAGGATGTCCATCGTCTCGCCCCGCTGCCCGGTCAAGAGCCACGCCAGCTCGCCCTCCTGCTCACCGGCCGCGAGCGCCAGCTCGAGCCCTGTGGTCTGCCACGGCAGCGCCTTACTGTGCAGCCCGACGCTCGTGTAGGCGTCGCTCGCGGCGGCGTGCACCCACGGGTTGCGGGGGTCCTCGCGCTCGGCTTGAAGCCATGCCTCGTCGGCCTCCTCGTCGTGTCCGGCCCGCAGCAGCAGGTCGGCGATCAGCGCCTGCGCGCTGGGGTGATCATCGAGCTCGCCGTCCCAGCCAGCGGCAACCGCTTGGCGCATCGCGTCGATCGCGTCGTCGAAGCGGCCGAGCTTCTGATAGGCGTAGGCCAGCTCGTCCAGATACCCCGCGCGGTCCGGCTGAGACTCGGGCAGCGCGAGCGCGGCAGTGATCAGCCGCACCTGCGCACGGTTGTCATCGCGCTCGCGGGCCGCGTCCAGCTCGCGGTTGAGCTTCTGGAGATCCCGCACGCGCGAAGGCTAGCCCGTCCTCGCGGACCCCGGTGGCGAAAGGAGCGGTGGCGGCGACCCCGAATCCGGTGTTCACGCCCATCGGGCCGCGGGGCGGTGATGACGCTGGCCGTTGCCCTTCACCGGGAGGTCGCCGCCGTGTGTCAGGTTCCCACTTCGCTTGCGGGGCTGCTGTCCCTGCTGCGGGGATGTTTCACCCAGCCGACTTTTGAGACGTTCGGTTGCCTGCTGGTCGGGTTCGTCGGCCGGGTCCGTGACTGCACGGTGACGGGGATGCTGCAGGCAGCCGGGCTGGCGGGCGCCTGGCATCACAGCCGCGCGCACGACTTCTTCGCGCGCCGGCGCTGGGAGCCCGACGAGCTGGGCTTGCGACTGTTGGACTTCTTGGTCACGGTGTTCGTCAAGCCGGGCGTGGCGATCCGTCTGGCCGTCGACGACACGCTCTTCGGCCGCTCGGGGCGGCGGGTGTGGGGCGCGCACTACCTGCACGACGGCGCCCAGCCGGAGGGCTCGGGGCGGCGCACCCGCTGGGGCAACTGCTGGGTTGTCGTGGTCCTCGTGGTCGAGCTGCCGTGCCTGGGCGGGCGGCCGGTCGGACTGCCGATCCTCTTGCGGCTGTTCCGCCCCAGAGACGACGCCAACCCCGACCGGGCATCCCAGCCCGAGCTGGCCCGGCTGCTGGTCGACCTGATCCTGGGGCGCTTCCCGGCGCGGATCGTGGAACTGATCATGGACGGCGCCTATGCGACCAAGGCGTGGCGCGGTCTGCCCGACCACGTGACCGTCACCACCAGGATGCGCGCCAACGCCGCGGTCTTCGCGCTCGCGCCGCCGCGCACCGGCAAGCGCGGGCGGCCGGCGCTCAAGGGCGCGCGGCTGGCGAGCCTGGCCAAGCTCGCCGAGCAGGCCAGCTTCACGGCGGTCACGATCACCGGCCCCGACGGGCGCACCCGCGTCGAGCACGTCTGGCAGACGACGTGCCTCTGGTACGGCCCGTTCCACACCCGGCCCGTCGTGATCATGCTGATTCGCAAGCCCGACCGCACAGACGGCTACGACGTCGCGCTCGCCAGCACCGACACCAACGCCGGCGCAGCCCAGCTGATCGCCCGCTACGACAGCCGCTGGAGCATCGAGACCGCCTTCCAAGAGGCCAAGACCCACGGCGTCGGCCAGGCCCGCAACCGCGTCCAGCACGCCGTCCGGCGCACCGTTCCGTTCGGGTTCCTCGCCCAGACGATCACGATCACCTGGTACGCCCTGCACGGCGACCCCGACGCCGACCTGCACGCCCGCCGGCGACAGGCGCCCTGGTACCGCCAGAAGGCCACGATCAGCTACAACGACATGCTCGCCGCGCTCCGCCACGAGCTGATCCGCCACGAATATCGGGCACAAGCACCCGCCGCGACCAGCACACCACAAATCACACCCGCCCAGTCACCATCAGCCCGCGCCGCCGCCTAGATCACGAAAGTCGAGAGACCTTGCCCGCCGCCAACTTCGCGGGGACGCGCCGCTGCGTCAAGGCGAAGGCAGCAGCGTCACGGCGCTCGA
>JBIOYB010000342.1:0-7461 GCA_044869915.1 Allorhizocola sp.
GCAACACCATCCAGCTGCACCAGATCCTGGGTGTGAAGCTGGATTCGGAGCAGGGGTCGGGCATGCCACTGCGCCCCGATTGGGAACCCAAGTAAACCCAGGCAAAGCAAGCGAGCAAAGGAACGATTTTGGAACTGCTGCACTCGGGCAAGGTCAGGGATGTCTATGCCGACGGCGACGACATCATCCTGGTCGCGACCGATCGCGTGTCGGTCTATGACGTTGTGTTGCCGACGCCGATCCCGGACAAAGGCAAAATCCTGACCCGTCTGTCACTGTGGTGGTTTGGCCAACTCTCCGACGTGGTTCCTCATCATCTTTTATCTGGTACCGATGTGCCTCAACAATTCGCCGTGCGAGCACTGCGCTGTCGCCGCCTGAGGATGATTCCGGTGGAGTGCATCGCGCGGGGATACCTGGCGGGTTTGGGCCTGAAGGAATACCGAGCCTCGGGCGCGATCTCGGGTGTGCGGTTGCCGGACGGGCTGGTGGAGGCCTCGCGCCTGCCCGAGCCGGTGTTCACGCCGACCACCAAGGAGGCGGTCGGCGTACACGATGAATTCATTACGTTCGATGATGTCGTGGCGCAGGAGGGCAAGGAGATCGCCGAGGAGCTGCGTCACCTCACGCTCGAAATCTACCGGCGGGGCGCGGCCATCGCCGCCGAGCGTGGCCTGATCATCGCCGACACCAAGCTCGAGTTCGGCTGGGACGACGACGGCGAGCTCGTGCTGGGCGACGAGGTGCTCACGCCCGACTCGTCGCGCTTCTGGCCGGCCGATCAGTGGGAGCCGGGGCGGGCGCAGCAGGGGTTCGACAAGCAGTTCCTGCGGGACTGGGCCGACAGCACGGGGTGGGACAAGATTTCGCCCGCGCCCGAGGTCCCGGACGAGGTTGTCGAGGCGACGCGGGCCCGCTACATCGAGGTTTACGAACGCATCACGGGCGAGAAGTGGCGTTAGACATGGTGATTTTGCGATCGCAGGGGGAGATAGACCAGATCCGTGAGTCCGGCCGGGTCGTGGCCGGGGTGCTCGCGGCGGTGAGCGAGGCGGCCAAGCCGGGCGTGCGTCTGTCCGATCTCGACACGCTCGCGGCCGAGATGATCGCGGCGGCCGGGGCGAAGCCGTCGTTCCTGGGCTACCACCCGTCGTGGGCGCCGGTGCCCTACCCGGCCGTGCTGTGCCTGTCGGTCAACGACGCGGTCGTGCACGGCATCCCCGATCGTTACGAGCTCGCCGAGGGCGACCTGCTGTCCATCGACTGCGGTGCGTACATCGACGGTTACCACGCCGACGCCGCCCTAACAGTCGCGATTGGACAGGCTGACGCGGCGGCGCGACGGCTGTCGGAGATGACCGAGCGATCGCTGATGGCCGCGATCGCGGCGGCCGTGCCGGGCGCGCGCATCGGCGACATCTCCCACACCGTCGAGACGATCGCGCGCGGCGCGGGCTACGGCCTGCCCGAAGGACTGGGCGGGCACGGCGTCGGCACGTCCATGCACGCCGAGCCGTCGGTGCCCAACACCGGCCGGGCCGGCCGCGGGCTGGTGCTGCGCGAGGGGCTGGTCATCGCGATCGAGCCGATGCTCCTCGAGAGCGGCGCCGACGGCTGCCACACGGCCGAGGACGGCTGGACCATCCGCACCGACGACGGCAGCCGGGCCGCGCACTGGGAGCACACCATCGCGGTGACCGCGGCCGGGCCAGTAGTCTTGACCGTCTGATGCGGACAGACGCGCAAGTCGCGGTGGCGGCGGCGCTCGCCGGCGCGGAGGTCGTGCGGGCGCGATACGGCAAGTCGTTGGCGCGCTTCGACAAGGGAGCGGGCGATTTCGCCACGGCCGCCGACATCGAGTCGGAGCAGGTGATCCTGGACGTGATCCGGTCGGCGCGGCCGGGCGATGCGGTGGTGGGCGAGGAAACCGGGCGCACCGGCGAATCGGACCGGGTGTGGTTGGTCGACCCGCTGTGCGGGACCTTGAACTTCGCGGCGCAGACCCCGCTCGTGGGCGTCAACGTGGCGCTGCGGGACGGCCCGGCCGCGTGCGCCGACCCGTTCTCGGGCGAGGTGTTCTGGACCGACGGTGAGCGCGCCTACCTGGGCGACGAGGCGCTCGTGCCCTCGGCGCGATCCCGGTTGGTCGAGGTCGACCTGGACACGGGGTCGGCGACGCTGGGCGTGTTCACCGATGCCGAGTTTCGCAAGCTGTTCAGCCCCCGGGTGGTGTCGACGACGCTCGCGCTGGCGTGGGTCGCCGCCGGGCGGCGGGCCGCTTACCTCGTCGACCGCGACCTGCGCGACAACGTGCACTTCGCCGCGGGCATCGCGCTGTGCCGGGCGGCGGGCTGCGTCGTGACCGGCATCCGGGGCCAGCCGTTGCACACGGGCGCGGGCGGGCTTATCGCGGCGGCCGACGCCGAGACTCACCGGGCATTGCTGACCCTCGTCGAGAGGCACTTTCCGCAGAAGACGGCGCGCCCGGACGGGTGACCACCGCGTTGGCCCACGCCCCCAGCGCGGGTGGCCGTGACCTTATGGTCGCGCCGGTTTGGGCAGGGTGAGGATTTCGGCTCCGTCGTGGGTGATGGCGATGGTGTGTTCGCTGTGTGCCGTGCGGCAGCCTGTGGCGCTTCGTAGTGTCCAGCCGTCGGTGTCGGTGACGAGTTCGGCGGTGTCGGCCATGACCCATGGTTCCAGTGCCAGTAGTAGTCCCGGGCGTAGTTTGTATCCGCGGCCGGGTCGGCCTGAGTTGGCGATGTGTGGGTCTTGGTGCATGGTGGATCCGATGCCGTGGCCGCCGAATTGGGTGTTGATCGGGTATCCGGCTTGGCTCAGGACTGAGCCGATGGCGTGGGAGATGTCGCCGATGCGGGCTCCGGGGGCGGCGGCGGCTATCCCCGCGGTTAGTGCGCGTTCGGTTGCGTTGATCATCGCGAGGTCTTCGGGGGGTTTGACGTCGCCGACGATGAAGCTGATGGCGCAGTCGGCGACGACTCCGCTTTTGGAGACGGCGAGGTCGAGTGTGAGTAGGTCGCCGTTGGTGAGGGTGTAGTCGTGGGGGCGTCCGTGGAGTACGGCGTCGTTGACTGAGGTGCAGATGTAGTGGCCGAAGGGTCCGCGTCCGAAGGAGGGCTCGTAGTCGACGTAGCAGGATTGTGCGCCGGCTTCGGTGATCATGTCGTGGGTCCATCGGTTGATGTCTAGGAGGTTGGTGCCGATGGTGCTGCGGTCTTTCAGGGTGTGCAGGATGTCGGCGACCAGGGCGCCGGTGGTTTTGGCGCGTTGCAGTTCGGTAGGGTTCAGGATCTCGATCATGCAGCGTCCTTCGGGGTGACCCAATAAGTATCCCGGCCATGTTATCCCGGTATTAGAATCGGGGTTGTGGTCAGATTGCCGCTCAGTCCCGCGGAGGTGGCGCGTGGGCAACGCCTTGGTGCTCTCCTGCGGCGTGCCAGGGGGGACAGATCGATGCTAAACATCGCGTTGGACGCGGGTGTTTCACCGGAGACCCTTCGGAAGATTGAGTCTGGTCGGGTGGCCACTCCTGCCTTCCCGACTATCGCGGCGATCGCGGGGGTCCTGGGTCTTTCCCTTGATGCGGTGTGGTCGCAGATCAATCAGTCGGATGGTGGGGCCGGACTGGCGAGATCGGGCCGTCGCGCGGGTGAGCGGTTGGCCTCATAGGCGCAGCGGTGACCAACGATAGAAAACACCTGGGCGCGGCATCTAGCCGAGTGGATGCTTAGACTGTGCCGGTGATGGGGGAGGCGGGCAAGTGGGCACGGCGCCTGGCGACGGTCATCGTGGCCTCGCCGGCGATGGTGGTGGTCCCGGGGGTCGGCGTGGCTCTGGCCGCGGACGCCTATGAGGTGAGGATTACCGGTCTGCCCGACAAGTTTCAGGCCGGTGCGGCCCAGGGCGGCATCATGTCGGTGTCGGCGACCCGGCTCGCGGCGGAGTGCTCCCGAGTCCGTGCGCTGATGCTGATTACGTTGCAGGGCATAGACTACGGCGATCTCAAGGTCGAGGTGAAGACGGAGCGCGGGTGGGAGATCAGCCCGATCTCGCGGGCCGGCGACAACATTATGCGCGCCGAGGACAACTGGATCGACGTCAACTTCCTGTGCCAGGGGCAGGTCCGCGCGCTGCAGCATCGGATCACTTTCCTGGCGGGCGCGCCGACCGGGCCGGCCCTGATCGATGTCGTCGTGTCGAGCCACGGCAGTTCGACGGAGGCGGGCCGGGCCCAGGCGACCCGCCCGGTGGTGGCCGGGGCTCCTGCTCCCTCGCCGACGCGCAGCGGCAAGACCACTGCCGCACCGGCTCCGGGCGCCAGTCCGTCCACTGTGGCCGGTGCTTCGGGTCAGGCCGTGCCGGGCGGCGCGGAGGAGCCCGGTCCGGCGGCGGGCCGGGCCGAGCGGGGTT
This sequence comes from Allorhizocola sp., assembly GCA_044869915.1. GTDB lineage: Bacteria > Actinomycetota > Actinomycetes > Mycobacteriales > Micromonosporaceae > Allorhizocola. The sequence continues at coordinate 4,432 of JBIOYB010000342.1, forward strand.
CGGATCAGACCCGGGTGGTGTCCTCCGTGGTCATCCTCGCCGGCGGCGGTGTGGTCACCTTCGGTCTGGCCGCCCTGCTGGTCGTGCTGTTGCTGCTGCGGCGCGGCCGCCGTCTGTCCAAGGTGGAGTGACGATGCGAGCGGCGCTCGGCAGCCTGGTGTTCTTCATCGTCGCGCCGGGCACGGTCGCGGGCCTGATCCCGTGGTGGCTGACCAACGGCTGGGCCAACCGGACCGATTCGGTGCTCATGCACGCCGGCGGCGGCCTGCTCATCGCGGCGGGGCTGGCCGTGCTGGTGCACTCGTTCGCGCGGTTCGTGGTCGAGGGTCTGGGCACGCCCGCGCCCGTCGCGCCGACCAAACACCTTGTGGTGGGCGGACTTTACCGCTACGTGCGCAACCCGATGTACGTGGCGATCATCGTCATCGTGCTGGGCCAGGCGCTCGCGCTCGGCGAGTCGCTGCTGCTGGCCTACGCGGCCGTCACGTGGGCGGTGCCGGCCGCGTTTGTGAAGGCCTACGAGGAGCCGACGCTCCTGCGCACGTATGGCGAGCAGTACGAGACCTACCGGCGCAACGTGCCCGCCTGGATCCCAAGGCTCACGCCGTGGACGCCATCAGCGCCGGGGTCGAAGCCGAACCGGGAGTGACCGGGTGGCCTGGGTCGTGCCCGGCGCGCATGAAGCTCACGCCGTGGACGCCATCAGCGCCAGCGTCGACACCGAGCCGGGAATGACCACGTCGCCCAGGTCGCGCCAGCCCCAGCGCGCATAAAGCGAGCGCAGGTCGAGCGCCTGATGGGTGAGCAGCATGCGCGGCGTGGGCGCCTGCGCGAGCAGCGCGTCGTGCAACTTGCGGCCGAGCCCGCGCCCCTGATAGACCGGCGCCACGGCCAGCTCCACGAGCTCGAACGCCTGCTCGTAACGCCCGCCGCTCAGGCTCGCGCAGAACGTGTCCATGTAGCCATAGGCAAACCCGGCGAGCCCGTCGTCGCCCCGTGCCACGGTGAGGCGAAACATCGGCCGGTCCAGCGAGGCGTAGAGGCGATCGACAACCTTGACCGCACGGGCGGGCGGTTCGCGCCACGGCTCGCCGGCGAACGCCTGGGCGCAGAGCGCGATGAACTCCTCGCGAAGCGCGGAGATCTCCGTGCGCGAGAGATCTTCGAGGATCATGTTCGCAGGTTACCTACGCCTACGCGCGGCACACAATCTCACCGTGCGGGATGATGAGCCAACCGTCCGTGGATCCGGCCCAGGTCAGCCACGCCTTCGACAGCCGCATGAGATCGTCGCGGGACCGGCCGGACTGGCGTGCCAGATCCGACTCGAGGATCCGCTGTGCCCACATCTCGCCCCAGAAGCGCCGGTCGCCGGGCGTCGCGAAGCACCACACGCTCGCGCTTGGCATGATGTCGGTCAATGCGGCCTGCTGCGCCCAGGACAGCAGCCTGCGGCCGGCATCGGGCTCGCCGCCGTTGCGCCGCGCCACCTCCCGATACAGCGCGAGCCACTCGTCGAGTTCTTTTATCAGGGGGTACCAATGGAAAGCCGCGTAGTCGCTGTCGCGCGCCGCGATCACACCGCCCGGCCGGCACACCCGGCGCATTTCGCGCAGCGCCTGGACCGGGTCGGCCACGTGCTGCAGCACCTGATGGGCGTGCACCACGTCGAAGGTGTCGTCCGGGAAGTCAAGCCGGTGGATGTCGGCCACCGCGAACTCGATGCCACTCGTCCCGCGCCGGGCCGCCTCGGCCTTGCCCAACTCCAGCAACGCCTCGCTGGTCTCGGTCGCGGTCACGACGCCGGGCGAAACGATCGCGGCGAGGTCGGCGGTGATGGTGCCCGGGCCGCAGCCGATGTCGAGCAGCGCCATGCCCGGCTTCAGGTGTGGCAGCAGGTAGGCCGCCGAGTTTTCCGCCGTGCGCCAGCGATGTGAGCTCAACACGGACTCGTGATGGCCATGCGTGTACATGGTCAGACCCTAGCCGCCTGCGTCCAAACTCTGGGAGCTATGTCCCAGATGCTGGAAGCAGGGCCGGGCGTCGCCGCGCCGCCAGATCCTCGATCCAGCCCACCGCGACCACGGTCAGCCCCAATAGCACCGTGCCCAGCGCGATCGCGGCCGCCTTGCCCGTCGCGTCGTGCAACGGATCGAGGCCGAACAATCCGACGATCGTCCCGGCGCCCAGCAGCACGGGCAGGTGCCAGATGTAGATGGTGACCGCGCGCGCGTTGAGCGCGGCGATGACCCGGCGCAGGCGCGGCGTCCGCTCGAGCCAGCCCATCCGCGGGCGCAACCGCATCAGCACGAGCACGAACCCGGTGCTCCACAGCTGCTCGGCGATCGGGTCGACCAGCGGCGACTGGCCGGGCGCTCCCGCGAGCGCGCCCCAGATCACACCGGCGACCGCGAGCCCGACGGCCATCGCGCCGCACACCTTCCACGAGATCCGGTCCAGCATGCCCGTGTAGCGGGCGTATCCCAGCACCCACGCCGTGCCGTAGAACGCGGTCGTCGAGATGACGTCCCTCGTCCCGCTCACCGGCAGGCTCACCAGCGGGAAGTAGAGGATCGCCGAAACCGCGATCGGCGTGACGAGCGTGGGGATCGGCCAGCGCTTGAACGCCCACCAGAGCAGCGGCGCGAGCAGGATGAACCACAGGTAGGCCCGCAGATACCACAGCGCCATCGCGAACGCGCCGCCCGTCGAGTTGGTGACCGGGTTGGCCAACGGCACGACCCAGTAGAACAGCTCGGACCACTGCACGCCCGACCAGCCCTGGAACAGCATGATCGGCACGGCCACCAGCGCGAGCACCCACAGGGGCGGCAGCAGGCGCCGGGCTCGGGACCACAGCGTGTGCGCCGCACCGGCACGGTCCAAAGAGGACGCCGCGAGGAACCCGGCGAGCGCAAACATGATCGACATGGACGGGAACAGCATGGTCAGCCAGCCGATCCACAGTGTGTGGTGCAGGTAGACCCGCGCTATCGCCATGCCGCGCAGCGTGTCCACATATTGGCTCCG
>JBIOYB010000343.1:0-48940 GCA_044869915.1 Allorhizocola sp.
CCAACAATAACTCCCGCACCACGAGCAGCGCCCACCGCTCGCCGACCAGATCGAGGGCATGGGCGGCGGCGCACCTGTCGTCGTAGCTGCGTTTCGTCACCACTGGTTACATCCTAGGTTCTGATTAGTGAATTGTTCTTCAGGACGGAAGCTGTTAGCTTGCGGTAGTACCTATGATCAGCCGATCGCGCTGGGTCGCGCTCTACGTCCTGTGCGTCGGCATGTTGATGATCGTCCTTGACGTCACCGTGGTCAACGTCGCACTGCCGGCAATTCTCCGATGAGCTCAATTTCACGACATCGAGCCTCGCCCGGGTGGTCAATGCCTACACGATTGCGTTCGGCGGGTTGTTGCTGCTCTCGGGGCGGCGGCTCGGCGACTTGGTGGGGCGCCGCGACATATTCTCATCGGACTCATCGTGTTCACGTCGGCTTCATTCCTCTGTGGGATTGCGCAGACCCAGTGGATGCTGGTCGGCGCCCGCTTCCTGCAGGGCGTGGGCGGCGCGCTCACCTCGGCCGTCGTGCTCGGCATGGCTGTCCATCGCGGGTATGTTCGCCAAGTTCTTCCTCGGATCGCTTTACCTGGAAAGGGTTCTGGGCTACAACCCGCTGCGGATCGGGCTCGCCTTCCTGCCGGTGACTGTCGTGATGGGACTGTTGTCGGTGCGCTATTCCGACCGGATCGTGCCGCGCTTCGGCGCCCGCCGCACGCTCATCACCGGGCTGGTCCGGGGCAACTATGTGCTCCATGTCCTTCCGGTGACGATTTTTCTTGGTACCGGCGGAGGCCCGTCCTTGATGAGCCTGGCGATGCGCGGCACTACAAGCAGTGACGCCGGGCTCGCCGGCGGGCTCATCAACACCACCGCATCGGTCGGTGGCTCCTGGGGCCTGGCCATCCTGGCCACGCTGTCGGCCGTGCGCGCCGGAGCGCTCGAGAAGGCGGGCCGTCCCGTGGCGCAGGCGCTGACCGAGGGTTACCATCCGGCGTTCCGGATCGGCGCGGCCCTCATCGCCATCACCGTCGCCATCGCCGCCACTGTGCAATTGACCGGCGTGCATCGGGCCGACCTCTTGCCCGCGCGGCACCGGGCCTGCCAGGCTCTTGGGCATGGCCATCGATGTAAATACGCCGGTCTCGCGGGTTGTGGCGAGGACCGGTCTTCGTGAAGACCTGATCACCGTCATCTGCGGTGCGACCCTGATCTTCGGCGTGCTGACCGACGCGTGGGCGCACACCAACCGGCGGTCCACATTGGAGAGTTTCTTCACCCCGTGGCACGCCCTGCTCTACACCGGCTACGCGGTGCTCGGCGCCTGGACGGTCTGGCTGGCCTACCGGCGCCGGCACGACGTCGCGGTCTGGTGGCGCGACGGCTGGCCGGCCGGCTACCGCATCGGCGCGCTCGGGGTGGTGGTCTTCGGGCTCGGCGGGGCCGCCGACATGACCTGGCACAGCATATTCGGCATCGAGTCCGGGCTGGAGATCGCCCTGAGCCCGTCACACCTCCTGGTCGACCTCGGCGGAGTGCTGCTGCTGAGCAGCCCGCTACGCTCGTGGTGGGCCGCGGGTGCGGACCGCGCCCGGGCGTTTACCGGTGTGACCTCGCTGTCGCTGAGCCTCGTGATGCTCTCCGTGCTGCTCCTGTCGTACACGCCGCTGACCCAGGCGGCCGCGACCAACACCTACCGCGCGGGACGGGACTCGCTGGAGCACCTGTCCGCGGTCGTGGCCGTGCAGGGCTACCTCTTCGCGACGGTCATGTTCGTCGTGCCGTTGCTGCTGTGCCACCGGCGGCGGGCGACACCCGGGCTGGCCACGGCTCTGGTCGGCGGGCTTTCGCTGTTCACCGTGCTGCAATACCAGTTCCGCAGTCCACAATGGATAGCTCTGCTCGGCGCGACGCTGGGCGCGCTGGCCGTGGACGCCATCCTGGTCCGGCTCGACGCGGTCCGGGGCGCGGACGCGCCGTGGCGGCTGCCGATCGCGGGCGGGGTGTTCGCGTTCCTCGTCTGGTCGGGCCACCTGCTGGGCATGCAGCTGGCGGCCGGCATCCAGTGGCCGCCGGAGATCTGGACCGGCACGCTCGTGATGACAACGGCGCTCGGCTTGACGCTGGGCGGCCTGGCGACAAACCTGGCAGCGGGTGCCCGGGGGCCGCTGCGCGATCCCGAACACGCACGCACAAGCACGGCTTCGCCCGAACGGAGTTAGAAGACCCGCAGCGGGTGCCTGGGGGTCGGGCCGCCGCTCACAGATTCAAGTCCCTCCAACCGCGCTTTGAGACTCAAAACGCGGTTGGAGGGACTTCGATTTAGCTGGCCTAGCTGATCCGCACGTCGTCGACGGCGGCCTCGACCAGGCTGGCGCCGCCGGCATCGGCGGCCTCGACGAGGATCGTGACGGTCTGCCCGCCAAACGAGGTGAGGTTGACGTTGGCCGTCTGCCACGCCGCGCTCACATTGCTCGCCGCGCCCAGCCGCTCGAACACGAGGGTGCCGTTGACCCGCACGCGCAGATAGTCGGTGTTGCTCGCGTTGTTGAGGTGGGCCAGGTAGTGACTGAACGTCAGGGTCAGCGTGCGGCCGCTCGGCAGCGCGATCGACGGCGAGCGGATGGACGTGACACCGCCGTCGAGGTCGTTGGCGCCCGCCGCTCCGTTCGCCAGCCGCCCGGTGATCAGGCTGTTGACCCCGCTCGTCGTGGTGCCGAGCTGTGTGGTCGTGGTGCCTGACGTCGTTGCCTCGGGGTCGCCCCGCTCGAACAGGCCGGACGTCGCCGTGTCGGTGCCGCTCGGGTTGGCGGCCCAGCCCAGATTGGTCTCAAACGTGTCCTCGAACACGACCGTGCCGCTCGTGCTCGGCGGGAACCGCACAACGCGGTCGTCGGCCGCGACCGGCGTGCCCCTGCCGTCACGGTTGCTGGTGGCGATCCACAGGTATCCGTCGGGTCCAACCGCGACGGCGCGGATGCGCCCGAACGTGCCCTGAAGCTCAGCGGTCGGCGGGCCGCTCGTGCCCCCGCTTCCGTTGAGCGGCACCAACCACAGCCGCGTGCCGCGCAGCGCCGCGGCGAACAGCGTGTTGTTGGCGATGGCCGCGCCGCTGGGCGAGGCCTGTGCGGTCGTCCAGGTCGCGAGCGGGTTGCGGAACGACGGGTTGCTGCAGGTGCCCTCGCACGTCGGCCAGCCGTAGTTGCCACCGGCGACGATCTGGTTGACCTCGTCGGTGGTGTTCTGGCCGAACTCGGTGGCGTAGAGCCGTCCCTGCGGGTCCCACGCCAGGCCTTGCACGTTGCGGTGGCCGTAGCTGTACACGACCGAGCCCGCGAACGGGTTGCCCGAAGCGGGCACGCCTCCGGTCGGGGTCATCCGCAGGATCTTGCCGGCCGGTGTGTTGAGGTTTTGCGCGTTGGCGGTGTTGCTGGCGTCGCCTGTGCCGGCATAGAGCATGCCGTCGGGGCCGAACGCGATGCGCCCGCCGTCGTGGATGCTGGCCTTGGGGATGCCGGAACGGATCACCTGCACCGTGCCCGGTGTGGCCAGTTGGAAGCGCACGATGCGGTTGTCGGCGCTTGCCGTGTGGTAGGCGTAGATCCAGCCGTCGCTGGCGAAGGTGGGCGACACCGCGAGGCCCAGCAGACCGGCCTCGCCCGCCGGGACGACGCCGGGCAGCGTGCCGACGACGGTGGGTGTCGTGCCTGGCCGCAGGCGGAGGATGCGCGCGGTGTTGCGCTCCGACACGAGCGCGCTGCCGTCGGGCAGGAACGCCAGTCCCCACGGGATCTGCAGGCCGGTGGCGACGACCTCGGGGCGGGTCAGGTCGAAACCGCCGGCCAAAATCGCGGGGCCTTCGTTGGACGGCGCCTGGATGGTAGCCGCTGCCGGAGCAGCCGCACCCCCGGTGAGGGCGACGGCCGCTACGAGCGACAACAACGATCGGGTGTTCATGAGTGATCTCCCTTGATCGAGGTTCATGAATACCCTAGCAGCGTCATGGTCCAACGTGAAAGCCACGAGTCAGGCGTGTCCACCATTTCGGACGGTGGCCCCCGGAGCTGGGAAACTATCCGGGCGGCGTTGGTGCCCGTCGGATCAGGCGGTCAGTCTCAGCCGGCGCAGGATGACCGGCGCCGCGTGGTGGCGGGCCAGCTCAAGCTGCGCCACCCGGGCCGCGAAGCGGACCCGCCGGACCCGGCCCGCCGCCTCGAACGCCTCATCGCGCAGGCTCGCGCTCGCCACCGCCGCCAGGTCGGACGCCTGCCAGGCGTCGCGCTCGCGCGCGGCGGCCGTGCGATAGGTCGACAGCAGGCCGTCGCGGATCGCCCGCTGCAGCACGAGCTCCTGCTCGACCGGGTGCAGCGAAGGGTCCCAGCCGTTGCGGTGCGCGAGCACGTCGCTGAGCTCCAGCGCGGACATCTGTCTGCGGCTGCACGCCGACATCGCCGCACGCCGCAGGTAGCGCGCGCCATCGTCGGGCGTCTCCTCGGCGGACGGCACGGGATAGGCGGAGGCCGACTCGAGCCGGCCGGCCGCATTGTCGGCGTCGGCGAACATGCGCCAGGCGGCCTCGGCCTGCGCCTGCGCGGCGAGCCATTCGTCGCGCCGGCGGCCGGCCATGGCCGCGGCCCGCTGGGCGGCCACGCCCACCTCTTCGGCGTAACGCCCCAGCTCGCGAGACTGATCCAGCAGGGGTTGGGGATCGATCGGGGTGAGGTGACCGGCTCCGCCGCGCGAGATCAGCGCGACACCGGCCAACGCGGCTAGTCCTACCAAAACGCACCAAATGCCGACGGCAAGCAGCAATGCAACCATGTTGAGGGGTACCTTCAAACTCGTCGAGTTAATCGTCAAAAGTGCCCAAAAATCAGGGCGTTATCGTGAGGGTGGCACGGTCGATCGACCGGTGAAGATTTGCGAAGGCGCTGCCCGCGCAAGATCGGATGCGGCCTCGCGCGGTTAGGCGAGGGCGAGCCGCGGTCGCGGCGGCGCCCGCTCATGCAGCGGTGAGGTGGCAAACTGCGCGGAAGGCGTCCACAGCGGAGTCGGCCCGGTCGGCACGCAAAGCATTGCGGCGCAAAGGGTCTCGACGGTCAACGCGGGCGCGTCGCGCAGCACGGCCAGAAAACGGGTCACGCCTGCCAAGAGACGGCGGGCAGGCGCGACAAAAAACACGAGTATTAACTTACCCCACGAGACGGCGACGTGCGAGGAGATACACGCCAAATCCCCCTATGACGAACAGAACACCAAACAACACAAGCGGTTGCGTGCCCATCCCGGTGATCGGCAGCCCGCCGGCCGCACAGTTGGCCGGGACGTGATAGGTGTGCGGGTCGCCGATCGCCGTGCCGCCCACATAGCGCGCCTGGAAGGAGGCGCCCGCGGCGGCCGGGACGGAGTAGGTCTGCGGGCCGCCGGCCGGGATCCACCGGGCGGACACGATCTCCGTGTCCCGCAACAGCTCGACCTTTTGCGCGCCCGCCGCGCCGTTGGTCACCGTCCACTCGAGCTTGTCGCACCCATCGGCGAACGTGAACGCCAGCTTGTGCGCGCCGCAGTCGCCCGGGGTCGCGTAGACGTGCGTGGCCACCGTGCCCATCGCGCCCGCCGGATTGGCCCACCCCACCGAGAACAAGCCATATTCGGTGAGCCCGCCGATCACGTGCGTCGACTCGCCCGGCGGCACGGACGGGATCTCGGTCACGGTCGTGCCCACCACAAACCGGAAGCCGGCAGCCGCCGACCCGTTGTTGCGCAGGGTCACGGCCGACGAATCCTGGCAGCGGTCGTCGAACGAGACGACGGCCACCTTCGGCTCAGCGCAGCTGTCGGGCGTGGCGTGTTGGTGCGATCCCGACAGCGATCCGGCCAGCGACACGGTCTGGTCCGGCCCGGCAAAGACGGCGAAGTTGCCGCCGCCGGGAAGCGGGTTGAGCGCCACCACCTCCGAGCCGTCTCGCCGCACGGTGAACGATCCCGTCACCCCGGCCGGATAAGCCACGCGGACGAAACCGCACTCATCGGACAGCGACGCGGCGACCGGTGTGTCGGCGGCCATAGCGGGCGTGACCGTGAGAACGGCCGCCACACACGCGACCAATGCAGCGCTGCTGGAGGAGAGGGGCTTGCGCATAGCTGGGCAACATACCATCCCCTCTATGCGGAACGTGACTAGCGGCAGACTTCGAGACGTTGGGACGACCATCTTCACCGAGATGACGGCCCTGGCCAAGCAGACGGGATCGGTGAACCTCGGTCAGGGCTTCCCCGACACCGATGGGCCACCGGCCGTGCTTGCGGCGGCACAGCGTGCGATCGCGGGTGGGCTCAACCAGTATCCGCCGCTTGACGGGCTGCCCGAGTTGCGCGGGGCGATCGCGCGCCAGCGGCTGGAGCGCTACGGCCAGGACGCGGGCGAGATCCTGGTCACGGCCGGTGCGACCGAGGCGATAGCCGCCGCGCTGATCGGGCTGTGCGATCCGGGTGACGAGGTGGTCGTGTTCGAGCCCTACTACGACAGCTATCTGGCCAACCTCGCGATGGCCGATGCCGTGCGCCGGCCGGTGCAGCTCTTCCCGTCCGGCTCGACGTTCGCGTTCGACCCCGAAAAGTTGAGGCAGGCCATCACCCCGCGCACCAAGCTGCTCCTGCTCAACACCCCACACAACCCGACCGGCAAGGTGTTCACCCGCCCCGAAATGGAGCTGATCGCGCGGTTGTGCGTGGAGCACGATCTCATCGCGGTGACCGACGAGGTTTACGAATACCTTATCTACGACGGGCTTTCGCACATTCCACTTGCGACACTGCCCGGGATGGCCGAGCGCACACTGACCATCTCGTCGGCCGGCAAGACGTTCAGCGCGACCGGCTGGAAAATCGGGTGGGCCTGCGGACCGGCAAACCTCGTGTCCGCGGCGCGCAAGGCAAAACAATTTTTGACCTTTGCCGGGGGTACGCCGCTGCAAGCGGCCGTGGCCGTCGGTCTCGACGAGGAGCTGGGCTGGGTCGCGGCCCTGCGCGACGATCTGCAGCAGCGGCGCGACCGGCTCCGGGCCGCGCTGCAGGCGATGGGCGCCTCGGTGTACCCGTGCGAGGGCACCTACTTCCTGCAGATCGACGCGCGCTCGCTGGGCTACGACGACGGCGTCAAGCTGTGCCACGATCTCGCGCACAAGGCGGGCGTCGTGGCCATCCCGGCGCAGGTGTTCTTCGACGACATCGACACGGGCCGGCGGTATGTCCGGTTCGCGTTCTGCAAATCCGACGCGGTGCTCGACGAGGGCATTCGACGGCTGTCAAAATTCAGTTCATGAGAGTTGCTGTCTGCCAGCTCAACGCGCGCGACGACCGTTCGGCCAACCTCGCGCAGGCGCGCGAGCTGCTGGAGCGGGCGGCCGCCGCGCGCGCCGACCTCGCGGTGCTGCCCGAGTTCACCGACTATCTGGGCCCGTCCGTGCCGCCCGGCGAGCCGCTGGACGGCGAATATGGCACGTTTTTCGCCAAGGCGGCCCAGGAGCTCGGCATCTGGGTGCTGGCCGGGTCGTTCCACGAGTCGATCCCCGGCGCGGCCCCCGACGAGCGGCGCAGCCACAACACCGCGCCGCTGTTCGACAGGACCGGCAGGCTCGCCTCGGCGTACCGGAAAATCCATCTCTATGACGTCGAGATCCCGGGCCGCGTCTCCTACCGGGAGTCTGCCACGATCGCGCCCGGGGCCGAGACCGTCGTCGCGGAGGTCGACGGCGTCCGGATCGGCCTGTCGACATGCTATGACTTGCGCTTTCCCGAGCTGTATAGGCGCCTGGCGATCGATGGCGGGGCGCAGGTGATCCTCGTGCCGGCCGCGTTCATGCTGCACACCGGCAAGGATCACTGGGAGGTGCTGCTGCGCGCCCGCGCCATCGAAAATCAGTGCTTTGTCGTTGCCGCGGGCCAGATCGGCGACCACGACCCGGGCCGCACCTGCTACGGGCGCAGCATGGTCATCGATCCCTGGGGCACGGTCATCGCGCAGGCGCCCGACACCGTGGGCGTCACCGTCGCCGACCTGGATCTCGACCGGCTGGCCCGCATCCGGCAGGAGCTGCCCAGCCTCGCCAACCGCCGCCTCTGGCCAAACTAGCGTCGGCGGGGCCTGAGGCCGCTGCCGTCGCAGCGGGTGCACCGCTTGTCCCCGCCGCACCTCAGGCATCGTTCGTGCTCGCCGATCTCGTCATTGACGCACTGGCAGCGGCCCTTGCCCCAGCACCGCCCGCACAGGTCTTCAAATGCCGTGCCGTCCTGCCACGACGCGACCGGCGGCCAAAATTCCATCAGCAGGATCCGGCCGGTCCTGCGGCACGTCAGCGTGTATCCCTCGTCGTCGCTGTATCTGCTGAGCTCATCGTGCCGATGCTCGGTGCCGCACGCCTCGCACAGCCAGAATCGGTGCCTGTCGCACACGATCTTGCCGATCCGAGTGTCCATAATGTACGCCGACCGGCCGCACTCGGTGAACTGGCAAGGATGCTTCACCATGGCACCGTTCTAGCAAGGCGCGTCAATCCACGGGGCATACATGGTTCAATCGAGCCCTTTGACAATCGGAGTATTTGAATAGATCCTCAGGGACGTGAGACGACGACTGGTACTTACGACGACCGTCCTCCTGCTCGCCGCTTGTTCATCCAACACCGGCGGCGACGCCCAGCAGCCGATCCTGCTGGGCATGCCGATCCCGCTCTCGGGCGACAGCGCCGCCAACGGACCATACATGCGCAACGGCGCACAGATGGCGGTCGATGAGATCAACGACCAGGGTGGCGTGCTCGGGCGCAAGCTCCAGCTGCAGCCCGAGGACGACGCGTGCGACCCGCAGACCGCGACCGCCGCCGCCAACAAGCTGGTCGCGCAGAAGGTCACGGCGTCGGTGGGCGGCTACTGCAGCGGGGCGACGCTGCCGACCCTGCCCATCTTCAACCGGGCCAAGATCCCGATGGTGATCCCCACGGCCAACTCCGACCAGCTTTACGAGAAGCCGCTGCCCTACGTGTTCCTCATCAACAGCACGGGCACGCAGCAGGCGACCACCGCGGTCGAGCACATCACCAAGCTTGGCTCGCAAAAGACCGTGCTGGTGCACGACAACACCAGCTACTCCAAGAATCTCGCCGACAACGTGAGCAAGGATCCGGCAGGCAAAGCCGTCGCCACCATCGCCATCGCCAAGGGCGAAAGCGATCACGGCGCGGCCGTCAACGCGACCCTGGCCAAGCAGCCGGACATGGTGTACTTCACCGGCTACCACGCCGACGGCGGGCTGTTCATCAGGCAGCTGAGACAGGCCGGATACCAAGGCAAGATCATGGTGGCGGACGGGGCCGTGCACACCGATCTCATCAAAATCGCGGGGCAGGACAAGGCCCAGGGTGTATACGCCACGATGACCGGGCTGCCGGAGTTCACCCCGGGCGCGGAGGGCTGGATCGCCAAATACAAGGCCAAGTTCACCGCCGACCCGGGACCGTATTCCACCCAGTCCTACGACGCGGTGCGGCTCGTGGCCGACGCGCTCACCCGCTCCGGCAGCACCGACGGGGAGAAGCTGCGCGAGGCGCTTGAGAAGACCGACGGTTTCCAGATGTTCTCCGGGCCGCTGAAGTTCACCGACAAGCACACGCTCGCCAAGTCGGGCTTTGTCATCATCGAGGTCAAGGGCGACAAGTTCGTGCTGGTGTCGGGCTACTGATGGGCACGCTGGTCTGGAACGGCCTGTTCGTGGGATCGTTCTACGCGCTGGTCGCGCTCGGATACAGCATGGTCTACGGCATCATCCGGCTGCTCAACTTCGCACACGGCGACGTGTTCATGGTCGGCGCGTTTCTGGGCTATGCCGCGCTCAACGCCGCCGGTGGGCTGACCCTCGCCTATCCGGTGATCCTGCTCGGCGTCATCGTGGCAACCGGTTTCGTAGGTGTCGGCGTGGAGCGGCTGGCCTATCGGCCGCTCCGGGCCGCACCCCGGCTCACGGTCCTGATCACCGCCGTGGGGGTTTCTTTTTCTTTGGAGTACGGAGTGCGCCTCATCGCGGGCGCGGATCCGCGCGTATATCCGGTGCGCATCGACGGCCCGTTCGCCAAGGCGGCCATCATGGTGGGTGCGATCGGTCTCATGCTTGCGCTGCAATGGTTCGTCATGCGCACCCGCTCCGGCCGGGCCATGCGCGCCATCGCCGCCGACCCGAAGGCCGCGCTGCTCGTCGGCATCGACGTGGACCGGGTCATCTCGCAGACGTTCTTCCTCGGTTCGCTGCTCGCGGGCGCGGCCGGGGTGATGACGGGCGCCTACTACGGGCGCATCGACTTTCTCATGGGTTTCATCGTGGGGCTCAAGGCGTTCACGGCCGCCGTGATCGGCGGCATCGGCAACCTGCCGGGCGCGATGCTGGGCGGGCTGGCACTGGGCCTGTTGGAATCGTTTGGCACGCACTTCACCGGCGGGCAGTGGCGCGACGTGTTCGCGTTCGGCTGTCTCATCCTGTTTCTGGCCGTGCGGCCGCGCGGGATCCTGGGCGAGCGGGTCACCGAGAGAATGTGAGCGCGGATGTGAACCCGTATGCGTTGAGCCTCGCCACGTCCGCCGGGATCTTCGTGATCCTGGCGGCCGGCCTCTACATCGTGGTCGGCTACTGCGGCCTGCTCGACCTCGGCTTCGCCGCGTTCTTCGCGATCGGCGCCTACACGAGCGGGATCCTGTCCACGACCTATGAGTGGCCGTGGATCGCCACGCTGCCGGTCGTGCTCGCGGTCACGGTCGTCGCGGGTGTCGTGATCGGAGCGCCGACGCTGCGCCTGCGCAGTGACTATCTGGCCATCGTCACGCTCGGCTTCGGCGAGATCGTGCGCGTCACGGCCAACAATCTGAGCTTCACGGGCGGGCCGTCGGGCATCTACGGCATCCCGACCCCGATCCTTGACCCACACGGGTTTCTGGGCCTCGTGCTGGCCGTGATGCTGCTCGCGCTCGTGGGCGTGCGCCGGCTCGGCCGGTCCAAGCTGGGCCGGGCGTGGCAATACATCCGCGAGGACGAGGACGCCGCCGAGGCGGCAGGCATCTTCACCTATCGCGTGAAGCTTTCGGCCTACGTGCTCGGGTCCGTGTGGGGCGGGATGGCGGGTGTGCTGTTCGCCTCGCACCTGTCGGCCATCTCCCCCGCCAGCTTCACGTTTCTCCAGTCGGCGCTCATCCTCGTGGCCGTCGTGCTGGGAGGGTCGCGGCTGTTCACCGGAGTGGCCGTCGCGGCCGTGTTTGTGAGCGTGGCGCCCGAGCTCCTGCGTGGCGCGGCCGACTTCCGCTATCTGGTGTTCGGGCTGCTGCTCATAGCCGTGATGCAGTGGAGGCGGTGGCGCCGTGTTGGACGTGCGTGACCTGCGCCTCGCGTTTGGCGGGCTGACCGTCGTGGACGGACTGTCGTTTCAGGTCGGCGCGGGCGAAAAGGTGGCCCTGATCGGGCCGAACGGCGCGGGCAAGACGTCGGCCTTCAACTGTGTGACCGGTTTCTACCGGCCCTCGGCGGGAACGGTTTCCATCGACGGCACGGTCACGACCGGGCTGCCGCCCTCGCGGATCGCGGCACGCGGTGTCGCGCGCACGTTCCAAAACCTGCGCCTGTTCCCCCGGCTGTCCGCATTGGACAACGTGCGCGCGGGGCTGCACTCCTCGACGCGGCAGGGATTCTGGGACGCGCTGCTGCACACGCCGCGCTATCACCGTTCCGAGCGGGGCTCGGTGCGCGAGGCGCACTATTGGCTCGAAGTCGTGGGCTACAAGGGTTTGCCCGACCGGCCCGTCGGCCGGCTGTCCTACGGCGACCAGCGCCGGGTGGAGCTCGCCCGCGCCCTCGCCGCCCGGCCGCGCCTGCTCCTGCTCGACGAGCCCGCCGCTGGGCTCAACCACGGCGAAAAGGTGGCCCTCGTCAGCCTCCTGGCCCGCCTCGACATGGCGATCCTGCTCATCGATCATGACATGGGCGTGGTGATGCGCGCGGCGCAGCGGGTCATCGTGCTCGACCGCGGGCGCAAAATCGCCGACGGCACACCGGCCGGCGTGCGGGGCGACGCCCGTGTCATCGCGGCCTACCTGGGAGACGACGATGCCGGGACGTGGCCATGATGGACGTGCCCGACGAGGTCCCGGTGTCATCGCGGCCTACCTGGGAGACGACGATGCTGGAGCTGACTGACGTCGACGTGTCCTACGACGGCGTGCACGCGGTGCAAGGCCTGTCGTTGAGCATCGGCACGGGCGAGATCGTGGCCTTGCTCGGCGCCAACGGCGCGGGCAAGACCACCACCCTGTCGACCATCTCCGGCCTGCTGCGGCCGTCCGCGGGCCGGATCAGCTTCCGCGGCAAGGACCTGACGCGCATGAGCCCCGCCGAGATCCTGCGCAGCGGGGTGACCCACGTCCCGGAGGGCAGGCGCATCTTCGGCAACCTGACGGTGCACGAAAATCTGCAGCTGGGCGCGTACACGATGAAAAGGGGTGAAAAAAGAATCGCCCAGATGTATGAGCTGATGCCGGCCCTGGCCGCGCGCAAAAACCAGACCGGTGGCACGCTGTCGGGCGGCGAGCAGCAGATGCTGGCCATCGCGCGGGCACTGATCCCGCCGCACGAGCTGCTGCTGCTCGACGAGCCGTCCATGGGCCTGGCCCCGAGGATGGTGCGCACCGTGCTCGACCTGGTCCGCGATGTCAACCGGGACGGGACGGCCGTGCTGCTGGTCGAGCAAAACGCGCGGGCCGCGCTGCGCCTGGCCCGGCGCGGCTATGTGCTCGAGGTCGGCCGGCTCGCGCTGTCCGGCACCGCCGCCGAGCTGCGCGCCGATGATCGCGTGATAAAGGCGTACCTCGGTGTCGAATTCGAGCAGGGCCCGTTCGTCACCGAGGCATGAGTACATATGCGATCACCTGGTGGGAGATCCAGGCAGCCGACCTTGAGCAGGCCAAGGCGTTCTTCGGAGGCCTATTCGGCTGGACGTTCCAGCCTTGGAAGGACAACTACGAGATCGCCTCCATGGGCGAGGAGATGGTCTGCGGCATGACCCAGACCGACGGCGATCCGGCCGGGCGCTACATCCACGTCGTGTTCGGCGTGGACGCCTATGGCGAGACGCTGGAGACCATGCTCGACCGGGTTTCGGCGCTCGGCGGCACCATCCAGACCGGGCGCACCCAGATCGCTCCTGAGATGGGCTGGTACGCAACGGTTTCCGACCCAAGCGGGCTATCCTTTGACCTCTTCACGGGCAAGTCGCTCGCCACCCCCTAGGGGGCCTGATAACCCTTGGGGGGCTGGGACAGGCATGGACAATCATCGAAGAATCGGTCCATGCCAGACCAAGAAAACGCAAATCTCAGTCGTCGGCGGTTGCTCGCCGGGCTGAGCGCCGGCACAGCCGGAGCGATGACGCTGGGCGTGGGCCACGCGCACGCCCAGCAATCCTTCGAGGCGCAGGCAGCCGGGAACTTCGGCCGGATGTTCCCGGGCCTGCCCTCGTTCGCCCCCGCCAACGATCAGGTCAGGAACGCGATGGCCGACATCGGCCGGCCGGGCGGGATCCTGGACGCGCGCGACGCGCTGGAGCGCGGGCCCATCGATCTGATCATCGATCCGGCCCTGTCGGTCAACAACCGGGACAACCCGTTCCAGACGGCCGGCATGACCTTCCTCGGCCAGTTCCTCGACCACGACATGACCTTCGACACCACGTCGCCGCTCGGGCAGCCGGTCGCACCCGAGGCGTCGCCCAACGCCCGCACGCCCGCGCTCGACCTGGACTCCGTCTACGGCGGCGGGCCAGTGTCGCAGCCGCAGCTGTACAACCCGTCGGACACCGCCAAGTTTCGGCTCGAGTCGGGCGGGCTGTTCGAGGACCTGCCGCGCGCCGCCGACCGCACAGCGATCATCGCCGATCCGCGCAACGACGAGAATCTCATCATCTCCGGGCTGCACGCCGCGTTCCTGCTGTTCCACAACCGGGTCGTGGATCTGTTGCGCGGTCAAGGGGTTCCGGAGGCTCAGGTGTTCGCGCGGGCGCGCCAGACGGTGACGTGGCACTATCAGTGGATCATCGTGAACGAGTTCCTCCGGCTGCAGTGCGGCTTCGGGATCGTGCAGGACGTCCTGGCGCACGGCCGCCGCTTCTACCGGCCCGAGCCCGGACCGGCGTTCATCCCGGTCGAGTTCCAGGGCGCGGTCTACCGCTTCGGCCACAGCCAGGTCCGGCCGTCGTATCGGGCCAATCTGCGCGGCGACGCCAACAACACTCCGTTCTTCGGCATGATTTTCGACCCCGCGGGCGAGGGCCGGCCCGACCCGGTCGACCTCCGCGGCGGGGCACGCGCGCGGCGGCGCTTCATCGGCTGGGGCACGTTCTTCGACTTCCGCGACGGCAACGTGCGCAACAACAAGCGCATCGACCGCAAGATATCGACGCCCCTCTTCCGGCTCCCGCTGGGGGCGATCCCCGGCCGCACCAACCCGACCGCGCTGCCGCAGCGCAACCTGTTGCGCCACATCACCTGGTCGCTGCCGTCGGGCCAGGCGATCGCGGCGGCCATGGGCATCCCGACGCTCGACCCACCGCAGATGCCGGAGTTGCGGCCCTACGGGCTGAACCTCGACCGCAACACGCCCCTGTGGTACTACACGCTCGCCGAAAGCGAACTCATCTCCGACGGCATCCAGTTGGGCCCGATGTCGGCGCGCCTGGTCGCCGAAGTCTTCATCGGCGTGATGCAGCGCGACCCCAACTCATATCTGGCGGCCCAACCGAGCTGGCGGCCGACGCTGCCCGCCGCCTCGCCTGGCAATTTCACGATGGTCGATCTCTTGCGAGTGGCTCGGGTCGACCCGGCAAGCCGTGGACAATAGCGTGTTAGGTTCCCTTTGATACGAACGGGAATCCCTTAAGGGAGGGTGCGGATGCACTCGTCCGCACCCACACTGAGCCTTGTGAGGATCGCGATCCGGTGCGAGCGACGCCTCTTCAGGGACGCGCTCGCGACCAGTCTAGCCGCTCACTCGGACTTCGCAGTCGTCGGGCACGTGTCCCGGACCGACGACCTGTTCGAGTTGTGCGCCACGCGCCGGCCCGACGTCGTGTTGTTCGACACGGCCGCGCAGCTGTCCGACGGGCTGGACGCGTTGCGCGGGCTGCGTTCCCGGTTTCCGGAAACCGCCGTGGTCCTCGCCTATGACCGGCTCGAACCCGACGACGTCTCCGACGCGATCCGGTCCGGAGTGGACAGTCTGGTGCCGTGCTCGCACGGGCTCGACGCGCTCATGACCGTGCTGCGCCAATGCGGGCAGCAGGCGTGCGTGCGAGCCGGGCTGACCGACCTCGATCAGGAGGTGCTCGCATTGGTGGGCACGGGTTATCCGGTGGACCAGGTGGCAGGCATGCTGCGGGTCGGCCGCACCGCGGTCGAGAGCAGCAAACGGCGCATCCATCACCACCTGCACGGCGCGCAACACGGGCCGGACGTGGCGCACGGCGTCCTGCTGGTGCTGCTGCGCGGGGCGCATCAGGCGGCGTGCGACCACATCGTGCCGGCGCTGCTGGCGCACGGCATACCGTTCGTCATCGACAACACGTTCGGCGACGGCGAAATCAAGATGTGGGACCAACTGCACACCGGGCCGGTGCTGCTCATGCTCGTCGACCCGACGCGGGAGTCGTGGCTGGGCCTGGCGAGCGTGACCGTGCCGATCGCGTTGGCCTGCACCGAACCCGTGCGCCGGGCCGACATCATGCGCGCGCTGGACCGCGGGGTGCGGGCGGTCGTCACCCCGGCCCGGATGCGTTGCGACGAACTGGTTTCGGTGCTCACACTCGCCGCGCACGGCCACGTCGTGCTCGCGGTGCCCGACGCCTCTTCGGTGATCGGCGGGCGGCCGCGCGGCATGCCACAGCTGACCGCGCGCGAGGACGACATCCTGCGGTCGATCGCCTGCGGGCACACCGTGCGGCAGACCGCGCGCAGCCTCGGGATCGCCGAGAAGACGGTGGAAAACACGCAGGCGCGACTGTTTCGCAAGCTCGGCGTGCACAACCGGGCCACGGCTCTCGTGGCGGCGGAGACACTTGGCCTGATCGATATCGCGGTCACCGAATCCTAGCCAGCGCAACGGTCACGGCCGCGGCGAACGCCATGCACAGCCGGTGGTCCACCAGCTGGACCATCGCCGCGCCGAGCGGGTTGGCCAGCACGATCGGCGCGAAAGTCGCCATCTCGGCCGTTGCCGTGACGCCGCCCACGAGGCTCGGCGGAGTTTGCCGCTGCACGGCCGTCATCATCGCCACCACCGTCCAAGGCAGACCGATGCCGATGACAAAAGAGCCAATCATCGTTATGGGTACGAGGGGCAGCGTCCGCAGGACGATCCCGATGCCGAAGACGAGCGCCCCGGCGCCCGCCCCAAACCGGTCGAGCAGCCGGCCGGCCAGCAGCCCGCTCACGATCGAGCCCGCGCCCTGGGCGGAGGTCAGCACGCCGGAGAAGGCCGGATCCTTGCCGAGATCCTCGACGATGACACTGAACTGGGCGGCGGTGATGAACGCCGACATGGCCACGCAGACGGAGCAGGCGAGCACGATCATGCGCAGCTTCCGTTGCGCGGCAAGGAACTTCAGCGGTCCGGCGAGCGGCTCCCGCACGGCCGGCGCCGCCGGGGCCTTGGCCCGCACTCGCGCGTAAAGCCCGGCCGCCACGAGCAGAGCCGCGGCGTCGATCAGCGCCACGGCGTGCCCGCCCGCGACGGTGTAGAGGCCGGCACCCACCAATGGCGCGATGAGTTTCATGCCCTCGCGGGCGCTCATGCGCTGCCCGTTGAGCCGGCCCAGCGCTTCGGCGGGCATCGCCGCCTGCAGCAGTCCCGCCTCGGCCGCGCCGCGCGTCACATGGCTCGCGCCGTAGGCGAGCATCACGGCGAACAGCAGCCACAGGTCGGCCTTGGAGCGCACAGCGAGCAGCGTCGCCAGCACGCCCGCCATCGCGATATTGGTCCACACGAGCAGCGGCAGGCGGGGCAGGCGATCGGTGAGCGAACCGAGGATGGGCGCGAAAAGGGTTGGCACATAAAGGAATACACCCGAGATGGCGGCCAGTCCGCTCGAGCCGGTCAGGTCGAGCGTCCACACCGGGGCCGCGACCATCATGGCCGTGCTGCCAAAGCTCGAAACGAGCGAGATGAGCACGAGCAGCCTTGCGTTGGGGTGGCTCATGTTTGTGCATGCTGCCATAAAACTTGAGCCGCCCAGCATCAACTTTGTGTTGACGCTCCCGGAGCAGGGGTTGCCGCGGCGAGGGCGGTGGCGAGGAGGTCGAGCGGGTGGCCGTTGGCGACAAACGCCCGCATGTCGGCCACGGCGTGCGCGGCCAGCGCGTAAAGCGCGCCGGGCGGCGCGGTGCGTGCCGCTGACACGGCAGCCCGCACGAGGACCGCTCGCGGGTCGAGGGCGTCCCAGTCGGGGTGGACCTGGATGTGCAGGTGGGTCTCGCGCACCGCCGCCCGCAGCCCGGCGATCGCCTCGCCCGCCGGTGCGTCAACAGTCCGCTGACGCGCCCGCCGGGCCCGCTCCGCGGCCGGGTCGCGATAGGACTCGCCGCTGAGGCGCAGCCAGCGCTGCTCCGCGGCCTGACGCGAGCGTAGCCCCAGCGCAGCGGCGATCTGCGACCATCCCGCGCCGCCCGCCCGCGCCGACTCGATCAGCTGGCGCTCGACCAGGTCGAGGCGTTTCCTCGTACCATCCAAAGAAGAAAGAGCGAGCAGCGGATCCTCGGCTGTCAACAGTTCGTTGATTACATCCACGCTCGAGACATTACGACGTCCGCATACACCTTCGAAACCCGGTGCGCCACGGTGTCCCAGTCGAAGCGGGCCGCCGTTTCGCGGCCGTTGGACCGGGTGCCCGCGCGCAACACATGCGCGCAGCGATCGGCCAGCGCCGGCACGAGATCCCCGCCAAACTCGACCACGGCCGAAGGCTTGACGCCGGCCAGGGTTTCGCGCACATCGCCGACGTCGACCGACACCACCGGCAGGCCCATCGCGACGGCCTCCTTCACCACGCCCGGCGAGCCCTCGGCACCGCGCTGCGAGGTGAACAGCAGCAGATCGGCGGCCGCGAACTTCAGCGGTACCTCCCCGCGCTCCTGGCCCGGCAGGAGCAGTTCGCGCGCGCCGAGGCGCTCGAGCACGGCCCGGAACACGTCGTAGCCCTTGACCCGGTTGGCCGGATCGGCGCCGAACAGGACCACGGGTTCGTCACTGCGGATGCCGAGCGCGCCCCGCGCCGACAGCCGGTCGATCGGCCGGAACAGGCCCAGATCCACGCCCATCGGGATGACGTGCCCGGAAGGATCGTCCATTGTGGACCGTAGCTTCGGTGACACGTAGAGACGCGCGTCGGTGTGGACCTTGCCCAATTGCGTGACCCTGCGCTGCCACGGCACGTTGGCGTCGCTGCCGTAGACCGACAGCACCGACGCGACGCCCTTGATGAGCGGCGCGGCCAGCGCGGTCAGCCCGTAGTGGAAGTGCACCAGGTCGTAGCCGCGCGCGATCCGGGCGATCCGGGGCGCGGCGAGCAGGTAGTCGAGCTTGCCGCGCGCCTGCGCGACCACCTCGACGTCGATTGTGTGGCCGAGCCGGCGCAGCGCCTCGACCTGTTCCCGGACGAAGATCCCGCGATAGCTGCGGCCCTCGGGCCACAGGTTCGTCACCGCCAGGACTCGCAATGGATCTTCGTTCATGCAGGTGAAAGTAGGTGCGAAAGCTATGTGCCAGGTAAGCCGAACCTGAGAAGAAGCTGAGTCCACGCGCTGGTGCGATGCAGATCACACCGGGCCGCTCCATATCCTGGATCGCGTGGAGAGTGACAGGGCGGGAAGCGCGGAGCAGCCGCGCTGGCTGGATGCCGACGAGATGCGGGCCTGGCTGGCCCTGGCCAGCCTGCTGGTGAAGCTTCCCGCCGCCCTGGATGCCCAGCTCCAGCGCGACGCCGGGGTGAGCCATTTCGAATACACGGTGATGGCCATGCTCTCCCAGGCGGAGGGACGCACGTTACGCATGAGCGATCTGGCCGTGTTCGCCAACGGTTCTCTGTCGCGCCTGTCGCACGTCGTCAACCGGCTTGAGAAGCGGGGCTGGGTGCGGCGCCAGCCGTGTGCCAGCGACGGCCGGATCACCCTGGCCATCCTCACCGAGCAGGGCTGGGCCAAGATCGTCCAGACCGCGCCGGGGCACGTCGAAGCCGTCCGGAGCCTGGTCCTCGATCCCCTGACCGGCGCACAGGTCAGGCAGCTCCATGAGATCGGCCGCCGCATCCTGCGCACCATCGACGGCGAGGAGCAGGGTTAATTCCCGGCTGTGGCGCTTCTCTCCACCCGTTGACGCTTCAACTAACGCGGACATACGCTCCAGCAATGTTGAAGCTTCAAGTGAGCGGGCTGGCGGGCTCGGCGACCGCGGAGAAGGCGAGAATCCGCGCCAGTGTGCGGGTGCCGCTGCGCTTCGGCGACGGCTACACCACCGAGGCCGACGTCTACACGTTCACCAGCCTGGCCGACGGCAAGGAGCACCTCGCCCTCGGGCTCGGCGACTACCGTGGCGCTAGCGTGCCGCTGGTGCGGGCGCACTCCGAGTGCCTCACGGGAGACGTGTTCGGGTCGGCTCGCTGCGACTGCGGACCGCAACTGCGCGAAGCCGTGCAGCGCATCGCGCAGACCGGTGGCTACCTGCTCTACCTGCGCCAGGAGGGCCGGGGCATCGGCCTGTACGCCAAGCTCGACGCCTACAGCCTGCAGGACCTGGGCCTGGACACCTATGCGGCCAACCGCGCACTGGGCCACGCCGACGACGAGCGCGACTACACCGCCGCCGCCCAGATGCTCGGGGCGCTCGGCGTGGACGCGATCGACCTGCTGACCAACAACCCTGACAAGCCGGCCCAATTGCGCGCCCTCGGCGTCGACATCCGCGACGTCCACCCGACCGGCGTGCACGCCTCCCCGCAAAACCTGCGGTATCTCGCGGCGAAGGTCGCGCACACCGCTCACACGATCACGCTGCCCCAGCAGAACGGAGTAAGCCATGCCGACATCGCAGGCACGGGTCGTCACTGACGCGGCCCCGCGGTATGCCAAGCAACTCGCCTCGCACTTCGGTCACAAGATCGAAGTTGAGGCCACGCCCGACGGGTACCGCCTGAATTTTCAAGGTTTTGAAGCGGTGCTGACCCCCCGCCCCGACCATCTTTTGTTGCGCGCGTCAGCCCCCGATCAGGAGGCGCTCGCGGCCGCGCAGCAGGTGGTCGGCGGGCACCTGGAGCGCTTCGGCGCCCGCAACGAACTGTCCGTCCAGTGGGAGGAGCCGAGCATGAAAGCCGTTGTCGTCACGGGATTCGGCACACAGCCGCACCTGGCCGACGTCGACCGGCCGCAGCCGGGCCCGGGCGAGATCCTCGTCCGCCTGCACGCCGCCGGGCTCAACCCGTTTGACTGGAAGGTCGTCGACGGGGCGCTCAAAGACTTTGTCCCGCACAACTTCCCGCTCGTGCTGGGCTCGGACGGCGCGGGCGTCGTGGAAGAGGTCGGTGCCGGCGTGACCCTCTTCAAGCCGGGTGACCGCGTCTACGGCCAGTTCATGCGGGTCGAGCACGGGCACGGCTCGTATGCCGAGTACACGATCGCCGCCGAGGACGGCAAGGTGTCGCACATCCCGGACGGGCTGCCGTTCCCGCTCGCCGCCGCCCTGCCGACCGCCAGTGTGACCGCGTACCAGGCGATCCAGGCCGCGCAGCTGAACGCCGGCCAGACGATCCTGGTCAACGGGGCGACCGGTGGCGTGGGCCAGTCCGCGGTGCAGTTCGCCGCTCAGGCGGGCGCGGCGGTCGTCGCCACCACCACGCCGGAGCTGGCCGGGCACCTGCGCGACCTCGGCGCGAGCCATGTCGTCGACTTCACCGCGCAGCCGGTCACGGCACAGGTCGCGGCCGCCCACCCCGAGGGCGTCGACGCGATCCTGGATCTCGTCTCCGTGCCGGGCGGCGACATCGACGGCCTCGCCGCGCTGCTGCGGCCGGGCGGCGTGCTGCTCAGCACGAATCATGCGGCCGGTGCCCTTGCGCGCCAAGACATCCGGGGCGTCAATGTGACCAACCACGCCACCACCGCCGACCTGACGGCGATCGCGGAGCTGGCCGCCGCCGGTGGCCTGCGCGTCAACCTCGAGATTGAGGTCCCGCTCGCGGACGCACCGGCGGCGATCGCGAGGGCGAAGAACGGTCACGCCGCCCGCGGCAAAACCGTCGTGTCGATCGCCTAGTGGTGTTTCCGCCGCCCTACATCTCTGCCCCGGCATCCCGGTGCACAGATGTAGGGCGCACTAGCGGCTATCGGCGTGCGGGTTTCACGGCGCGGTCGCTCGTGCTCGAGGCCTGAGCCGCGGCCAGGATCGCGGTCACCTCGCGTCCAAAGTGGACACCGACCGGGTGTTTGGCGCCCTGCGAGGCGATAAGCTCCGTGATGGCCCGCTCGAACGACGTGACCGCGGCGCCGTCAAAACCCGGCAGCGTGAGCCAGCCGTGCTCGCCGTGCACGACGGTCTCGACACGAGCGGCGGCCGGTGCGGCGTCGAGCGTGAGCTCCATCGTGCTGACCGCGCCACCCTCGTGGCGCAGCGTGACATAGGTGGTCTGCCTCGGCCCCGCCGCCGCCAGCACCTGCGAAACCGGCCCCAGCACCGGGATCAGCAGCGACAGCGCGTGCGGCCCGATGTCCCACAGCCCGCCGTGCTGCTGCCGCCAAGCGGATTCGGCGTATGGGCTGCCGGGCGTGTAGATGGAGCCGAAAAACGTCGACCGCCCACCGAGCCAGCCGCCCGTCTGGGCCACACCCTCAAGCGCGGCAACGGTTTGTGGCTGGAACCGGTTGGTGAAGAACACCACCGACGACAGGCCGCGCGCCTCGACCTCGGAGACGATCGCGTCGGCCGCCTCGACCGACAAAGCCACCGGTTTGTCGAGCAGCAGGTGGCAGCCTGCCCGCGCGGCACGCACCGCAAGATTGGCCTGAACGTCGGGCGGAAGTGCGATCGCCACCGCGTCCACGTCACGAAGAAGAGAATCGATTGACTCATATGCCGGTACTGAATAACGCCCACCGAGATCCGCCGCCTTCGCCGGATCCCTTCCCCACACGCCCACAAATTCGACGTCGGGATGCGCCGCGAGCGCGGCGCCCTGCACCTCGCGCGCCCAGTGGCCGGTGCCAAGTAGTCCGAACTTCATCACGCTAAAGTGAATCACATGACGCTGGCCTTCCGCCCTGCCACGGCCGCCGATGTGACCGCCGTCGTAGCGCTCGTCGAGTCGGCCTATCGCGGCGACTCCAGCCGCGCCGGGTGGACCACCGAGGCCGACTTCCTGCACGGGCAGCGGACAGATCCCCTCGCCGTGGCCGACATCGTGGCCGATCCGCGCGGCGTGCTGCTGCTCGCCGAGCGAGACGGGGAGCTGGTGGCGTGCTGCCATCTCGAGCGGCACGACGGTTATGCATACTTCGGGATGTTCGCGGTGCGGCCCGATCAGCAGACGGGCGGCATCGGCCGCGCCGTGCTCGCGGAGGCCGAGCGGTTGGTGCGCCACGAGTGGGCGGTCGGCGAGATGCGCATGACCGTCATCTCGGTCCGCGACGAACTGATCGCGTGGTATGTGCGGCGAGGCTACGCACGCACCGGCAAGACGAGCCCGTTCCCTTACGGCGATGAGCGTGTCGGGCTGCCACAGCGCGGGGATCTCGAGTTCGAGCTGCTCGTAAAATCGCTTGAGCGGTAGGGGTCCGGTTCGTAAAGTGGCAGGCGTGTTTTGCTCCACCAGCGCAACAGGTTGATTCGCACATCACGCGCGCCAAGGGATCGTGCCCCTACGCCATGGCTGCCCACCGCGCGCCGTCCGCGAGCCCGTTGTGCTGAAGGACCGGCGGGCTTGCTACCCCCGCCGGTCTACCTTACTTTCCGCGGCAAGTCGCTACGGGCAGGCTGATCCTTGTCACGCTACGAGCGCGGGCAAAAGTTTTCCGCGCTCGTGGCGTGACAACAGTCACGCGCGGAGGATGCGGACGTCGTCGATCGCGGCTTCGACGAGCGACCCCGGGTTGGTGTCGGCCGCCTCGATGATGAGCCGGATGGTCTGGCCCGCAAATGCCGAGATGTCAATGCTTGCGGGCGCCCATGCGGCGCCGATGGTGGTGGCGCTGCCCGTGCGCGTGTAGAGGATGGTGCTTGCGATGCGCACGCGCAGATAGTCCGCGCTGGAGGCGTTGTTGAGGTGCGCCAGGTAATGGTTGAAGGTGAGTGAGTAGGAGGAGCCGGCGGGCAGCGTGATCTGTGGTGATTGGACGGTCGTGACGCCGCCGTCGAGGTCGTGCGCGCCGACCGAGGTGCCGGCCAGTGGGCCGGTGATGAGGCCGAAGGAGCCCGAGGTTGTCGTGCCCTGCTGCATCACCGTGCTGCCGTTGACCGTCTGCTCCGGGTTGGCCCGCTCAAGCCGGCCGGCCGTGGCCGTGTCGGAGCCGTTGGGGTTGACCATCCAGCCGCGCTCGGACTCGAAGTCGTCGCTGTAGATGATGGTCGGCTGGGACAGCCCGGTCGACGGGATGGTGACGGTGCTGCCCGCGGTGTTGAGGCCCAGGGTCGTGCCGCCCAGCGGGCGCAGGGTGTAGTCGAAGTCCGTGGAGATGACGACCAGCCCGATGCGGCGCCCGGCCGCGAAGACGTAGTCCTTGGGCTGCATGTCGAAATTCATCTGGTACTCGGTGCCCTGCACGAGCCGTTCGAACGCGCCGTTGCGGTTTTGCGGGTCGAGCCACCCGCGTGTGACGATGACCGGTGACGCGCCGCCATAGTCGACCAGCATCGCCGTGAGGTTGGCGTCGTTGCGGTTGTTGACGGAAACGCGCAGCGACATCCGGACCGTGCCGGACAGGCGCACCGGGCTCGCGAGCGGCTGGGTCCGGTACACGAGACGGTTGGGGTTGGCGTTGTCGGGATTGGACACCAGTGTCGCGGCGGTCATCGTGCGGCCCTGGTCGGTGAACGCGTGCCGGGCCCCGCTGCCCAGCGGGTTGGGCGCGAGGTCGCCCGCCGACCCGAGATAGAGCGTCACGTCGCGCGCCGCCGGGTCGGGCCAGTTGGCCAGCTGCCGCCACACGCCGTCGGCGTCCTGCACCTCGGCCATGGGCTCGTTCATGATGCCGTTGTCGACGTCCTTGAGCCAGTAATCGAACCAGCGCAGGAGGGTCGACTGATAGTCCGAACGCGACGGCGCGCCGTGCCCGCCCCGGTGCAGCCAGATCTTGCGCGGCACGTTGTTGCGCGCCAGCGCGTCCCACCACTGCGAGTAGTGCCTGCCCTTGACGTTCCAGTCGCTGTGCCCGTGCATCACGAAGACGGACGCGCGCACGTTCGCCGCCAGGCGCACATAGTCGCGGTCCTGCCAGAAGGCCGTGTAGTCGCCGGTCACGCGGTCTTGCCGCGCGTTCAGTTCGGCGATCTCGTCCTCGCAACCGGTGCGCTGCACGACGGCGCGCGCCAGGATGTCGGTGTCCTCGCCCTGGAACCCGCCCGGTGCCACCACCAGCCCGTTGGCCCGGTAGTAGTCGTACCAGCTGGAAATCGCCGCGATGGGCACGATGGTCCGCAGCCCGGCGACGCCCGTCGTGGCCACCTGGTTGGGCAGCGTCCCGTTGTACGAGATGCCGGTCATGCCGACCCGGCCGTTGCTCCACGCGGCGGCCGTGACCTCCTGGCCCGCCGCGTTGAAGCCGCGGGCGCGCCCGTTGAGCCAGTCGATGACCGCCTTGGTGGACAGGGTCTCGGCCGCGTCGCCGCTGGTCGGGCAGCCCTCGGAGGCGCCCGTGCCGATGCTGTGGCCCAGCACGACGGCGTAGCCGCGCGGCACGAAGTAGTCGTCGTACCACCCGGGCAGATCGGGCACCGGCCGGGGCAACGCGAGCCGGAGCGACGGGAAGCCGGCAAGCAGGGTGTCCTGCGGCAGCCGGTCCACGTCGACGCCGTGGTTGGGCACGTTGTTCAGCGGTGTCCGATATGGACTGTGTTCGAAGATTATGGGCACCTGTCCCCCGCCGTCCGGCCGGGAGATGTCGATCGCGACCCGGTCGGGCCGCCCGTTGCGGTCGCTGTCCACGGTGGTTTCGACGAAGACCCGCTCCTCGACGACCGCGTAGGCGGGGGCCGGCAGGACCGGGACGAGCGCCACCGTGACGGCCAGGATCACACTGGCCGGAAGAATGCGCATCGTATACGCTCCAAAAATCGAGAGGTGTCGAAGTAAAATAACACGGGTAATAGGTGAAAATGTTTTCGCGCTTGCTGGTCACCGCCGTCGCCACGCTCGCCGTGCTGGCCTGTTTCGTGGGGCCGCGCCAGCCCGACGGCGGCAACAATGGCAACAATGGCGGCGACAATGGCCAGATGACCGTCGACGAGTTCGAGCGTGATCTCGAGGGCGCGGTCGGGTCGGCCGAGAGCTACTGGCGCTCCCGCGTGCAAGGGTTCGACCCGGTCGACGACATCGTGCCCTACCTGCGCGGCGGCGAGGTGAGCTGCGGCCGGGAGGCGATACCGGACAACAACGCGGTCTACTGTCCGGCCGGTGACTTCATCGCCTATGACGCCGATTGGGCCGTCGCGGCGTTCCAGCAGCTCGGCGACGCGTTCCTTTACTACCTACTCGGGCACGAATATGCGCACGCGGTCCAGGCCCAGGTCGGCACGCAGCACGAGTTCGCCATCCAGGTCGAGCTGCAGGCCGACTGCATGGCCGGCGCCTACATCGGCGACTCGGTGCGCGCCAAGGTGCTCACGCTCGAGGACGGCGACCTGGATGAGCTGCGCACCGGGCTGATCGCGGTGGGCGACGACCAGGGCCAGCCGTGGTTCGCCCCAGACGCGCACGGCACGCCGGAGCAACGCACGCAGGCGTTCTTCAATGGTTACGAGAAGTCGCTCGCCGCATGCGGACTGTGAACTCGTCCAAATAGGACACCAACTCGGGCGGCGCGACCGCTTCGAACTCCGCGGGGTGGACCGACGTGCGGCCGGGCGGGTTCATGGCCAACATGCCACAGATCCGGGCGCCCCGCACTTTCGCCCGGTGGGCGCGCGACCACGATGAGGACTTCCGATAGAGTGCCCTTTCGTGGAAGGGTTTTCAGCTTCGTCATACGGGGACGCCGTCGCTGATTTCTACGACGAGCTGTTGGTGCCGGAGTCACACGCCATCTACGGCACGCCGGGGCGCGAAACGCTTGATACCATTGACTTTCTCTCCAAGCATGCGCTGTCCGGTCCGGCGTTGGAGGTCGGCATCGGCACGGGCCGCGTCGCCCTCCCGTTGGCCGAGCGCGGTGTCGACGTCACCGGTGTCGAGGTTTCGGCCAAGATGATCGCGCGGCTGCGCGACAAGCCCGGCGGCAAGCGGCTGCGGGTCATCCAGGGCGACTTCCTCACCGAGCCGATCGACGAGCGGTTCGGCCTCGTGTTCGCCGTGTTCAACATGCTCATCACCTTTGCGTCGCAGGAGGACCAGATCGTGTTCTTCCAGCGGGCGGCGCGGTGCCTCGCGCCCAACGGCGCGCTCGTCGTGGAGACCATGGTGCCGCAGACCGACCGGCCCGAGTCGGCCGGGTTCGTGTTGCGGCGCATAGTGAAGGACCACGTGCTGGCCAGCGCCTACATGTTCGACGTGGTGACGCAGCGGGTCGAGATGCAGCACATCCTGATGCAGGACGGCGGGCTGAGGATGTTTCCCATCACCGGCCGCCACGTCTGGCCGTCCGAGATGGACCTGATGGCCCGGCTGGCGGGGCTGCGGCTGGACTATCGCGCGGGCGGCTGGCGGGGCGAGGCCTTCACCGCGCAGTCACGCCGCCATGTTTCCGTTTACCGGCCAGCTTCTTAGGCGATAGGGCAGCCACACCGCACGCCCGGCGAAGACGGCCACCAACCCGGCCTCCACCAGGGCATCCACCGGATCGTCCAAAGAGGACGGACGATCCAGGCCGCGGCCGAACATCGGCGTCAGGGTCTGCGCCTCGATGGTGATTTGCGCCATGCCGTCGCGGCAGTCGAGCACCTCGACAAAGCCCGGCCCGCGCCGCCACCCCAGCATGCCGAACTTCCAGTCGCGGCACCACGCCGGGTCGTTGCCCGGCGGCGGAAGGTGACGCGCGGGCGGGCGGGCGCGCCGAGGCAGACTGCCGGTCCAGCGCAGCGGGAGTCCAAACGCGACGGCCGCCTTGCCCATCTCGAACCAGGCGGGCAGCTCCTCTTCGCTCAGGTCGCGATGGCCGTCGAGCTGCAGCCGGGCGACACCCGCGCGCGCCAGGTCGCGCACGGCCACGATCGGTACGCACCCGTTGGTCCGCACGACCACGCGCAGCCCGGCCACGCCGGTGCCGCGCAGCAGCCAAGCGAATTCAGTGAGCATCGTCACATCACATTGGACAGTGAGCTCGTGCATGCGCGGGCCGGCAACGACTTCACCGAACATCCGCGCGACCGCATACACCGCCTCCGGCTCGCTGAACGGTGGTCCGGGCGCCCGCAACCTAGGCGGCATGGCGCATGCCCGCGCTCGCAGTGGGCAGGGCGAGGGCCACCCACGACCCCGCGTCCTCATATACCAGCCCGTCGGCCCGCCACTCGCGCAGCCACTCGCCAAGCTCGTCTTGCTTGCAGTCTGCAACAACCGCAACGAGTCCGGGCATCGACAGGTGTCGCGCAAGCGCGAGGTAGGCGCTTGCCCGCGGGCCGCGCAGCACGTGGTCGCGCGCGGGCCAGCCGATCCGCCGATCCTCGATGATGACGACATCGTCGACCGCCCGATAACACAGGGATGACCGCGCGTATCTCTCCCGCCACAGCCGCACGACGGTCGCCAGCTTGGCGGCCTCGTCCTCATCGATGCCCTTGGGCTGGTATTCAAAGGAATAGGCGAGCTCGACCAGCTCCTCAGCCGGCAAATCATATATCAGGGGGTACCACGCGGACGGCGTCAGCGGCTCGTCGATCCCCAATGCCGGATCGTTGAACAGGGGTGAAAACCGGTCCAGCGTCACGCGGATGATGCCGCTGGGCGGCGGCAGGTGCACCAGCGCCGGGATCTGCTCGGCAACGTGAGCATAGTCGGTGCGCCAGTGCTCGCCCGGGAAGCCGTACAGATAATTCCACATTGGATAGATGCCGTGCTCGCGGAACAGGCGCAGTGCGCGCACCTGCGCGGCGCCCGTCGCACCCTTGTTCATCAGCGCGAGCACACGCGAGGACAGGCTCTCGATG
Source organism: Allorhizocola sp. (assembly GCA_044869915.1). GTDB lineage: Bacteria > Actinomycetota > Actinomycetes > Mycobacteriales > Micromonosporaceae > Allorhizocola. The sequence goes on from JBIOYB010000343.1 coordinate 28,414, forward strand.
CCCGGCTGCACGGTGGTCACGCCCGCAGCCGCGAGCGAGGCCATGTGCTCGGGCTTGAGGTTGGACTTGACCTCGTAGAAGATGCGCAGATCCCAGTCCAGCTCGGCCAGCCACGGCAGCAGCGTGTCGAAATAGGACGGATCAATGATGTTGTCGCTCAGCATGACGTCGAGCACGCCGAACTTTTCCACCGCCTGGCTGATTTCCTCGAACGCGCGCTTGGCCGGCTTGGACCGGAAGCCGATGCCGCCGCCGTTGAGCCCGCAGAACGTGCACTGCCTCTTCTCGCCCCACCAGCAGCCGCGCGAGGTCTCCAGGCGCAGCGCGAGCCCGCTGATCCAGGGCCGGGCGGGCGAGGCGTGCACGGCCTCGAAGAACGGATCGACCGCGGCGACCGGGAGCATATCGCCGGGCGTGAGTGTTGCCAGATATGGGTTTTCTTGCGCGTGGCCGTCGGCGCGCCAGCACAGCCCGGTCACCTGCGCCATCGGGCGCTTGCCGGCCAGCGCCTCGAGCAGCTCGCGCACCGGCCGCTCGCCCTCGCCCCGCACGACGTAGTCGATCTGCGGGAAGTTGCGGTGTATCGCCGCACCCATGGGCCCGTCGCAGTTGGCCCCGCCCATGACGATCGGCAGGTCCGGCCGGCGGCGCTTGAGCGCGGCCGCGAGCGCGAGCGACGGCACGTTTTGCTCGAACGCCGAGGTGATGCCGACCAGGTCGGGCCGGTCCTCGAGCACGCGATCGGCGATCAGCTCGACGAATCGCGGCGCGAGCAGGTGCATGCGCACGGCTGCGTCGGCGTGCGCATACCCCTGGCGCTCAAGGTGTCGCCGGAACTCGGCCTGCCGCCAGCCCGGCCCGTAGAGCGCCGAGCTGAACACCCACTCCCCCACGCCGTAGGCGAACCCCGAGTCGCACACCACGTGGTAGTCGTCCGGCGACAGTGGGTCGTTTTGGTTGAGCAGATGTTCAGCAAATTGCAAATTGCCATAGACTTGTGTAACTTCACATCCGAGTTCACTCAGGGCAGTGTCCAAAACGGACAGTGCGAGGGAGGGCCAGTGAAGCGCCTGCCAAGGCATGCTGACCAAGCTCACGCGCATGCACCGGCACCTCTCTCGCGGGTCTTGCCAGACACACGTCAGTGGATGCCCGGAGCGTAAACCTCGACGCGGGGGCACCGGGCGGACACGATTTTTACCGACCGGACAATGGCCCGCCCGTCGCGGGTTTGCTCCTGCGGCCCAGGCTTAGGCTGAACCTGCACGGACATAATTTGCACATCAACCTCCGTTGGTTACGGACGGTATGAGTATCAAATGGAATGTCACTCAGAGTCAACCCATCCGGGACCGAATCAGAAGTTCAGGATGAACGTCTCACTCCCCGACACTGGCAACCAGATCGCTTTGGGCGAAATAAAATCCGTAGCGCCATACCAGCGTTCCCGGCCGCGCGTGTCGATAAACCTGAACTTGACGAGCTGCGGCCTAGCGCACGGAACGTTACCGATCCAGTGAAGTCACCGATACCCCAAGTTACATCGCCGCCCGTGAACGCGTGGTGGAGGCGCCGCCGCTGAACCGGCGATGGTCGCCGGTGAAGACCGGCGCCCAGTCGGACGGCCCGCGAAATCTATGGTGCAATTGCCATTTGCATCGGTGTTGACGGATGCATATGAGGCGCGGCAAGAGGGTTCGACGCCCTGCGTCGGCCCGGCCTTGCCGTCGGCCAACGGCTGACCGTCCGATGTGGTCACTCGACCGGTGATGGTGCTCGCCCGGACGCGACAGATTTCAGGCGCTGGCAACGAGGGCGGGCGATGCCTGAACAAAGGTCCAGCGGTGCCCGCCCAGGTCCTGCGCGACATAGAGGCGATAGCCGTGCTCGCGGACGGGTTCTACGATGGTCGCGCCCGCGGTCTGCGCGTGGGCCAGATGCGCGTCCAGGTCGTCGACATAGACCCAGACCGAGTGCGAGACCGGCTCGGGCGCAAACTTGCCGTCCAACGCGGACAGCACGACGGACACGTTGCCCACGTGCAGCTCGATCCACGACGGTTGCTCGCCCTCCCTGGGGAGCGGATCCCACGAGCCGAGCCCGAAGACGCTTGCCAGCCAGCGCGCCGCGGCGGACGGATCCTCGTAGTGCAACTGGATGCCCGCGCGGGCGAGGCGGCGCGGCGGGCGGGCCGGGTCGTGGTCCTGGCACCATGCCACGAGCCAGTGAATGACGTTTTGCCAGAAGAAAAAGAGGCGCGACTCGTCACCACCGGGCAGCAGGTATTGCTCCACGCTCACGCGCGTGCCGGAGTCGATCGCCTCGAAGCGGACGTCCACCTCGCTGTCGTCGACGCTGCTGCGGTAGACCAGGCGCACGCCCGGCTCCCACAGGGTGATCCGGCCGAGCTCGAGGGCGCCGTCGCGGTATACCTCAAGAATCCGGCCACCGACGCCGGGCTCGATCCGTTTGCCAAGGGCGCGCCCGGAATCCCAGTAGTTGATCGGGCCGGGCATCCACCATCGATCGATCTCCTCAGTGAACGCGTGGAAGGCGGTCATCGGGTCGACGGCGACCTCCACCGCCGCGGAAGCGGACTTGCGAGTCATTTGCGGGTCCTCTCCACATGCTTCTTGAACGCGCCCAGCTGCTCGTCCCACTGCGCCTGCATCTGATCCAGCCAGGCCCGCAGCGCCACGATGGGCTCGCGCCGCAACCGGAACACGCGCAGCCGGGCGTCGCCGGGCACGCGCTCGTCGGTCCCGACGCCCGCGTCGAGAAGGATCCGCAGGTGCCTGCTGATCACCGGGGGCGAGGCGCCGATCGCCCGCGCCAGCTCGCCCGCGCGCAGCGGACGCTCCCCGAGCAACTGGACCACCCTGCGCCGGGTCGGGTCGGACAGGGTGTCCAGCAGCGCCTCCGCCTCACTGGTCAGCATCACCCGCTAATAGTTAGCGATACCTCTAACATTTGTCAAGCGGTAGCAGTGATGCCCGCGGCGGAAGACATGGATCAGCCGATTTGGTCTCGCAGTATGTGTTTCTCACCGCCGCGCGAGGAAAAACCTGGATGTTCCTTGGACCGGACCACCCCGTGGACGATGAGGCTGCGTGCGGTGTCCAAAATGGACTGCCGGACCGGGCGCATCGACCAGCCCAGTTCGCGCTCCGCCTTGGCCGAGCTGACATTCTCATGCACGCCGACGAAGACGAGCGCCAGCCGGACGGTCCGGTCGAAGCGCGCCACCACCCACATGAGCCAGCGCGGCAGCACGCCCGTCGGCACCCGCCAGCCGCGCGGGTTGAACTCGGCCGCGAGCATCCTGGCCATGTCGCGCATCGGCACGTGCGGACCGGCGAGCAGATACCGGTTTCCGGCCGCCTGCGGCAGCTCCATCGCCAGCCGATGCGCGACCGCGACGTCACGGACATCCACCGTGGCGAATCCGACGGGGATCGCCGCGGGGACGTCCCGGCTCAGGAGCTTCCGGATGACTTCCAGGCTGGTACCGGACGAGCCGTGCAGGATCGGGCCGAGCACCAGCCCCGGGTTGACCGCCGTGAGCTCAAACCGTCTGGCGGCAGGCAGTCCGGCGACGAACTCCCACGCGGCCCGCTCGGCCAGCGTCTTGCTCTTCTGGTAGGCGTCGCACACGTCCGGATCGGACCAGTCGGCCTCGGTGCGGGTGCGCTCGAAGTCGCGCGCCCTGTTGTACACGACCGCAGCGGTGGAGGAGGTGAACACGACCCGTTTGACGGTGCCCGATTCGGCGCAGGCGCGAAGCACGCGCAGCGTGCCGTCGACGGCCGGGCGGACAAGTTCGTCGGGGTGTTTGGGCGGGCCGGGCGGCACGGGGGATGCCACGTGCAGCACGTATTTGCAGCCGCGCACGGCCTCCGCCCAGCCACGGTCATCGTCCAATGTGGCCGATACGAACTCGAGCGAGCCGCCGGTGCGATCGGCGATCTCGCGAAGGTGCGCCACGCGGTGCTCGGCGCTGGCGTCGCGGACGGTGCCGCGCACGCGATAGCCGTGTTCGAGGAGTTCCCGGACGCAGTGCCCGGCGATGTAGCCGGACGCGCCTGTGACGAGGACGAGATCTGACATCAGCTCATACCAATCTAAGCACTGATTAGAATATGAACAGTGTATAGACTGACGGGCGTGGTTCGTCAAGAGGACGGCCGGCCTTACGCTCAGGTCGTGTCGGCTACGAGGTCACGCAGCAGCTACCATCACGGCGCCCTGCGCGAGGAGCTGCTGGGCGCGTGCGTGCAGCTCATCGAGGCGGAGGGGATCGGCGCGGTGAGCCTGCGCCGGGTGGCCCGCGAGGCCGGCGTCAGCCCGGGCGCGCCATACCACCACTTCGCCGACCGGGCCGCGCTCCTCGCGGCACTGGCCGAACAGGGATTCGAGCTGCTCGGCGGCCGGATGCGAGCGGCGCGCGCCGAGGCCGCCGGCCCGCGCGACGCGCTGCGCGCGCTCGTCGAGACCTACGTGCTTTTCGCGCGCGAGAAGCCGGCGCACTTCCAGCTCATGTTCCGCCCGGAGCTGTCACACTCCAAAAAACACATGGAAGACAAGGCCGCCGCCGATTCGGCACTCGACGTCGTCGTGCAGGTCGTGGTCGAATGCCAGCGCCACAAGGTCGTGCCGCCCGGCGACGCGGGCCCGTTCGTCATGACCATCTGGGCGCTCGCCCACGGCCTCGCCTCCCTCTGGCTCGACGGCCCGCTGGAGCACACCTGCGCCCGGCTCGGATCCTCGCCCGAGGAGCTCACCAAACAGGTCGCCCGCGCACTCGAGGCCGCCCTCGCCGACGCCGCGGCCGCACATCCGCACTGAACCCGCGCGGGTCAGCGCCCCCGGCCCCGATGCCTTACCTTGCACACATGCGCTTCGAAGCCGCTGTATGCCTCAATCTCTTCCTCGCCGCGCCGGGTGATCCCCTTGCGGGAGTTGGTGTCGTTCTGCGAGATGATATGAAGGTAGCGTGTCTGATCAGGATCCCGGATTGAGCCGATACGCGGCCGAGCTTCGCGATTTGGCCGAGGGCAGGACGGCGCCCGAGGAGTGGCTGGCCTGGTGGGCGGCGCACGAGGGCGACCTCAAGCGGGTGTGCAAGCCCGGCGTCTTCTTGCGGCTCAAGCCCAGCGGCGCGGCCGAAGACGCCAATCGGGGCGCGCTGGCGAGCCAGGCGGGCGCGTGCGCGGCTCTGGACGGGCTGGGCGTGGCCTATCAGCGGTCGGATCGCTATCAGCGCGGCTGGGATGAGGCGTTCGAGCGCTTCGTGCGCGAGAAGAAGGCCGCCGACAAGGTGCGCGCCGAGCGGCTCGGGCCGGTGATTTCGGGCTTGGCGCAGCACTTTCCGCGCTTTGCCCGCTTCCTGAAGGCCAACCTTGACCAAGTGGAGGTGTGCGAGCCGGGCCTGGACGCCGACGCAGTGTCCACATTGGAGCGCGAGCTGGGCGTGACGTTCCCGCCCGATTATCGCGCGTTTTTGACGTGCGTCAGCGAGCTCATGGTCGGCGACACGCTTCAGGTGACCTCCGAGCACCCGTTCGCGCATCCTGTCCTCGATGGCGATGGCACGCTGTGCGTGGCCGACTTCTGGCTGGAGGCCGACGGCGACCAGGCGCTGCTGGACCTGCGCGCCGGGGGCACCGGCGCGCCGGTCCTCTACTACGCCCACTCGGAGCCGGCCGTGCGCCCGCTCGCCAAAACCTTTACCGCTTGGGTCGAGTCGCTGCCGCGCGACCTCGGCTGACCTGTCGCGGCACCGCCGGTGCGGGAGTCTGCCAACCGTCAAGGTGCCCGTGATAGTCGCCCTTGGCGTCGCTGAGCTCGATGCGCCCGCTGGGCGAGATGGAGAACTCGAAGTCCTCGGCGCTCAGCACGACCTCGAAACCGTCCAAATTGGAGCCGTTCAGCTCCGCCCGCACGCCCTCGCCCGAGTGCGAGACGACGCGCAACCGGCCCGTGCCCCGGCTCGGCAGCTTCAGCTCCCGACCCGTGCGGATGAACCGCAGGTCGCCCGAGCCCTGCGCGATCTGGCGCATCTCCAGCAGCGGCGTGTAGGCCTCGTAGACGGTCCGCTCCTCGCCCTCCCACTGCAGCAGGATGTCGAACGCCGGCCGGTATTTGTTGACCCGCCCATAGCCGGGCGCCTTTGCCAGCCCTGTCGCGACGGCGTTTTCGGGTGAGCCGCAGGCGAGCTCGATGCGCGTGCTCTCGGGGAACAGCCGCCGGAGCCGCTCGGTGACGTAAGGGACCTGGCTCATCCCGCCGGAGAGCACCACCACGTCGATCTGCTCGGTGAGCTCCTCAAGCGGTATCTGCACCAAATCGGATATGGACTCGGCGCTTGGCAGGCAGGCGATGCGCAACGCCGTCGTCACATAGACCTCGGCGCGGTCCATCTGCGGCGAGAACACGTCGTTGAGGTGGGCCCGCGTGTAGGGTATCGACGCGATGCCGAACTCGCGCCGGGGCAGCTTGACGTCCACGACCGGCACGCTGCTCAGGCTGATCTTGACATCCTGCGCCGCGTAGCGAAGCCGCGCGCGGGCGCGCTTGGGCCGCTCCAGCATGCGCACGTCAACGCCGGCCGCGGCCAGCGTGTACTCCAGGTCCACCGCGATGGCCTCGTCGAGGCTGTTACCGGCCTCGGCCACGCCCAGCGCCGCGAGCACCGAAACTTCTTGCGGCCCAAGCACTTCGAGCACCGCGACGTCGAGCGTGCCGCCGCCCATGTCAAACACGAGCACCCGTGCGGGCCCCGCGAAATCGGCCGGAACCGCCGACAGCCACGCGATCCCGGCCGCGACCGGCTCGTCGACCAGATCGCCGAGGGTCACCTGGAGCCCGGCCTGGCGGGCCAGCTCGTGCAGGCGCTTGCGCTGCGCGCCGTCCCACATCGCGGGGCAGCCCAGCAGCGTGGGACTCTTTTCGAGATCCAGCCCGTTCGACAACGCCCGCCGGGCCGACTCGCGCAGCATCTCGACCATCAGCTCGTCGGCGCGGATGTCGCGCGTGCCGGTGGGCGTGTCGAGCTGGACGAACGTGCGGCCCTCGGTGATGAACCGCTTGACGGACCTCACCACCTGCTCCGGCGCCATGTCGAAGACCGGCTCGCCGACCACGACCGAGCCGTCGTCGGCGCGGGCCACCAGGGACGGCATCCACGCATAGGTCTCGCCGATGGGCACCACGCCGCCGTCGGAGGCGACAAATATGGTCGAGGTGCCGAAATCAAGCCCGTATCCGTTCTTCAAAGGGGTCACCTATTCCTCGACTATTCCTCGACTATTCCTCAACCACTGCCTTGCCCAGGAGCACATCTTCTTCGCTGCCGCGCTTCCAGATATACCCGGGCCGGACAACAACCACCGACGCTCCGTCGCGAATCCTGCCCACAATGGACTGATGCTTTTTGCGGTCAAACCTGGTTGTTTCGCCCGCCTGGCCCACCGGGTCGAGCCCGCTGCGCTTCACCCATGCTCGCACCTGACGGATCATCACCGGCGGCTCGGTCTCGTTGGCGATCAGCTCCTCGACCTCGCTGGCCAGTTCGGCCAGGCGCCGCGCGCTGTCTATCTCACTCTGCCGCCGCCTCGCCGCGTCTTCCGGATTGTCTTTTTTGGAGGGTACCGACAGAGCCGCCCGGATCACTTTGACCAGCGCCGTCCGGCGCGGGCCGGCCAGCCCGTCCTCGAGCAGCAGCTCAAGGGCCTCGGCCGGGGACAGCTCGGCCAGCTCGTCGGCGATCCAACGGTAGCGGCTGCCCTCGATCGCCACGAACTCGTGCGCCTTGACGTCCTTTTGCACCGCCACCCACGCATTGTCGGCGGCGAGCCGGCTCATCCCCTTGGCCTGCAACACCTTCCGGATATCGGCCGGCGAGAGTGCCTTGCCCGCTTCGCGCAGGATCTGCAGCACCGTGTCCAGCAGGGTATCCGAGGGGTGGGGCGCGCCAGTCACGCCTGCACTGTAACCAGCTCGAGGAACCGGTAGCTGAGCAGGCCGTGGATGAGGGCGTGCTGCAGGGCGTTGCCGCCCACGAGCGACTGCCAATAGTCGCCTGAAAGGCGCAATGGGCGGCCCAGCGCGAGCATCAGGCTGACCCAGCGATCGCGCGGGCGGCGCAGCTCCAGATGGGCGGTCAGGTCCAGGTCGCGCACGAGGGTCAGCCCGTGCCGGGCCGCCACCTCGCGCACCTCGTCGACCGTGAGCAGCGAGCCGGCGTGCCACCCGCCGCGGAACTCGGCCAGCCAGCGCTCGCCCTTGGGCGTCGCGCCGGTCTCGCGTCCCGCCTTGGGGGTGAGGAAGTCGTCGCACACGATGAGCCTGCCGCCGGGGCGCAGGGTGCGCGCGGCCTGCTCAAAGTAGCGGCCGGCGTCGGGGCTGTGGATGAACGCCTCGATGGAAAACGTCACGTCGGCCACGCCGGTGAGGTCGTCGGGCAGGGCCAGAAAGTCGCCCACCCGGCAGCGGACCCGCTCGCCCGCGCCCGTCTCGGCGATCAGCTCCGCCGCGCGGGCGGCCTGGGCCGGGCTGAGCGTGACCCCCTCGCCAGTCATGTCGACCCGGTCGGCCAGGTAAAGCAGGCTGGCGGCCAGCCCGCAGCCCAGATCGACCACCGTGGGCTTGGCGACACCCGCCGGAAGTGCCGCGAGGATGAGCTCGTCGACGTGGTGGAAGGCCCCGGCGCGCGTGGTGACGCCCGGCCCCCAGACGGCGCGATGGATGGACGCGCCGCCCTGGCCCAGCCGCTCGAACGCGGCGGCGTTGTTGTCGTAGTAGCGCCGCACGCCCTCGGTAAAGGTCATAGTCGCACTGTAAACGAGGCGGCCGCGACCGTATCGTGTCCGCATGCGCGAGGCAGATCGGTTTACAGGTCGTTATCGCGTGCACGCCGAGTTCGCCGGGGAGCGGGCGGGCACCGCCCCGTTGACGTGGGGTCAGCGGGGCATGTGGGAGGCCATCGGGCGCAACCCGCCCGGCCACTTCAACATCCCGATGGTGCTAGCGGCGCCCCGGCGGCCGGCTGTGTCCGTGCGGCGGGCGGCCGAGGCGATCGGCGGGTTGGTGTCGCGGCACGAGTCGCTGCGGACGCGCATCATCGAGATCGAAGCCGGGCCGGCGCAGGAGGTGGCGCGCCTCGGGCGGCTGCCCATCGAGGTGGTGGAGGGCGGTGTGGCCGCCGAAGTTCAGGCGTCTCTTGCCGGGCCGGCGTTCGCCTACCCGGACGAATGGCCGCTGCGCGTGGGCCTCGTCACACAGGACGGCGCGGTGCGCCAGATCGTGCTCGTCTTCTGCCACACGGCCACCGACTGGCAGGGCGCCGAGGTGGTCGCGCGGGACCTGCGGCTGCTCCTGCGTGGTTCGGCGCTGCCCGCGCTCGAGCTGCAACCGCTGGACCTCGCCCGCGCGCAGGCGGTGTCCGGGGCCGACCGCACGCGGCGCGCGGTCGACTACTGGACGGGCGCCTTCCGGTCCATGCCGCCGGCGATGTTCCCCGCCGCGGGCACGCCCCCGGAGCCCCCCAACCATCAGGCCGTGCTCACCTCGCGGGCGCTCGACGGCGCCGCGCGGGCGATCGCGGCACGGCACCGGGTCAGCACGACGACCGTGCTGCTGGCCGCGACCGTGGGGCTGATCGGCTCGTGGACCGGCCATCGCATGTGCGCGCTGCACACGTTGGTGAACAACAGGTTTCAGGCCGGCCACGCCGATATCGTGGGGATGCTCGCCCAGCTCGGGTTGGTCGTGGTGGACCTGTCGGACGCGCCGGCCTTTGACGAACTGGTCACGCGCACGTGGCAGGCGGCGCTGCTGGGCTATCGGCGGGCCTACTACGACCAGGCCGCGCTCGACGCGACCCGGGCGGAGGTGGGCCGCGAGCGGGGCACCGTGATAAACCCGTTCTGCTGCTTCAACGATATGCGGTCCACAGTGGACACCGAGCCGGGCATCGTGCCGGATCCGGCGGCCATGGTCGCCGCGCTCGGCGAGAGCACGCTGGCCGTCGAGCCACACGCGCCGCTCAATTGCCGCTTCTGCCTTCGGGTCGAGCCGGCGGCGGGCACGCTGACGGTCGTGCTGACCGCCGACGCCCGGAGCCTATCGTCTGTCCAGATCGGACAGTTCCTGACGGATTTGGAGCGGGTCGTGGTGAACGCCGCTTGCCAATCCGATTGTGAGAGGGTCACTCCCGCAGGCCTTCCATGAAGCGCCGGCTTCGCTGAAGGAGGGCTACTCCCGCAGGCCTCCATGAAACGCCGGCCTCGCCGATGGAGGGCTACTCGCGCAGGCCCTCCATGAAACGCCGGAAGAAACCGCCCTCACGGGGCAGGGGTTGGGCGGGCGGCGGGGCCTCGCGGCGCTGGGTCGCGATGGGCCGGTCATAGTCGGTGCGCGCGATGGCGTCGATGGTCTGCTGCTCGGTGAAACCGTCCGAACCGGCGATGTTCGGCACAAACCCGACCAGCACGCCGTCGCGCAGCACCTGCGCCTCGAGACCGGCAGTGCCGTCGGTGTCCCAGATGGCCTCGCGCCCGTCCGGCAGCGCGACCCTGATCCCAAATTGTGAAACGCCCGCCCGCGGCTGCGCCAGGTGGGCCGGAACGCCCAGCTCGCGCAGTGCGTCGACGACGCGTCGTGCCCTCGGCTCTTGCATGAAATCCACCGTAGGCGTGAAGTCTGTGTGCTCGCTGAGCATGACATGCATTGATAGGCTTGTATTCATGAGCCTACCTACGGAGCCGATCGGAAGTATCCCACGCCTGCCGTCCGCGGACTCGGACGAAGCCGCACTGCGGGACACGATCGAGCGGTTTGAGGCGACCGGATCACCGGTCATCACCGATGGCGAGCAGACCAAGCCGAGCTTCGCCACCTATCCGATCAACGGGTCGAAGCAGTTCGATGGCGAGGGCGCCATCGTGCCGTTCGCCGACGGGCACACGCGCCAGCTGCCGCGGCTCGTCGAAGGGCCGTTCCACTACACGGTTTACGCCGACAAATACCTCGCCGCCGCCCGGCGCTACGCGAGCGTGCCCGTGAAGCAGGCCGTCATCGCACCCTCGCTGCTGAGCCTGTTTTATCCGGCGGCGGGCGTCCCCGGGTACCCAAAAGAAGCCTTTGAAGAAGATCTTGTCGCCGAGGCGGAGGTGGACATCCGGCGCAGTCTGCGGGCCGGGGCGCACTGCGTGCAACTGGACTTCACCGAGGCACGGCTGTCGATAAAGCTCGATCCCAGCGGAGGGATGCTCAAGGCGTTGGTGGGCCTGAACAATCGGGTCCTCGAGCGGTTCACCGACGAGGAGCGCCAACGGATAGGCGTGCATACTTGCCCGGGCGGCGACCAGGACTCGACGCACAGCGCCGACGTGGACTACGCCGGGCTGCTGCCGGAGCTGTTCCGCACCAACGTGGGCAACTTCTACCTCCAGCTGGCGAGCGAGGCCGACCCCGAGCGCGTGCTCGGCGTCGTGCGCGACAACCTCCACAGTGGACAGCGCGTCTTCGTGGGCGTCACGGATCCCATCGATCCGGTGGTGGAGACACCGGAACGGGTGCGCGATCGTGTTTTGCTCGCGGCCCGATACATCCCGCTCGACCAGCTCGGGACGTGCGACGACTGCGGGTTCGCGCCCTTCGCCGACGACATGTCGACATCGCGCGACATCGCGTTCGCCAAGATCAGGGCTCGGGTGGAGGGGAACGCTTTGGCGAGCGAGCGGCTTGGACTATGACCATGGACGAGTGCTCGAATCCGGCGTAGGCCTTCTCGCCCAACGGTTTCGCATAGCGGCGCTCGATGGCGGCCAGGATGGCGTCCGAGCGCCGCATCCGCCCCGGGAGATATCGCGGTCCGGCAGGCTTGAACCCGAGCCGGTCCGACCCCACCATTTCCCCGAAAGGCGCGGATCTTCGCGCGTCGGGTGGGCAAGAGGTTGCCACGGCATGCCGATCGGGGCGAGCGTGGCCTGCCGGGCGGCCGCGGAGCGGTGGCCCGTGGCAGGCACGGCATGAAGGGCTGGTCAGGGCGGCGCGTGCGTTGCAGGATATCGGGATGGCTGACGACCGCTCGCTGTCCTATCGCCCCCGCACCGGTGCCGGCCTCGTGGCCAAGCTGAGCGCTGGAGTGCTCGCCTGGCTGCTGGCAGGTTACGTGATGACGACCATCGCGTTGAGCGGGCCGGACCGATTCGGCCGCACGTTTGTCGTGTGGGCCGGGGCGATCGCGCTGAGCGGCGGATTCGTCCGGGTGCTCGAGTCGAAGTATCCGCGGTTGCGGCCGCACGCCTGGACACTTCTTGCCGTCGCCGTGCCCGTCGGGCTGGTCGGGCGGCTCGGCGTCTTTGACCCGGTCGCGGCGGGACTGGTCACGGTCGGGGCGTGCTGGGCGGCATGTGCCGCGGGCACCTGGCTGGCGATGGACAGCACAACCGATCTGATTGTGTGGCGCGCGCAGGACCTCGCGCACAGTCCGGCCGTCACGTTCACGACAAGTGGGGTCGACTTCCAGCCCGCCTTCGGCCGCTCGTCAATCGTCCACCTGGCCTGGCCCGAGGTGCTCGCGGTGGCGTTGGTGCCCGGCCCGATCGGGCGGCCGGCGTTGTGCGTCGTCCCGCAAAACGATCTGCCGCCCGCCGAGGTGGCACGTGACGGTGGGATCGACGCCGACGCCGTCAAATACATGCACCGTTACCGGTTGTTCGACACGCCGATCGCGCTGTATCTGCACAACACCAAGGGGCCGGCGCTGCCCACCCTCGACCGGATGCTGGGCCGGTGGACCAGCGGCAGGCTCAGTCTCGACACCGGGCGGCACCCGATCTGAAACCGGATCTCACAGATTTACCGCCGCCCCCGTGTCTTCCCAGGTGTTGTTGGACCAGACTTTGGGGCTGCCGGTGTCCCAGCGCACCGGCTCGGCCTGCCGGCGAAACCGGTTCCCCGTGACTTCGACCTCGGTGGACCCGCCCGAGTGCAGCGTGCTGCGCCCGCCGCCGAGGACGTTCCCGACGAGGCGGACGCCGACGATGGGACCGTTGTCTGCGTTCAGCGCGACGGCCGCATCGGCCTGCGACGGCACGACGATGGTGCTGCCGCTAATCGTGATCTGGCTGCCGTCGCCGTGGCACACCAGCCCAAACCCCTTGTCGGTGTGCAGCAGGTCCACGATCCGCGTGTTTTCGACGGTCGCCCGCGTCAGCACGGTGATGCCCACTTGGACCGCGCGCACGACGGTGCCGCGCACCACGAGCCCGTCGGCCTCCTGCGCTATTCCACGTTGGACGGTGTGCCGGCCGTCGCCGCCGATCTCGCTGTCCTCGATGGTCAGGTTGGTCGCGCCGGGCAGCTGGCGCACTGCCCAGGTCCCGTCGCTTTCGCGCGCCACGCGCACGCGCCGCAGGGTCACATTGGGCGCCTCGACGAGGATCGTGCCCGTCACCACCAGATCACTGATCACCGCCCCCGCCGTGGTGACCTCGAGGTCGCCCCGATATGTGCGCGTTTGCGCCGCCGCGGAAGCCGACCGGACGGGCTCAGTGCTCGTAGGAGGATTCGTGGGCTCCCTCCGCGTACCAGAAAAATCAAAAAGCACGGCAGTGACCAGGGTGATCACCAGGGCCGACGCGGCGGCTGCCACGGCCATAGGGCGGGAGCGGGCGTGCGCGCGGGGCTCGACTCGCCAGCGGTCGAGGCTGTCCGGCGCCGGGATCTCCTCGAACAGCACCCGCATCCGATCCGGGTCAAACTTCATTTACGCGCCCCTGTGCGCTCGATGATGGCGCGCAACCGCTCGACGGCGCGGTGGGTGGCGACCGTCGCCGCATGCTCCGAAATGGAAAGCACCCGCCCGATCTCGCCGTAGGACAGTCCGGCCGCGATGCGCATGCCGGCCAGTTCGCGGTCGCGCGGGCGCAGGCGCCCCATCGCCGCGAGCGCCAGCCGGATCTCGTCGCGCAGCACGACCTCGGCCTCAGCGCCGGTTTCGAGGTCGGCGTCGAGGCCCTCCTCGGTGACCCGGCCCAGGATGCGGGTCAGCACGTTGCCGCGGCGGGCCCGCCGTCGATAGTGCTCGATGACGGTGTTGCGGGCGATGCGCAGCAGCCAGGGCAGCGCGGCATCGGGCCGGGTGCGCTCATATTCGCGAAACGCGGACACGAAGACCTCCGACGCGAGGTCCTCTGCGTCGTGCGGGCTGCCCACCTGGGACAGGCAGTATCGATACACGGTGGCCGCATGCGAACGGTAGACGTCGTCGAACGGCTGCGACCGCGACAGTGGCCGTGTCACGCCTGCGGATAGTCCACGAGGCGATCCTCCCTTCACCTGCCTCTGTCACGTAGAGACGCGCGGGCCGAGCAGATCTCATAAAAGGATATTGGCTCAGGACTTGCTGCGCGAGCGCCGGTTGCGCGCCCGCTCGCGGTGCTCATCGGAGGCGACGATGTTCATGAGCGCCGCGGCGATGGCGATGCCGACGACCGCGACCAGGACCTGGACCCCCAACTCGGCCCAGCTCCAGGTGAAGTGCCAGTTGGCCGCCGCCCAGTCGAAGGCGGCCGGTGCCCTGTCGTCCACGCCGAAATATCGGGCCACCCAGGTGCCCAAGAAGGCCGATCCGATGCCGACAGCGACCGTCGAGATGGCGCCGATGCTCTGCCTGCCGGGCAGGATCAGGCGGCCCAGGGTCCCGACGAGGATTCCGATCAGGAGAGCGCTGAGGATCCCATTGATGGTCATGTACCAAAATGTACCCGCGGCAGTCCACCTCCAACCCTGCCCGACGTTTAACCCTGCTGCTCGGCGGGCATCGATGCGCCATGCCGATTTTCTTCCGGAAGATGAAGCGATTAGGCCCGTTCCGATTCCACTTCACGCAGCACGGGTTTTCGTCGTGGGGCATCAAGATTGGCCGCTGGTCGTGGAACTCGAAGACCCGGGCCCACCGGGTCGACCTGCCCGGCCCGCTGTCCTGGAGGCAGGACAAAAGCGACTAAGCTCATCGACCATGCAGTCCTGGTCGTCTGAGCGGGTGCCCAACTTCACCGACGCGGGCGTGGCCATCGCGCTCACCCTGCTGGTCCTGCCGGTGGCCGAGCACGCCGCGCAGGACCCGGCCTGGTACAGGGACAGCGAGGTCTGGTTCCCGTTCGTGCTGTCGTTTGTGGTCATCGCGGGCTACTGGCGGATCCACCATCGCCTGTTCGACCTGGTCGAACGGGTCGACGGCACGCTGATGACGCTGAACATGTTCTGGCTGTTCGGCATCGTGGTCATGCCGGTCACGACCGCCGCACTCGAGGCCGGCGACCCGCGCGTGCCGGACGTCCTCTACGCCTGCAACCTCATGTTTCTCTCGCTGGCCGGGCTCGCCATGGGCCTGTGGATCGACGCGCGTCCGCGCCTGCGGCGCCCAGGCGCCGCCGAGCTTTCGCGGCAGAGCGTCCGGCGCGGGATCGCGGTCAACATCGTGGTAGCCCTCGCCGTCGGCCTCACGGTGCTGTTCGACGCCTTTGGCCTGCTGGCGCTGCTGGCCCTCCCGTTTGCCCAGCGCCTAGCCGTCCACCGCACGGTGGCGCATTGACAGTAGGCCATAGAGTGTGGCCGTGTTCACCGCGCTGTCCCGGATCATCGCCTCCTCCGCCGCCGCGGCATCACTGATCGCTGCCGCTCCCGCGCACGCCGCCGTGCCGTCCCCCTTCACCTGCCAATACATAGTGCTCAGCCAGTGGCACGGTGGCTTCAACGCCGACCTTCGCATCACCAACCGTGGCCCGGCCATCGACGGCTGGACCGCGCATTGGACGTTCCAGGTGCCGACGCGAAACGTGGGCGTGTGGTCCGCCCAGCTGGTTCAGGCCAACCCATACGACGCCGTGGCGACCCCCGCGAGCTGGATAAAGAAGATCCAATCGGGGCAGACGGTGGCCTTCGGATGGACGGCACTGGCCCCATCGACCGACGTGCCCACCGACATCACGATAAACGGGCTGCCCTGCTGAGGTTGTCGCGCACGGTCTGCGCCTGCGGCACGCCCAGCCGGGCATAGCTGTCCAACGCCTCTTGCCACAGCTCACGCGCCGGTGCGAGCTCGCCCTCGCCCCGGCGCGCGTGCGCCATGCCGTCCAGGGCGCGTGCCCGCTCGAACGGGTCGCCCGTGCGCTCGGTGAGCGCCAGCGCCGCCTCGTGATGATCCAATGCGGACGCGTATCGGTGCAAAGCGCGCAGCGTCTCGCCCAGATCGTTGAGCACCTCGGTCTCCAGGCCGCGGTCGCTGGTCTCGCGGCTCATCTCGAGCGCCGACCGCAGACCGTCCAATGCGGACTCGTGCTCCCCCGTCGCCAGGTGGACCGCGGCGATCGCGGCGATCGCACTGGCCTGCCCGCCGGGATCGGCCGACTCCCGGCACCGCTCGAGCGCCCGCTCGAGATGGTCGAGCGCCTCGGCATGCCGGCCCAGCAGGCGACAGTCGGCGCCGAGGTTGCCCAGCGCGTAACCCTCCAGCCGCCGGTCGCCGACCTCCGTGAAGATGCGTGCGGCCAGCTCGTGATGCGCGGCCGCCTCCGCGTAACGGCCGCAGCGGCGATGCAGCGCACCGAGGTTGACCAGCTGCACACCCTCGCCGTGCCGGTTGCCGTCGGCGCGATAGCGGGCCAGCGCCTCGTCCAGCCGCGCCAGCGCGGGCTCGTAGTCGCCGAGGCGTTCGTGCACGACGCCGAGCCGCGCCAGCGCGCGGGCCTCGCCGTCGCGGTCGCCGGCCGCGCGATGGCCGGCCAGCGCCTGCTGGAAGTAGGCCAGCGCGTCCCGGTAGTCGCCGAGCCACCAGTGCACGTTGCCGAGGTTGGCCAGCACGGTCGGCGCACCGCCCTGAGCGGCGACGTCGGCGGCGGTGTGCACCGCGAGGGCTTCCGCGTAGTGCCCGCCGACCTCGAAGTATCGCCACAGGATGCGTGACAGGTCCACGCCGTGCCGGGGCCAGCCGTCGCGGGCCGCGAACCCGGCTATCGCCACGAGATTGGCCCGGTGTCTGTCCAACCAGGACAGTGGGGCGGCCGGGGGCACGACCTCCGGCCGCCCCACCCGGTCGTGCGGGAAAAGCGCGTCAGCCGCGGCGCCGGCCGTGCGCGTGTAGTGGTCGAACAGCCGGGTCAGCGGGGTCCGTGTCATCGGGGCGTTCTCCTTGGCGTACGCGCGAAGCAGATCGTGCATCGTGAAGGAGCCGCCGCCGGTGGGCTCGATGAGGTGTGCCTGGGCGAGCTCGTCGACGGCCGCCTGCGCCTGGGCGAGGCCGCAGCCGGCGAGCGCCGCCACGTCGGGCACGTCTATCTCCCGCCCCGGATGCAGACCCAGCAGGGTGAACGCCTGCGCCGCCTCGGCCGAAAGGCAGTTGAACGACCACGAGAACACGCTCCGGACCGCCGTGCGCGGATCGTCGGGCACGCTGAGCCGGTCGATCCGGCGCGCCTCGTCGCGCAGGTCATCGGCGAGCTCGGCCAGGGTCATCGCCGGGTGCGCGACCGCGATCTGAGCCGCGATGCGCAGAGCCAAGGGCAGATGCGCGCACAGGCGCGCGACATCCGCGGCCGCGCCCGGGTCGGCGTCCACCTGCGAGCCGATCACCGCGCGCAGCAACGCGACCGCCTCGGCCTCGCCGAGCACGTCGAGGTCGATCCGGCGGGCGCCCTCGCGGGCCACCAACCCGGCCAGATTGCTGCGGCTGGTGATCAGCGCGAGGCACGTCGGGGTGCCGGGAAGCAGCGGGCGCACATGGTCGACGCCCGAGGCGTTGTCCAGCAGCACGAGCATCCGGCGGCCGGCCAGCAGCGTGCGGTAATGCGCGGCCCGCTCGTCGAGCTCGGCCGGGATGTCGGACGCCGCGACGCCCAGGCCGCGCAGGAAGCGGGCCAGCGCGTCCGCGGCCGGTATCGGAGAATCCTCGTCATAACCGCGAAGGTCCACATAGAGCTGTCCGTCGGGGAAGCGGTCGGCCACCCGATGTGCCCAGCGGACCGCCAGCGTCGTCTTGCCCACGCCCGCGGTGCCGGAGACCGCCGAGATGACCACCGCCCGGCCGGGTGCGCCGTGGGACAGCAGCGCGTCGAGCTCCTCGAGCGGCCCGGCGCGGCCGCTGAAGCCGAACGCCTCGGCCGGAAGCTGGCGCGGCACAGTGGCACCGCCGGCGGCCGCGGCCGCCGGGCTCCGCCGGCCCTCCTCCACCCGATCCCTGGCGGTGGCCAGCGCGCCCTGCTCCTCCGGTGTCGCGCCGAGCAGCCGGATCAGCGCGTCGAAGCGATCGGTGGGCGGCAGGATCCGCCCGGCCAGGTATTCGCCGATGATGCCGTGCGACCAACCCGTGCGGGCGGCGAGCTCGCGATAGGTCAGTTCGGCCGTCCCGCGCAGGCGGGCGTGGCGGCGGCGCAACTCGCGCAGCACGAGCGCGAGGTCCTGCAGCGAGCGCACTACGCCGAGCCGGGCCGCCTCGATGGGGCGATCCGGCTCCCGGCGAGCACGCACATGACGTTCGATCGATGCAGCATAGCCACCGGGTCATGCGGTTGCGCAAGGAAAAAGCCGGTGCGCCCCGCACCGAGGCTGTGGTGCGGGGCGCGCCGATCCCCTCTGATTCGAGTCCTGATTTGAGTGCTGATTCGAGTCCTAATTCAAGTCGTCCATCGCTCACCCCTGCGCGCATGGCGCGTCGTTGGCCGTGAAGCCGGTCGGCGGCTGGAAGGTCGGGCCGGATGACGTGCCTGGGAAACCGAGCGTCGCCTGTCCCCCCGGCCCGAGGGTGGCGTGGTAGATGGCCGGTGTCAGGGTGACATCCGTCCCGGTGCGGGCCATGGTCCGGCCAGCTGTCGCAGGTGGTAGCCCGTGACCTGGACGTTGTCGGCCGTCTCGGGCCAGAACACGTCCGCCCTGGTCGTAGTGATGCTGTTGCATGTCGGTGCGGCCGGTTTCGCCGGTGGCACGGTGTCCGGGCCGCTGAGCGTGGTGAACGACTTCATCATCAGTTGTCAATCTGTGAGGGGGCCGGCTCCATCGTGGGCTCTCCCCTGCGCGCGTACAGCCGATCCTGGACGGGTCTGGACAGCACTGGACAGCCGGAGGGCGCGCCACAACATCGGTGCAACAGCGGGCCGATAGACAGGCGCCAAAGCAAACCTGACAGGGAGGACGCGGAGATGAACATCTGGCGTGGATCCGTCGCGGCGGTGCTTCTGGCGGTGACCGGTGTGGTGCTCTTGGACGCCTCGGCGGCGCCGGCGGCGTGCGGCCCGGTCGACATCAAGGGGTCCAGCATGGACGTCAAAGAGGGCCAAGTCGTGGAGTATCAAATCGACCGGGGTGGCTGCGGCGAGACGGACTATCAGGATCTGGTCTCGGGCGACGCATCGGCCTTCGAGGTCGAGACGGCCCCGACATTTCTGAAGGTCACGGCGAAGCCGGGTGCGTCCAAGACCGCCCCGTGGAAGCTGACCATCGAGGTCGAACGACTCGGCGTTGTGGACGACGCGGTGACCTTCACCCTCAAGGCCGACAACGGCTCCACCCTACCGCAGGCAGTGCTGATGTGCGTGCGGGAGAGCTGGGAGGACCCGCTGCCGTGGCAGGCGCGGATCACGCTGAGCCAACCGGCCCTGGCCGCTGTGGGCTTCACCTACAAGCTGCTGCCGGGGACGGCGAGCTACCCGGGCGATTACAGTCCGGCGCAGGGCAACGGCGTCATCCCGGCGGGGCAGCTGAGCACCACGATCCCGATCTACTTCCACGTCGACCAACTGGCGGAGGGCCAAGAGTGGTTCACCACGCGGATCACCTCGATCTCCGGAGCCACCATCAAGGCCGACTCCTGCCACAACACCATCGGGGCCAACCAGACCTAGCCGCGCAGCGCGGCCGCTTCGGCGGCCGCGTTCGCGCTTTCGTAAAGGGCGATGGCGTCGCGGCGCAGCGACCGGCACTCGGCGTGGTCGCCACGCCGCTCGGCCAGCACCGCCAACTCCTGATACAGCAGGGCCTCCTCGAACTCGTCGGGGATCCGGCGGCGCAGCGCCAGCGCCTCGCCCAACGCGCCGGCAGCGGCCGCCAGGTCGCCGCGGCCGGTGAGCGCCCGCCCGAGGCAGAGGCCGGCCGCGGACTCCAGATGCCGATCGTCGAGCGTGCGCGCCAGACTCAGAGCCTGCTTGGCCGCGGCGATGGCGGCGTCCCAATCGGCGGCGTGGGCGTGGATCGCGGACAGGTCGTTGAGCGCCTCGACCTGATAGCTGTCGTCGTGGACCTGCCGCTTGATGTCCAACGCCTGCTGCAGAAAATATAAGGCCTGCTTGTGGTCTCCGGCATGATGATGGACATTTCCTATGGTACGCAACACAGCCGCCTCGATCCGGCTGCTGTCCAGGGCCCTGGCCACCGAGAGCCCACGCGTGAGATGCTCCAGGGCCGCGCCGGTGTCATCCATCATCGACAGCACGTAGCCCAGATTGTTCAGCGCCAGCGCGACACCCAG
>JBIOYB010000344.1:0-13039 GCA_044869915.1 Allorhizocola sp.
AAAGTAAGCACTGGCGTGCCTTCCCGACCGACGCGTCAACGTCGGCCATTGCTCGAACCAACAAATCCGATCATCGAGAAGGTACGCCCCTTCTCGACATCCGATCCACAGGTTCTGAGCATTCCTCGGCTGCGCCCCGACGTGTGCCTCATGGACATCAGGATGCCGCTGATGGACGGGATTGTGGCCACGGAGCGCCTGGCCGGGCCGGGAGTCGCCAACCCGATCGCGGTTGTGGTCATCACCACGTTCGATCTGGACGAATATGTCTATGGCGCGATCCGGGCGGGCGCCAAGGGCTTCCTGCTCAAGGAGGCCGGGCCGGAGCTGCTGACCCAGGCCATCCACGCGGCGGCCAAGGGCGATGCGCTGATCGCGCCCAACGTCACCGTGCGGCTGCTGAAAGCCTTCGTGGAAAACGACTCCCGGGCGAAGCCGCCCAGGCAACCGGTCGAGCCGCTCACCGAGCGCGAAGAGCAGGTGCTGACGGCCGTGGCCGCGGGGCGCACCAACACCGAAATCGCCGGAGAGCTTCACATCAGCCTCAGCACGGTCAAGACACACATCGCGAGCCTGATGGCGAAGCTCAACGCGCGCAACCGGGTGGAGATCGCGATCTGGGCATACGAGACCGGCCGTGCCGGACGCGCCACTCGTACTAAAGGCTGAGCGAAGGCCCGCAATCCCGGCCTGAATGGCGATGATTGCCGACCGCCCACACCGGACGATCGGAGCATGACTGTTCGAGGCAATCGGTGGGTTCCCATATCACTTATCGTGCTGAGTCTCGTGCCTGTGGCCGCGGGCGCCTTCCGAGTGACGCAGCTCGCCAGTGGCGGCGAGGTCAACGAGGGCAACGCCAGGTTCTTCGACGCGCCAGTGCCCGTGATACTGCACATCATCGGGGCAAGCGTTTACTGCCTTCTCGGCGCGTTCCAGTTTGACAATGCGTTCCGTCGCCGACGCCCAGGCTGGCATCGCATCGCCGGGCGGCTACTCGTCCCATGTGGACTGACCGCGGCGCTTTCCGGGATCTGGATGACCCTCTTCTACGACGTACCCGCCAATGACGGCGAGATCGTGGCCGCGCTTCGCCTTTTCTTCGGGACGGCGATGGTGTTCGCGATCGTCCTCGGCCTGCTCGCGATCCGGCGGCGCGACTTCACCCGGCACCGGGCGTGGATGATCCGGGGATACGCGATCGGCATCGGCGCCGGCACGCAAGCCTTCACCCACCTGCCATGGGCGCTTGCCCAAACCACACCCGACGAGACGGGCCGTGCCATCGCGATGGGGGCCGGGTGGCTGATCAATGTGGCGGTCGCGGAGTGGGCCATCCGGCGGTCGCACAGGCGACCGAGCTCCGGCGGTGATGGCCGCGCGGCTCGGGTCGGGCGTGAGGGTCGGCTGGTCGTGGACACGGGCGTGGTGGCTGGCTGATCGGGTGCTTGAGTTCGGTGTCGGTCGTGCGATTCGGGTCGGGCGTAATGATCGGTTGGACGTGGGCTCGGGCGTGGTGGCAGGCTGATTCGGTGCTTGAATTCAGCGGCGCGGACCTGAGCGGATCCCGGTTCGAGGACGTCAATCTCGCCGGCGCGCGGTTCGCCAACGTGAACCTGATGGGCGTCAAAATCCGTGGCGCGTGGGCGAAGGACGTCGAGATCAACGGATATCTGGAAAGCCTCAGGCTCAACGGGGTGGACGTGGTGCCGCTGCTCGAGGCCGAACTCGACCGCCGCCACCCCGAGCGACTCAAGCTACGGCCGACCGACGCCGACGGGTTTCGCGAGGCATGGGCCGTCATCGAAGGGCTGTGGCCGTCGACTCTCGAGCGGGCACGGCGGCTGCCGCCCGAGTTGCTGCACGAGCGGGTCGACGACGAATGGTCGTTCATCGAGACGTTGCGCCACCTCGTGTTTGCGGCCGATGCCTGGGTGAAGCGGACGATACTCGGTGATCCGGCGCCTTACCACGCGTTCGACCTGCCGCACACCGAGATGTCCGACCAGCCGGGCGTGCCGCGTGACCTGGCCGCCAAGCCCAGCCTCGACGAGATGCTCGCGCTGCGCGCCGACCGCATGGCCGTCGTCCGCGACGTGATGGCCGGGCTGACCGACGGCTCGCTGGAAGGCGTGACCGAGCCGGTGCAGGCACCGGGCTACCCGGAGGCGGGTGCCTATCCGGTGCGCAGGTGCCTCATGACCGTTGTGAACGAGGAGTGGGCGCACCGCCAATACGCCGAGCGGGACCTGACCGCCATCGAGGCCCGCGCCTGATCGGCCCGGTTGGGCAGCGTCAGTACGGACGTGCATGTTTTGGGCCCGCGCCTGATCGGCCCGGTTGGGCGGCCGTGCGCCCTCGGGGGCTGCACTTGACCCGCTCCCGTCGGACGGACGTGCATGTTTTGGGCCTGCGCCTGATCGGCCCGGTTGGGCAGCGTCAGTACGGCCGTGCTTTGCCCGGCCAGGATCGTCCGCCCGCCCTCGTGGCGCACGGCGAACCATCAGCCCGGCGAGCGCTGCAGGTCGCTAGATGATGTCGGCGAGTTTGAGGAACCCGTAGCCGGCCAGGCCGAATAGGGCGAAGATCGCAACGATAGCGGTGAGGCCGCATCCGACGGTGACCAGTGTGTCCGACCATCCATTGCCAGGTCCCGGGGCGAAGCCAGCCGGGACATCGCCGTCCTGCTCGGCGGCGGCGGTCAGCCCGTGCAGGCGCGCCTTTGCGGCCGGCCCCAGGTGCGGCAAGGGGTCGTCTGGAAGTTTCAGCGCCAGAAGCCGCGGCTTTGGGCGTGGGAAGGCGCGCTCGAACGCCGCGATGTCTTGGGGCTCAACGTCTTCGGTGAGATATCCCCAGCGGCCGGCCTCGCCCAGATTGCCGATCTGCCGGTTGACCGCTGCCCGGCGCACACGGATGTCGAAGTCGTCAGGGTATGCGACGGCAAGGCTGGCCAGACGCTGCAACGCGGGGTAGGTGTGGCCCCGGTTGAGTTCGTGCTCGATCCTGGCAAGAGTCTGCCCTTCGACATGGGACGCATCTTTGCGCAGCATGCGAGGGGTCCGCAGGCGAATTTGCGGTGCGGGCCCGGCCTGTCGCCGTGGCCGAGCCCGCGCGCGGCTAGGTGGAGACCGGCACCGGGAAGGCGACCGG
This sequence comes from Allorhizocola sp., assembly GCA_044869915.1. Lineage (GTDB taxonomy): Bacteria > Actinomycetota > Actinomycetes > Mycobacteriales > Micromonosporaceae > Allorhizocola. Next base: position 3,151 of record JBIOYB010000344.1, read on the forward strand.
GCTGCGGCGGCCGGCCCGGTCGTAGGCACGGAGTCCTAATTGGACATTGTCCTTGACGAGGTCGACCGTTGCTGTGGTCACGTTGCCGACGTCGATGGCGTGCGTCCAGTCGGGCTCGGTGGTCTCGCGGTGGACGATCTCGTATCCCGCCAGCTCCGGATCGGTGGCGGCGTCCCACCGAAGGGTGGAGTCGTTGGTCAGCGTGCCGGCCACGATTTTGAGGCCTTTCGGCGTCCCCGGGCCCCGCGCGAGTGACCATAACGCGGCGGCGTTGACTCTGGCCACGCGTGCTACGTACTCAAAATCGCAAAATTCTGGTAAATCCCCGAACTGGACGCCGTTTTCGAACCGGACATCCTGGTGCTCGTGGTTATAGTTTTCGCGCGGCTCGGTAAACCGGGCGGCCGGATATCCTTGCTGCAAAAAGGATACGTGGTCGCTGCCCCGCAGATATCGGTCGCGCCGCCAGACGACCCTGACCCGCATCCGAGTGTGCTCGTTGTCCGCGACATCCTTGACGAACCGGCCCAGTTGCCTTGACGGGCCGTCGTTTTCGCCGCCGACCGACCGCCGGGTGGCGCCCTCCTGTGCCGTCTCGGCGGTGGGCACGCCCTCCACAAACAGCCGCACGGTTTGCGGATCGGGGCGGGTGCCGTCCCAGCCCGAGCTCGCGCCGACGATGTCGTTGCTGAACATGCCCTGCACGTCGACGCCGGCGGCCTTCATCTGCGTGGCCATGTGCGCCGAACCGTACAGGCCCTGCTCCTCGCCCGCGACCGTGACGAAAACGATGGTTCCCTTGAACACCCGGTTGGCGAAGACGCGGGCGAGCTCGATGACTGCCGCGCAACCCGAGGCGTCGTCGTCCGCGCCGGGCGCGTCGCTGGTGAAGTTCATGACGTCGGTGACGCGCGAGTCGATGTGCCCGGACACGACATAAACACGTTCCGGAGACGCGTCACCGCGCAGCGTGGCGATGACGTTGGTGATGGGTGTGGGCACGGGTATCCGCGGCGACACGGGCTGGATGAAAGTCTGCTTCTCGACCGTCATCCGCCCGCCCGAGGTGGCCGCGATGCCGAGCATGGTGTCGTAGACCCAGTCGGTGGCCGCGCCGATGCCGCGCACCGGATCGTCCTGACTGGACAGGGTGTGCCTCGTGCCGAACTGGACCAGCCGCATGACGGTGGCCTGGATGCGGCGTGCGTCGATCTCCCGGAGGAGATCCCGAAGTTCCTTTTCGGGCCGCTGGGGGCGGATCTGCCCCTCATGGTCCTCCGTTGACGGATTGAGGGAGGCCACTGTCAAGGCGGCCGTCGCGGAGAGGAAGTCGCGACGGGTAGGGTTCTCCATTCATCGAAGTATTCCAATATCAACCCCAGCTGTCCATTTCGGCCGGACATCACTACAGTGTTTCCGTTATTGCGGGGGATCCAACGGATGTCGCTGAATGGCAGCGATCGGGAGGAATCCGGATATGGCACGACGGCCCGGTTATCGAGCACGCTTTCGGTACTGGTTCGACAACACGATGTCCCGTGGCACGGTCGGCCTGATCGGCTGGCTCGCGGTGGCCTCGTTCTTGCTCATCGCCATCATCACCACGGCGATCGAACTGGTCACGGCCGGCGATGACCCCAAGCGGGTGCCGGCATTGCAGCTGCTCTGGCAGACGTTCATCACCACGTTCAGCCTGTCCGCGCCGGGCGAGGGCGACTGGCCGGTGCTGGTGATGTGGTTCATCCTCGCGCTCGGTGGCATTTTCATCGCCAGCGCGCTGATCGGTCTGCTCACCACCGGCCTGCATCGGCGGCTCGAGCAGCTGCGCAAGGGCCGGTCACAGGTGCTCGAGAAGGACCACACGGTCATCCTGGGGTGGTCAGACCAGATTTACACGCTCATCACCGAACTGGTGCACGCCAACGAGAGCCGCGGCAAGGCGGCTATCGCCATCATGGCCGACCAGGACAAGGTGCTCATGGAAGACAAGCTGGAGCACCGCATCCCCGACACGGGCAAGACGCGGCTCGTCTTCCGCACGGGCAGCCCACTCGACCTGACCGACCTCGAGATGGTCAACCTCAACGAGGCCCGCTCCATCATCGTGCTCTCGCCCGACAACGTGTCCGAGGAGGACGCGGACGCCTTTGTCATCAAGGTGTTGCTCGCCATCAACAAGGGTCCGGAGTTTCGCGGACGGCCGCATCACGTCGTCGCGTCGGTGCGCGACAGCCGCAACCGCGCCGTGGCAAAGCTTGCGGGCGGTGACGCGATCGTGCTCGACGGTGACGACATCAGCGCCCGGCTCATCGTGCAGACGGCCCGCCAGTCCAAGCTTTCCGTGGTATATCAGGATCTGTTCGACTTCGGTGGCGACGAGATCTACATGGTTGCCGAACGGGCTTTGGTGGGCAAGCAATTCGGCCAAGCCCTGCACGCATACCGGAAGGCATGCCCCATCGGCATCCTTTCGCAGGACGGCAAGACGACCCTCAACCCGCCGATGGAGACGATCATCGCGCCCGGAGACCAGTTGGTGCTCCTGGCCGAGGACGACTCGAAGATCAAGCTGTCGGCGCGCACCTTCCCGGTCGACGAGACCTCGATCCTGCACGGCGTGCGCGGGCCGTCCGCGCCCGAGAGCACGCTGATCCTCGGCTGGAACGAACGGGCCGAAAGGATTATCGGACAGCTCGACGTCTACGTCGCGGACGGATCCACGGTGGACGTCGTGACCGACCGGCAGGACGCCGACGCGGTCGCGTCCAACATGGCCTCGCGCCTGCACCACCTGATGGTCCGCTCCAAGTTCGGCGACATCCGCGACCGTGAGCTGCTCGGCTCGCTCGACGTGGCCACGTTCAACAATGTGATCCTGCTGTCCGACGATCAGCAGGACCCGCTGACCGCCGACTCGCGCGTCCTGGTCACGCTGCTGCACCTGCGCGACCTGCTGGCGACGGGCGGCAGCTCGAGCTCGATCGTCAGCGAGATGCGCGACGACCGTGACCGGGCGCTGGCCCAGCTCACCAAGGCCGACGACTTCGTGGTCAGCGAGCAGCTGGTAAGCCTGCTGATGACCCAGATCTCGGAGAACAAGCACCTCAAGTCGGTCTTCGACGACCTGTTCGACCCGGAGGGTGCCGAGATCTACATCCGGCCGTCCACCTATTACCTGCGGCAGGTGTCGGGCTACACGTTCGCGACGGCGGTCGAGGCGGCGCGGCGTCGGGGCGAGGTGGCCATCGGCTATCGGCTCGCCGACCCGGGGGACGGGCACGGGGTGGTGCTCAACCCGGACAAAGAGTTGCCGATGCCGGCCATCGACCGCTTGATCGTGCTATCGACCAGCTGAGACACGCCGGCCGAGGCCGGCTGAGAGAGTCGGCGGAGGCTGGCTGAGACACACGCCGGCGAGGCCGATTGAGAGGTCGGCGGAAGGTCGGTTGAGGGAGTCGACAAAGGCCGGCTGATGGGGTCGGCTGAAAGGGGCGGCGGAAGGCCGGCTGAGGGGGTCGGCCAAGGCCGGCTGATGGGGGTCGGCGAGGGGCACTCGAAATGCGCGCATTTTATGAAAAAACTGGATATAGTACGGCATGAGGCTCGTGGGGCCAGAGTCCTATCTGGACCATCTCGAGGGCTTGACGCCGCAAGCCCGCGAGCAGTTGCAGGCCGAGGTCGACCGGATGCTGGAGCGGCTCGTGCGCGAGGTGCAGCGGGTCGAGTTCGCCGAGCGGCACGACCAGCTCGAGGCGCCCGAGATCACGGCGACGATGGTGATGCGGGCCGCGAGCGTGTTGCAGCCCACCGCTTTGCGGCCGCGCCCGCCCCGGATGGTCGCGCTGCACGCGCTCAACCTCGCGTGCGCCGCGGCCGCCGGGGTGCTGACCGGCCGGCTGGACGGCCTGTGGCAGTGGGCGCTGCTGGGGGTGTTCACCGGGGTATCGGTCGCGGCGAGCAGTTATCTGTACCGGAGAAGATGGCAATGAGAACGGCGGCGGCGGCCGAGTTTCTGCGGCGGCTCAACGATTTGGAGGACACGGCGGCTCTCCTGAGCGGCCATCCGCTGGCGCTGCGCAAGACCGTGGAAACGCTTGTGGAGCAGGGGGTTTGGCTGAAGGAGGACGCGGTCGCGTTTGGCAGGCTGTTCCGTGTGCGCGACGCCGTGCTGCACGAGGACCTGCCCGCCCGCACGGAGTTGCGCACAGCGCTGCGCGAAGTCGATCGGCTCGCGTCGCTTATCGCGGGTGCGGCCCGGACGCACCCGCTATCGCCCGATTAGTTACGTCGATGCTGCGCAGGTGAGGGTCGGCGCCGTGGTGGAGCCGCTCCCTCCGCCCAGGAATCCGAACGTGGCAGTGGCCCGGGCGGCCAGAGCCCCGTTCCAGCCGGCATTGCCGACCACGACATTCGGCGCGCCCGACATGAGCGTGCCGCCCCAGACCTGGGTGACGGTCTGGCCGCTGGGATAGGTCCAGCGAACGGTCCAGGTGCGGATCGCCGCGGCACCCGCGGTCACGATCACCTCACCCTGGAAGCCGCCCGGCCAAGAGCCTGTTTGCCGGTAGGTCGCCGAGCACGCACCCGGCGGGGTCGACGGCGACGGGCTCGGGCTCTGCGTCGGGCTCACGCTGGGCGACGGGTCAACCGGCCCGCCTGGGAAGGTGACGTCGCTGCACAGGTAGTACGACTGGTCCAGGTGGCTGGCCTGCCAGATCGTATAGATGATGTGGCGCCCGGTGCGACCGGCGGCACTCCCGGGCACCTGGATCGACACGCCACCGGCTGCCTCGGGGGTCCACTGGTTGGCCGGCGTGTTGCCGATCTGGCCGACCAGCTCCAGGTCGGCCCAGCGCAGCGGCTGCGTCAGGGCGTTGTAACCCTGCCGGGTCACGTAGACCCGGATGTAGTCGGCGCCGTGGCTGGCCTGATCCCAAAGCTTGACCCGGAAGCTGTTGCTGACCGGGGATGTGCGCCACGCACCGACGGCGTCCAGTGAGTTGTAGCGCCCGCCTTCGGCGTGTCCACCGCTGCACAGCTGGCCGTCGGGGATGCCGCCCTGGTGGTTGCCCGCGAGCTGCTCACGGAACAGGCCGTTCCAGTTCCACATCGCGTTGGGGTTGGCCTGCCACGCCTGCCAGCACATCGGGTCCAGGGTGGCCATGTTGGGGTTCTGGAAGTCGCTGCCCCACCGCTGCCAGCAGCCATAGTTGCGGGAAGCCGGATCGACGATCGAGCCGTGCGCGGATGCCGAGTTGACCAGGGCGAGTCCGCCCAGGAGCAGGGCGCCTGCGGCAATGGCGGCGATCACCAATCGCGAGCGAGTCGTTTTGGGCATGGAGTCTCCAATTAGGGAGGAAGGATCGCGCGGACTGCCCTGCATCCGCGCCCAAACAAACGGCGACTCCCGCGATTTCAGCCTCACATATTTGAATTAGTCAAGTCAACCGGACCGGACCTATTTACAGGAGCCTTCGCCATGATGGGTACCGATGAACTACGCGCACTATGCACGGCGCTGCGCCACGGCGGGGGCGCGCAGACCGACAACGGTCTGGTCGATCGGATCCGGTCCGATGTGGACGAGTGTCGAGCGCTGCACGAGGCGCGGCCCGAGCAGGCGCCGTTTGCCCCGCTCGACGAGCCGCTCCCGCTCATGGGCTGGTTGATCTACGAGGCGGCGTAGGACGCCGTCCAGCGGATCGCGGCATCCTTCGACGCGGCCGTGCAGGCCATGTCCGAGTGGCTCGCCGGGCCGGACGGCCAGGCCCGGCAGCGCGGGCTCAGCACCGCCGCCATGCCGAGCTTCATCCGCTCGATCGTGGCATGCTGCGGGCTCGCCCCGGACGATCGCGGATTTCACGGCTACCGCGATTGGCGCGTCAGGTGGTTCAGCCTCGACCGCTACGCCGACGAGCCCGGCCGCCGCGCCCGGCCGCCGCGCCCGGCCGACGCGCCCGGCCGACGCGCCCGGCCGACGAGCCCGGCCGACGAGCCCGGCCGTCGCGCCCGGCCGTCGCGCCCGCGTGCACGCCGCGCTCACGGCCGCCCAAACTGGATGAGCAGCGGGCAGGTCAGGGCGGCCATCTCCTCCGGCGTGCGCGGGCAGCCTTGTTGGAGCCAGTCGGCGGCGACGCCGATGAGGGCGCCGGCGGTGTAGGCGGCGGGCACGTCGGGTGGCGGCGTGTCGTCACTGGTCGTGGCGCATGCGGCGGCGTGGATGGCCGTGGTGAGGCGGCGGCGGATGTGGTCGATGACGCGGGCGCTTCCCTGCGGCCCCAACAGGCTGCGGTAGAGACCCGCATGCTGGGCCAGGCTCGCGAAGAAGGACTGCAGCGACCGGACCGGGTCGCCGGGTTGCTCGGCCGAGTCGGCGCCCAGCGCGGACACCGACTCGATCAAGTTGTCGATCATCGTGGTGCAGGCGGCCTCGGCCAGCTCGTGCACGTCGCGGTAGTGGTCGTAGAAGGTGGACCGGCTCACCTCGGCCCGGTCGGCCACGTCGGCGACGCTGATCTGGGACAGCTCCCGCTCGTCGACGAGTTGGATCAGCGCGCGCTGCAGGGCCGTGTGGGTGCGGCGGACGCGCCGGTCGTTTCTGGCTGTGACCACGCCCTCAGCGTACCTTGAGCCTACGGTCGTAGGTTACCCTACACTTGTAGGGTAACGTGAGGGCATGGTGATGAAAGGCAAGACGGTGGTGGTGACCGGCGCCAGCGCCGGGATCGGTGCCGCGGCGGCACGGCGCTTCGCGGAGCTGGGTGCCAAGGTGGCCGTGGTCGGCCGGTCGCCGGAGGCGACAGCGAGGGTCGCGGCGCAGGCCGGGGGCCGGGCGCACCTGGCAGACTACGCATCGCTGGACGACGTGCGCAGGCTCGCCGACGAGCTGCTGGCCACCTACGAGCGGATCGACATCCTGGCCAACAACGCGGGCGCCATCTTCGACAGCCGCAAAATCAGTGCCGACGGCCATGAGCTGACCTTCCAGGTCAACCATCTCGCTCCGTTCCTGCTGACCAATCTGCTCCTGCGGCGGCTGGCCGCGTCCCCCGACGCACGGGTGATCAGCACGGGCAGCGCGCGATATCGCAAGGCACACCTGGACCTGGCCGACCTGGACGGCGCCGCGGGCCGTTACCGGAGCATGCGCGCCTACGGTGCGTCCAAGCTCGCCACGATCCTGTTCACCCGCGAGCTCGCCCGGCAGACGCGGGGCACGACCGTCACCGCCTCGGCCTTCCACCCCGGCGGGGTCCAGACCGACGTGACCCGCGACAACGCGCTGCAGCGGGCGGTCATGGGCTCCTGGCTCGGCCGGGCGATCCTCCTCACGCCGGCTAAGGGCGCGGAGCCGTTGCTGCACTTGGCCTCGGTCGCCGACCCGCAGACGGTCAACGGCGCCTACCTTCACCGGCTCAACCGCGAGGAGCCCAAAAACGAGCAGGCCCGTGACGAGCGCCTGGCCGCGCGCCTTTGGCAGCGATCGGCGGAGCTGTCCGGGCTGAGCCAAGCGGGCCTGTCCGATGAGCGGCGATCGGCGGAGCTGACCGGGCTGAGCCAAGCCGGCCTGCCCGATGAGCGGACAGCCGGCTTGGCCTAAGCTAGCGCGCGCAGGTCGCGTTGAGCTGGGCGCGGAAGATGTGGCCGCGATACGGGTCGTTGAACACCTCGAAGATCTCCGGTTGGCCGACGATCGTGCAGGCGCCGTAGAAGCCCATGGACTGCGCCGAGTTTGACGCGTCGTCCAGCGCGCTCCAGATCGCCACGTCGGCCGTCAGCCCGCGACCGGCACCGCAAAACAGTGGGGACGCGGCCGCGGGCGATGCCGCGAAGACCGACAGCGCCACCGCGCCGGCGGCCACCGCGAGCGCGGCGCCCGCACGCCGCCTCGAGAACAGATTCATGTATCTCTCCCTCCGAATGGAACACACCTGACGTGATTCACGCATCCGGAGGCGCGGTGGTTCAGCCTAGTCGTTCGAGATAATCGAGCTCGCTCGCGAGATGTCCACGCAGGAAGTCGATCTTTGCCGGGTCGGTGATGTCGCGGCTGGGCACCTCGGTGACCATCAGAAGATAGAGGTAGAGCCGATAGAGCGAGAGCCGCTCACTGTCCAATGTGATCGGTCCGCCGTATCCACGGACAAAGGGATGGTCCGGCTCTTCCTCGATCCGCTTGAACAGCACGGGCGACACGAAGTCGACGAGCGGATCGGCATACAGGTATCGCTCCCCGTCCACGATCCCGGTGAGCCGGTCGCCCTCGTGCAGCACGTTGCCGTCCCACAGGTCGAAGTGGACGAGCGCGGGCGTCGTGACCTGTTTCAGGTTGTCCTCGCAGCGCTTGAGCGCGGACAGGACGCGTTGCGGCGAAACGGGAAGTTCCACATTCCAGTCGACCGCGTCGGCCAGCATCGCCTCCATGATCGCGGTGAACGCGGTGGGCCAGTCTGTCGCGTGTGGACGGTTGCCGCCCGGGTAACCGAAGTGCGGGCCCGTGACGGTGTGCGTGCGGGCGACGGCCGCGCCAAGCTCCGACCGGACCGCGTCACGCTGTGAGCCGAACTCGAGCACCCCACCGGGCAGGAGCGTGACGAACACCCAGTCGCCGCCCTCAAAGAGCACCTCCGGCACGGGCGCGAGCCCCGCGGCGAGGCGGTAGTAGTGCGCCTCCGACGGGATCATGTCGCGCTCGTAGCGCAGCAGCCGCACGTCCGGCCGCGGCCCGACCTTGAGCACGACGTCGCGCGCGTCCTCGAGCCGGACCCGCCACACGGACGCGAACGTCCCGCCGGTGACGGGTGAGGCGTCCACGATGCCCTGATCGAACGCTTCGCGCGCGTAGCCGGCGATGTCGGGCAGGGTCAGTTCGCGCTGTGTCGGGCTGGGCATGGCTGGGACCTCCCCGTGCGGTGTGAGAGCGCTCTCATGATGGGTCCGGCAGGGCGGCGATGTCAACGAAACGGCGGAACCCATTGATCGACATGATGGCGTATAACTAGGCATGCATCGATTCGTCATCGTCGGGGCGGGCCCGGCCGGGCTGCAGCTGAGCTATTATCTCCATCGCGCGGGTGCCGACTACCTCACGCTCGAGCGAGACGGCGCGCCGGGGTCGTTCTTCCGCGAGTTTCCGCGCCACCGCAAGCTGATCTCGCTGAACAAGGTGCACACGCACAGCACCGACCCGGAGATCCGGCTGCGCTGGGACTGGAACTCGCTGCTCAACGACGCGCCGCAGCTCATGTTCCCGCAATACAGCACCGAATACTATCCGCACGCCGACGACCTGCTGCGCTATCTCGCCGACTTCCAGAAGACGCACGGGCTCAACGTGCGTTACCACACGAGCGTGCTGCGCATCGAGCGCGAAGACGGCGGTTTCAGGGTGCGCACGGAAGCCGAGACGATAGAGGCGGAATGCGTGATCGTGGCGACCGGGTGGGGGGCTCCGTTCGTACCAAATATCAAAGGAATTGAACTTGCCCTTGGCTACGAAGACGTGACGGCCGACCCGTCGGCGTTCGCCGGGCATCGCGTGCTCATTGTGGGCAAAGGGAATTCGGCTTTCGAGACGGCGCACGCCATCCTGCCGCACGCCTCGATGGTGCATCTGGCGAGCCGGCGCGCGCTGAAGCTCGCGTGGAACACGAAGCACCCGGGCGACGTGCGCGGTCAATACGGCTCCATTTTGGACAGTTACCAGTTCAAGACGCTGCACTCGGTGCTCGACTGCACGATCGACGAGATCCGCACGGCGGACGGTGGCGGGTTCGAGGCCGACATCACCTACACGCACGCCGACGGGGAGACCGAGACGCTCGAATACGAGTCGGTCATCCGGTGCACGGGTTTTCGCATGGACACCAGCGTGTTTGACCCGTCGTGC
>JBIOYB010000345.1:0-3576 GCA_044869915.1 Allorhizocola sp.
CCGTGACGTGGCACCGATCTGCCCGTGACCGATTAGCCACGAGCGGGCCGGGCACGGCTGCCGATCGCCGCGCCGGCGAGACCGAAGGGCAGCCACCACAGCGGCAGCATGAGCAGAAACACGATGAAATCAGTGAGGTTCACGCCGAACGCGAACCCGCCGTCGTTGTCGACGATCAAGGTGCCTTTCATTTGGTACCAACGTAAAGCCTCTATTAATCCAATGGTGAACACGGCGAGCGCGCCGAGGATCGACGTCCACACCGCGGTTTGCAAGCCCACACTGAATGAGCGGCGCACGGCGGCCACGACGAGCGGGCCCACGAACAGGATCGGGATCACGCCGAGGAACAGCGTGCTCATCACGCCCTCGGTGCCGGCTCGCGCATCGGCGAACACCACACCGCCGAGCGCGGCGATCGCGACGAGGCGTGCGAGCCGGCTCGTGGTCAGCGCGCGCGGCGGGTTCAGCACCAGCCACAGGCATCCGGCGAGCATCGAGGCCAGGTAGATCGCGGTCGCGGGCGGCAGCGCGTCGGCGATCGACGTCGCCGGGTGGCACCACGGGGTCGTGGCCGAGCACGGCGGGTCGTGCGCGAGCACGTATCCCAGCGCGCCGACGCACGCGAGGACGGCGATCAGGCCCGCGACGGCAAGCGACGCGGGCGGGCGGATGCGGGCGGCCCGCGCCACGGTCAGCACCGCCAGCGCGCAGACGAGGGCGACGAACGTGACCGCGAAGACGCCCATCGTGGGCAGGGTCAGCCACACGGCGGCCCCGGCGACGACCACCGCCGCGGCGCCGATCGCTCCGACGGGGACGATCGGGAGCGCGCGGCCGCTGGGCGGGAACAGGGCCGTGCGGGCGCCCCCTGCCGCGAACCACCAGCGCGCGCCGAATCCGTGCACCTGGGCTAGCTCGGCCGTCATCGCCGCGCCCCACGGGGCGCGCTCGGCGGGCAGGGTGGCCACGGCCGCGGTCAGCACGCGCGCCGGTCCGTCCAATGTGGATAACCGGGACTCGTTGGCGCGCGACCATGCGCGCGCCAGCAGGCGGGCGGCGATCGCGCCGGGCATGGCGAACACGGCCATCCAGAACAGGGACAGATAATAGCCCTCAGCGGTGGGCGGCGGCTCGCCCCAGACCGTCGTGACCACCCAAAACCCGCCAAACACGGCTAGCACCAGCGCGGGTGCCGCCCACTCCCACCATCGCCTCACACGATAACTCTATATATGTAGAGTTATCCTGTCCATCGTACGGCGTCACTTTTCCGCGGCAAGCCGCATTCCCCGGCCGATGAAGATCGCACCCGTGGTGACCTCACCCTCTACAACAACTCCAACGCGACCTACGAGCTGTGGTTGGTCGACCTCGACCCAGCGTCAAGGTGGAGTTGATCGCCAGGATCACGCCGGGCCGGAAACACACCTTTACCCCGACAAGGTGCGATGGAGTCCGAAACCTCATCGTGTGGGATCCGGCGACGAACAGCGCGTTATCGAACACGCAATTCATCGGCCACGCAGACGGCGCACACGAAAGGCGCTACTTCTAAGGAAACCGGGTATCGGCCGGATGTTCAGCCACAGTTCACCTCGCCCGCATATCGTTACACAGCGTGACGCTCATCAATGAAATTGTGACCATGCGGGTGGTTGTTGACGGGGTGTCCTATCCGGCCGAGCCCGTTGCGGGGGGCGCGGCATACGAGGTCTTCAGCGACACGCCCGCGCCCGGCTTCCTGCGCATGCTCACGCCCGGCCGCTGGCCCTACCACCGCTTCATCCCCTCCGAGGAGACCGGCGTCGAGACCGTGCTGCGCGCGCCCGTGCGCCGCGGGATGAGCTGGGAGTCGATCCACCGGCTGAGCCAAAGCCCGCCACGCGACCCGCTCGCCGCCGAGACGGTCGCGGCGGTGCGGGCCACGGCGACCGTGCGCCGTGGCACCCGCATGGTCAAGCCGCTCACCGCGCAGGGCGTGACGGCCGTACTCAAAGGCCAACTGCCGCATGGGTTTTGCTACCGCGAGTGGGATGTCGCCCACCTGCGCACGCCGCTGGAGCAGTCCATCCTGACCGGCGAGGCCGCGGGCGATGTGGCCTTTCTGTTGCGCTGGCGGGCCATCGACCCGACCGACTACCAGGTCCCGATGGGCGCGCCGGTCGCGGGCCTGGTCGCCATGCCCGCGCACGACCGGGTGGGCGCGCCGGTGCTGGGCACCGGCTTCACACCGAGCGCGGGCGAGCTCATCCCCGAGTGGATGACGACCGACTTCGCCAACCTGCCGATGCCGGCCAACGCCACCCTGGTCGCCTACGCCGCCGACGGCACCGAGATCGTGCTGTATCTCTTCCAGCCCGAGCAGCGCGGCTGGGTCCGCATGGTCGGCCCGCAGTGGAAGCACCTGGCGCCCGATGAGCGCGAATATGTGCCGCTGCCCAAGACGGAGCCGCTGTCCCGCCTGGTCGGCACGTTCCGCGGGGAGGAATATGAGGCCGTGGCCGACCCGCCCGACGAGTTTCGTGTGCTGGCGATGACCCGTGCGGCGCGCTATCCGGTGGAGTCGCTGACCCGGCGCACCCGCTATGCCCGCTGGCGCGGGGCGATGTGCGCCGTGCTGGCGCAGGAGTCGTCGTGGGTGCGGCTGCGCCTGTGCCGGCCCGACCCGGCCAACGTGGCCACGCTCGGCGCGCAGTGCTATGAGCGCGGCGTCTATGAGGCGTGGGCCCCGGCGCGGGAAGTCACCGAGGCCCACGACGTCAACTTCAACTACCCGAGCTAGCGAATCGCCGGCGGTGACATCTTGACGATCTCTGATCCACGTAGTGGTCAAGATCGGGCTTTGATGTCAGCGCCTTCCAGGGCGATTCGCCCGCGACTTGCTTTAGCAGGAGCAATCATTGCAGCCGGGTCAATTCTTCGTCCACAATGGACGGATCCAGCTTCCTGAACACCGGTGTGGGCGGCGCGATGGGCGCGCCCACGGTGATCGGTGTCGACTCCCACACGCTCGCCTCCGACACGTAGTCTCCGGTCAGGATCGGATAGCCGGGGCCACCGTCCAGATCGGACACCTCCACGATTTGCGGCATCGGCGCCTTCACCCCCGACCCCCCCAAAAGCTCGAAGATCTTTTGCGAGGAGTGCGGCAAGAACGGTGTGAGCAAAGTGTTGCAGTCGTTGATGGCCTGAAGCACGGTGTGCATGATCGTGCCCAGCCGCTCCGGATCGTCCTTGATCTTCCACGGGGCCTGGTCGGACAGGTATTTGTTGGCCGCGCCCACGACGCGCATCGCCTCGGTGATCGCCGCCTTCTGCCGGTGCGCCTCGATCAGGTCGCCGACCGTCTTGAACGCGCCCTTGACCTCCGCGAGCAACTCCTTGTCGGCGTCGGAGAGCGGCCCGGCCGCCGGGATCGCCCCGAAGTTTTTAGCGGTCAACGCGAGCGAGCGGTTGACCAGGTTGCCCCAGCCGGCCACGAGCTCGTCATTGTTGCGCCGCAAGAACTCCGACCACGTGAAGTCTGTGTCGGTGGTCTCCGGCCCGGCCACGGCGATGTAGAACCGCAGCGCG
>JBIOYB010000346.1:0-10969 GCA_044869915.1 Allorhizocola sp.
GCCGACGGCATGACCATGATCGTGGTCACGCATGAGATGGGCTTCGCGCGGCACGCCGCCCGCCGTGTGGTCTTCATGGCCGACGGCGAACTCGTGGAGCAGGCGGCCCCCGCCGAGTTCTTCGGCAACCCGCAAAGTGAGCGGGCCCGCGACTTCCTGTCGAAGGTGCTGCAGCACTGAGCCGAACAGAGCTGAACTGAATTGTCTTTGGGCACGGCCAAATCGGACCGTGATCTTGAATAAAACCCCGGCCGCCAAACGGTGGAGACGGATAAGGGAGGAAGAATGCGTGTCAAGCGCATCATCGCGATAGCCGCGGTCGCGGTTGTCGCCTTTGGAGTTGCCGCCTGTGGCCAGAACGCCGGTAGTGGCAGCACCGCCGGTAGCAATTTCCCCGAGGGCTCCACAATGCGCAAGATTGCCCAAGCGGGCAAGGTCGTCATCGGTATCAAGTGGGACCAGCCCAACTTCGGGATCAAGGGCCTTGACGGCAAGTTCACCGGCTTCGATGTCGAGATCGGCAAGATCCTGGCCAAGGAGCTGGGCATCGCCGAAGACAAGATTAAGTGGGAGGAGTCGGTCACGAAGGCCCGCGAGGACCACATCGTCCACGGCCGCGTGGACCTGGTGATCGCGACCTACACGATCAACGCCGCCCGCAAGGAGAAGGTCTCCTTCGCCGGCCCCTACTACATGGCCGGACAGGACCTCCTGTTCGCCAAGGGCGACACCTCGATCACCGGCCCGGACGTGTTCAAGGACGGCGTCAAGAAGGTCTGCTCCGTGACGGGCTCGACCCCGGCCAAGGAGATCGAGAAGTACGTCAAGGACAAGGCGACGCAGATCGTGCTGTTCGACGTCTACACCAAGTGCCTCGACGCGCTGAAGAAGGGCCAGGTCCAGGCGGTCACGACGGACAACGGCATCCTCGCCGGCTACGTCCAGAAGGAGCCGACGGCGTTCGCGATGCTCAACAAGCCGTTCACCCAGGAGCCCTACGGCATCGGCGTGAAGAAGGACGACAAGGTCTTCCGCGACTGGATCAACGACGTCCTCGAGGGCGCGTTCAAGGACAACCGCTACAAGACCGCGTGGGACGCCAAGGGCTCGGTCGGCGAACTGGGCCTGACCCTGCCGACCGCACTGAAGATCGAGCGTTACTGAGTTAATCGAATAAGCAGCGGAGGGTGAAGCAAGGTGCCTATTGAACCATTCGTCGACGGGTTCCTCGTCACCCTCCAGCTGTGTGCTTTGTCCGCGGTAGGCGCGCTCGTCCTGGGCGCGCTTATCGCGGCACTTCGGGTCGCGCCGCTCGCGCCATTGCGGGCCATCGGCACGGCCTACGTCACGGTCTTCCGCAACGTGCCGCTCACCGTGGTCATCTTCTTCGCCGCGTTCGGTCTGCCCGAACTCGGCATGACCCAGGCCAACTTCCTGCACATCCCAGGCCTGAGCAGCATCTTCCCGATGCTCGACAAGAGCGTGTTCTTCCGCTTCGCCATCATCGCGCTCACGACCTACACGGCCGCGTTCGTGTGCGAGGCGTTCCGCGCCGGCATCAACGCCGTGTCGCACGGCCAGGCGGAGGCGGCCCGCTCCCTGGGCCTGACCTTCACCCAAAACCTGCGCTACGTGGTCTTCCCGCAGGCATGGAAATACGCCATCGTCCCGCTCGGCAGCGTGATCATCGCGATGCTGAAAAACTCGGCGCTCGCGGGCGCGCTCGGCGGGGTGAGCGGCGACCTCTACGGGACGGTCGACTCGCTGCTGTCCAGCACGACCGTGGCGAGCGCGGCCACGACGCTGGAGGCGTTCATCGGCGTCTCGATCGGATACCTCATCCTGACCATCCCATTAGGACTGTTCCTTGACCGGGTCGAGAAGAAGCGGGCGATGGCGCGATGAGTGTTCTCTATGACGCCCCCGGGCCGCGCGCCCGCCGGGTCAGCCTGATCGCCAGCATCGGCTCGATCGTCCTGATTGGACTCGGGCTCTACTACTTCGTGTACCGGCCGCTGGATGCCAACGGACAGCTGACGATGGAGCGCTGGGGTCCGTTCATCAACCCGGGCCACGAACAGTTCGACAACATCTGGTGCTGCGACCCCGACTCCTCGCTCATGCTCCACGGCTGGATCAACACGTTCATGGCGGCGGGCCTGGCCATCGTCTTCTCCCTTGTGGCCGGCATCGGCATCGCATTGCTCCGAGCCCAACTGCGCGGGCAGAAGGGCCGCCGGTTTGGCGACCGGCCCGCGTCGCTGCTGCTGCGCTGGGCCACCGCGGGCGGCACGGGCGCCAGCCGAGTCTGGGTCGAATTCTTCCGCGGCCTGCCCGTCGTGGTCACCATCTTCCTCGTGTACAAGGTCGGCGCTGACGTCGGGCTGAGCTTCGAAGACCAGATGTGGTACCTGGTCATCGGTCTGACGCTCTACAACAGTGTCGTGATCGGCGAAATCCTGCGCTCCGGGATGGACGGGCTGCCACACGGGCAGCGCGAGGCCGCGTCCTCGCTGGGCCTGTCGATCGGGCAGACCATCCGCATGGTCCAGCTTCCGCAAGCGCTGCGCATCATGCTGCCGGCGCTCATCAGCCAGGTCGTGGTCATCTTCAAGGACACGTCGCTGGGCACCATCGTGTCGTACTCCGAGGCGCTGCGCACCAGCCGCAACATCATCGAGGCGGCCGGATCCGTGGGCATCCCGACACCGACCATCCCGATGTACACGATCACCGGCGTGATGTACATCCTGATGTGCTACGCGCTGTCCAAGCTGGCCGTCTACGCCGAGCGGCGCGTCTCGCGGTCGGGCCATGTGGCCACCAAGAAGACCAAGCCGGGCACGTTCGACGACGAGGTCGACACCGATGTGCCGGTCAGCGCGACGCTCCCGGCCTACGGCTCTTCCGCCGGCGGCGGCTCCTGATGAGGGCGGCCTTGATCGTTGTCACGTCTGGGCCGCGCGCTTGATCGCTGGCATGGCCAGCGCGCTAGCGCGCGATCTCAGTCGTCCGGGACTCTCTGACCACGGTGATGCGGATCTGGCCCGGATAGGTCAGCTCCTCCTCGATCTGCTTGGCCACATCGCGGGCAAGCACCGCCGCGCCGATCTCGTCGACCTCCTCCGGCCGCACCATGACCCGCACCTCGCGGCCGGCCTGCATGGCAAACACCTTCTCCACGCCCGCCTTCGCGCCGGCGATCTCCTCGATGCGCTCCAGCCGCTTCACATACGCTTCAAGAGATTCGCGCCGGGCCCCGGGCCGTCCTCCCGAGCAGGCGTCTGACGCCTGTGTCAAAACGGCCTCTATCGTTTGCGGCGGTACCTCGTTGTGATGCGCCTCGATCGCATGGACCACTTCATCGCACTCGCCGAAGCGCCGCGCGACATCGGCTCCGATGATGGCGTGCGAGCCCTCGACCTCGTGCGTGAGCGCCTTGCCGATGTCGTGCAGGAAGGCCGAACGCTTGATGAGCGCCGGATCCAGCCTGAGCTCCGCGGCCATGATGCCTGCCACGTGCGCGGTCTCGACCAGGTGCTTGAGCACGTTCTGACCGTAGGAGGTGCGGTAGCGCAAGCGCCCCAACAGAGTGATCATCTCGTCGTGAATGTCGGTGATCCCCACCTCGACCAGCGCGTCCTCCGCCGCGCGCTGGCACATGCGCTCCACCTCGAGCCGGGCCAGGTCGTGCACCTCCTCGATCCGGTGCGGGTGGATCCGGCCATCGAGGACAAGCTTCTCCAGGGTCAGGCGGCCGATCTCGCGCCGCACGGGATCAAAACACGACAGCAGCACCGCCTCCGGTGTGTCATCGATGATCAGGTTGACGCCCGTCACGGTCTCGAACGCCCGGATGTTACGGCCCTCACGCCCGATGATGCGCCCCTTCATCTCGTCGCTGGGCAGGTGAAGCACGCTGACCACGCTCTCGGCGGTCTGCTCGCTGGCCACCCGCTGGATGGCATCGACCACGATGTGGCGGGCGCGCTGCTCGCCGTTGGCGCGCGCGTCGGCCTCGATGTCGCGCACGAGAATCGCGGCCTCGCGCTTGGCCTGCGCCTCGATGGTCTCGACAAGCTCCACTTTGGCCTGATCGGCGGTGAGGCCGGCGACACGCTCCAACTCGCGCCGATGCTCCTCGTACGCCTCGTCGAGCTCGAGCCGCCGGTTTTGCAGGGTCAGCTCGGACTTGACCAGCTCGGACTCGGCGGCGGCGATCCGGCGATCGCGCTCGGCCAGGCGCTCGGCCTCCTCGGCATGCAGGCGCTCCCGCTCGGCCAGGCGCTCGGCCTCGTCGGAATGCAGGCGCTCCCGCTCGTCGAGACGCCGCAGTCTTCGTTCCGCCTCTGCAGCCTGCTCCTTGGCCGTCGCGGTGAGCAGGGCAATCTCGCGTTCGCCGGTCCGCTTCGCGGTCGAACGCAACTGCTCCGCGTCCTCCTCTGCCTGACGATGGGCGCGCTGCAGAATCGAGTCGGCGTCAGAATGGGCGTTGTCCAGGACCCGCTGCGCCTCCGAGCGCGCCGTGGCCACCTCCGCCTTGGCCGCGGCCGCCTCAGCCCGCGCCGCCACCGCCTCGGCCTGCGCCGTGGCCACAGACCTGCGCTCGTGTTCGAGAGCGGTCTGCGCCTGCGACACGGACGATTGGAGCTCGGTGAGCGTCTGCCGCTGCCGTTCCCGCTCGGCGGCCGCCTCCGGGTCGTCGACCACGACGCTGAGCGGGTGACCGGACGGGCCGGTCGGCAGGCTCAGGCGCTTGAGCAGGCGCACACCCACGAGCAGCATCGCCGCCACCAGCAGGGCCAGCAGGATGATGGCGGTGAGCAGGAGGCCTTCCATCGCGCTCATACGGCGACCCCCGTGCCGCGACCCATCCGGACCGCGGCCCCGCGTGCGGCCCGCCTCAGACCGCCATCAGAACCGTCCACATGCGACAGTCTGCTGCCGTGTGGCGGCGGGGCAACCAGGACGGGCCCAGCCACCGCCGGTGCAGCCACCACAGGCCCAGCGACACCAGGCGCAGCCACCACAGGCACGGCCGCCACAGGCGCAGCGACACCGGAACCAGCGACACCGGGCACGGCCGCCGCAGGCGCGGCGACGACGGCAGTTTCGCTCACCGCGGGCACACCGGCCAAGGTGACGACGGGCGGGATGGCACGGCCTGAAGTCACATCGGCGAGTGCGGCGGCATCGGGCGGGGCGGCATCGAGCGAAGCAACGCCGGCTGATCGGGACCTGTTTCCCCCGCGCCCCTGAAACCGGAATCGTGCCGCCGAACCGTGCCCTGCTGTGGCCCGCATGACCATGGCCGCCTCCTGAACCTCGCGATGCCGGCGTTTTTGCCGACGGCAGGTTCACACCCAACCAGGGACAGCCGAGCAGAGCACCTTTGCGAGGTCAGGCCATCCACGGACGGATCGCCTACGCAGCGGATCCGCCCAAGGGGATGCTCAACATCGTTGCCCAGGGGCGCGCCGGTGCTCTACCAGGAAAAATGTTGCAGTACTGTTACTCGTTCTATGTTGTGCGCTATAGCCGGTACTGGTTTGGTGTTTACCTTTAGGTGCGAGGCTAGGCGGCAGAGGCCGGTCCGGTCAAGGACTCATGATCGGACACAAACGACCATTCCGGCTCGACAGCGTCGGTCATCGATCGCCGCATCGTAGTGCGAAAGCCGCAAAAGTCACTCGTCTTCGTAGGCATCCGGGTCGATCAGCTCGGCCACCTCCGCATCCCTTGTGGCCAGGGCTTCCTTTACCGCGCGCACCGCCACACCGGCCGGGTATCCCTTGCGTGCGAGCATGCCCACCAGGCGCCGGAAAACGGATTCCGGCTCACCCCGCATCGTGCGCAGCTTGCGGGTCGCCAGCGCCAGGGCGGTCTCGGCCTCGGTGTCGGCGTCCAACCCGGACAGTGCCTCATCGGTGTGCTCCTGCGACACGCCACGCTGCTTCAACTCCTGCGCCAGGGCCCGGCTGGCCAACCCTCGCCCGTGATGTCGGCTGCTCACCCACGCCTTCGCGAACGCCGCGTCATCGATCATGCCCACCTCGTCGTAGCGGTTGAGCACGGCATCGGCGACTTCGCCTGAAATCCCCCGTTTGTGCAACGCCTTGGCGAGCTCCGCTCGCGTCCGGGGACGCACGGCCAGCTGCTTCAGGCAGATCTCCCGCGCCAGCTCATGCTCGTCGCGCTGTGGCTGTTGCTCCTGCCGCTCCCGTCCGCGCTCCGGCTCCCGTGCCCACCGCTCATCCGCGCCCCGGCCCCACTGCTGTGCCCCTCGCGCGCGCCGCTGCGCACCGTATGCCCGCTGTGCGCTGTCCGCGTGCTCCGGCCCACCGCTTGCCTGCTCCCACGCGCCACGTGGCCGCTCCTGGGCACCTGACCGCGCCTGCCCCCCGCGCGCGTCATCCCGAGCGCCACGCGCCTGCTCCTGCGCGCCACGTGACCGCTCCTGCTCCTCATCCGCGCGTTGTATGCCACGCTGGCCTCGGCGCTCACCCGCCCGCGCCCTTGACCCCCGGCGACCCACGCCGGGGTCCGCGTCCCAGCCCGCGCCCAGGTCGCTGCCGGCATCTGTGCCAGCGCTGGAGCGCCCACCAGACGCGACCGGCGGCAAACCCGCGCCTGCGTCTGGCTCCCAGCCCACGCCGGGGTCCGCGTCCCAGCCAGCGCCCAGGTCGCCGCCCGCATCTGTGCCGGCGCCGGAGCGCCCACCAGACGAGACCGGAGGCAAATCCGTGCCGCTCTCACCTGTCCGCGCCCACGAGTCCCAGCGGCCCGGATCAGCGTCCGTGCCCCAGCCGGCGCCTGTGTCAGGCTCCCAGCCAGCTTCTGTGCCCCAGCCCACGCCGGGGTCGCCGCCGGGGTCCGCGCTCAGGCCGGCGTCCAGCTCCCAACCGGTGTCGGTGGTCGTGTCCCAGCCGATGCCGGAATCTGTATCCCAGCCCACGGTCGTGCCGGTGCCGTCGGCATCTGTGTCAGTGCCCCGGTCGGAGGCGATGTCGAACTGTTGGGCGAGCCGGCGCACGGCGGACAGCACATCACGCCGCCGGGGTGGATCGTCCTCAGCGGACGGTGGCGGGGCCGCGGGCGCGGCGGGTGGCGGGGCCGCCGAATGCGGCACGGGTGCCGAATGTGGTGGGGGCATCGAGTCCTGCGGGGGTGCCGAATGCGGCAAGGGTGCTGGATGTGATGGGGGTGCGGGAAGTGGTGGTGTAGGTGCTGGTGTGGGTGTGGTGGCGGCCTGGTCAGGGCCGCGCCGCCTTCCCCGAGCGGCGCGACCCTGAGGCTTGGGTGGCAGGGCATCCCAGCCTCGGCCGGAACGAGCCATGCCCCGGGCCCGCGGCTAGAAGTCGACCGGGGGCAGTGCGGGGCCGCCTGCCTCGTCGGACCCGCTGGAGACCCCGACGCCGAGCTTCTCCAGGATCTTCTTCTCGATCTCGGCGGCCACGTCGGGATTTTCGCGGAGGAACTCGCGCGCCTTCTCCTTGCCCTGGCCGAGCTGGTCGCCCTCATAGGTATACCAAGCGCCGGCCTTGCGGATGATGCTCTGCTCCACGCCGACATCGATCAGCGAGCCCTCGCGCGAGATGCCCTTGCCATACATGATGTCGAACTCGGCCTGCTTGAACGGCGAGCTGACCTTGTTTTTCACCACCTTGACCCGGGTGCGGTTGCCGACGACCTCGGTGCCGTCCTTGAGGCTCTCGATGCGCCGCACGTCGAGGCGGACCGACGCGTAGAACTTGAGCGCCTTGCCACCCGTCGTGGTCTCGGGGGAGCCGAACATGACACCGATCTTTTCGCGCAGCTGGTTGATGAAGATCGCGGTGGTGTTGGAGTTGTTGAGCGCGCCCGTAATCTTGCGCAGCGCCTGGCTCATGAGCCGCGCCTGCAGGCCCACGTGGCTGTCGCCCATCTCGCCCTCGATCTCTGCCCGCGGCACGAGCGCCGCCACCGAGTCGATGACGATCAGGTCGAGCGCGCCGGACCGCACCAGCATGTCGGCGATCTCCAGCGCCTGCTCACCGGTGTCTGGCTGCGACACCAGCAGCGCGTCGGTGTCGACCCCGAGATTTTTCGCATAGTCGGGGTCGAGGGCGTGCTCGGCGTCGATGATGGCGCAGATGCCGCCCGCGCGCTGCGCATTGGCGATCGCGTGCAGGGCGAGCGACGTCTTGCCGGACGCCTCCGGACCGTAGATCTCCACGATCCTGCCGCGGGGCAACCCGCCGACGCCGAGCGCAACGTCGAGCGCGATCGAGCCGGTCGGAATGACCTGCATCTGCATCGCCGGCCGCTCGCCGAGGCGCATCACCGAGCCCTTGCCGAACTGCTTGTCGATCTGGGCTAGGGCCAGGTCGAGCGCCTTGCTCTTGTCGGGGTTTGCTGTTGCCATGCTCGTCGCCACCTCTTCGCGTGGTGTCTTTGCTGTGGGCCTCTTCGTCACAGAGAACACGTTAGAACCTGGGTCCGACAAAACCGTTTCCCGCCGCCCCGAGCCGGAGGAAAGCGCCCTGAGCCTGAAGAATCTGGCCGAGCCTAGCCGAACGTCTGTTCGATACTCAAATTCAACACGCCGACAGCGAGGATCGGCACGCCAGAGGCGAGAAAAGCACACCGATAGTGAGGGTCAACGCACGGAAGGTGGCAGGTCAACGCACGGAAGGTGGCAGGTCAACACACGGAAGGTGGCAGGTCAACGCACGGAAGCTCACTTAAGCCGAGCCGGGATCCGATCCGGATATTGCGCGCACACCGCCCGCCACACCACCTGGGCATCTATCCCATCCGCGAGCGCGCCGAGGACGGTCCGCCCCCCGAGCTGCGACAAGACTTGGTCGGAGGCCACACTGCGGGCATAGGCCGACCCGAAGACCTCGCCCATCCGCTCCCAAAAGTCCGTCTGACGCATCCCAAGAGTTTAGGCGGCGCCCACAGACCGGATGAAGGCGAGAGGGATCAAGGAGTCTAGGCCGCGCGTGGTACCGGACGAAGGGCAAGAGCGATCAAGGGGAGGGTGGCTATCGCCGCCAGAAGATTCAGCACCGCGTACCCCGAAAGCGCCACCACCAGCCCCGACACCAGCCCGGCGCTCGCTCCCGTCAACCCGGTCGCCAGGTCCGAAACCCCCTGGGCCCGCGCCTTCACCTGCACCGGCACCGACTCCGCCAGCAGTGTGGACCCGGCCACCATCGTGCACGACCATCCGAGCCCCAGCAGGATCAGCGCCGCCGTCAGCTGTGCCGTCCCGTGCCCGGCCGTGCCCGCGATCGCACACGCGCTGACCAGCAAACTCACCCCACCGAGGATCACCGCGCGCCGCCCCAGCCGGTCGGTCAGCCATCCCACGACGGGCGAAAGCCCGTACATCCCGGCGATGTGCGCACTGATCACAAACCCGACGATGCGCAGCGTGTCGGCGTCGGAGTGGGTCTGCCCGATGTGCAGCGGGGTCATGGCCATCACCGCGACCATGACCAGGTGCCCGATGGACGTGGCCGCGATGCCGAGCCGTGCACCGGGCGAGGCCAGAACGGCATGCCAAGCGTCTTTGAGCGAGGGTGTGGACCCGTCGGCTGCCGCCGTCGGCACCACCTGCGCATCCCCGAAGGCCAGGGCCGGCCGCGCCGCGAGCAGCAGCGGATCCGGCCGGAGCAGCAGAAACACCAGCACGGCGCCGATCAAAAAGGACAGCGCCGCGAACGCGAACGGCGCGCCGAGGGTCGGCACACCCGGCAGGGTCGACCCGAGCGGGCCGGCCAGGTTGGGCCCGATGACGGCGCCGATGGTCGTCGACCACACGACCATCGACAGCTGTCTGCCGCGCCGCTCGGGCAGGGCTAAGTCGACGGCAGCGTAGCGCGCCTGCAGTTTGCCCGTGTTGCCCGCGCCGAACACGAAGAACCCGCCGAACAGCAGCGGTGCCGAATCGAGGACGGCCGATGCGAGCACGGCCAGGCCGCCGAGCGCGCCGACGAGGTAGCAGAGCACAAGCCCTGGCCTGCGGCCGAAGCGCTGCATGACCGAAGATGTCGGTATCGCCATCAGCGCACCGCCCACGACCGCGCCACTCTGCGCGACCCCGGACAGTTCGGTGCCCGCCATCTCCTTGGTGAGAAGTGCCCCAACCGAAATGCCCATCGCCACCCCCAACCCGGTGATGATCTCGACGAACATGAGTAGCCGGACGGTCCGGCTCTGCACACGAGCGATCTCATGCGCATTAATAAATGCAGGTTGAGGGGTCACAATTTACGAAGGTACAGGTGACGGAGCCGCGGCACTCGATCGAAAACCCGTGCCAACCGCTGGGCCTGCGCAAACATATGATCAATGCGACTTTCGTCACCATCAACATGGGTGAGTGTCTGCATGCCAAGGTACATGGCGACCATCCCACGCGCCGCCACCGGGACCGACACCAACGACGCGAATGGGCGCCCACGCAACAAACCCGCGATGACGCCTTCGGCCAGGGCCTCCCAGTCGCGGTTGATCAGCGCGATCCGTTCGGCCAGGCGGGATCCGGGGCGGCAGCCCGCGACCAGCTCTTGCACCGCCGCGATATGGCCGGTGTCGCGGTCCTCCTGGTATAGCTGGCGCAAGCCTCGCACGACGTCGAGCGCGCTGTCGTGTCCAATGAGGACTTCGCGGTAACGCTCGATGCGCAGTGCGCTCGTGTAGGAGACGGCCTCCACCAGCAGATCGTCGAGATCGCGGAAATGGTAGTAGATCACGCCCGCCGCGAATCCACCCTGGGCGGCGATCGCACGTGCGGTCGTCCCCCGGTACCCCCTTATGGAAAGGGTTTTAACGGTGGTTTTCAAAATTCTTTCTTGCATCTGGGTACCCGCAGAGCCAGCACACATAGACAAGTATGCCTGCATGGATGCCAGTCGGGTAGATGCGGCGCTGCGCCGGGGGTGTGGAGGCCCGTCGGCATGCACGGGCCACCCGGCGC
>JBIOYB010000347.1:0-16613 GCA_044869915.1 Allorhizocola sp.
CGCAGCCCGGGCTTGGTGAGGATCCGCGTGACGTGCGTCTTCACCGTGGCCTCGCTGACCACGAGCCGCTCGGCCAGCTCGGCGTTGGACAGGCCCTCGGCGAGCAAAATGAGCACCTCACGCTCGCGCGGGGTCAGCGTGGACACGGCGGCGTGCGGCACCGCCGGGTCCGTGCCGGGCCGGGCAAACCGCTGCACCAGCCGGCGCGTGATCGCGGGCGCGAGCAGCGCGTCGCCCTGCCTCACCAGGCGCACCGCGTTGACCAGATGGCCGGGCCGGACGTCCTTGAGCAGGAATCCGCTCGCGCCGGCGGACAGTGCCGCGTACACATATCGGTCAAGGTCAAACGTCGTCAGGATGATGACCCGGGCGCCCGAGCCACCACCCAGGATCCGGCGGGTCGCCTCCAGGCCGTCCATGACCGGCATGCGGATGTCCATGAGCACCACGTCGGGGCGCAGCCGCCGGACCGCCGCGACCGCCTCCTCGCCGTTGGCGGCCTCGCCCACGACGTCGATGCCCTCGGCGCCGAGGATCATCGCGAACCCGGTGCGCACCAGATCCTGATCGTCGGCGACAAGCACCCTCGGCGCCGTCATGCGGCGGGCTCCAGCGGGATGCGCGCGGCGACCCGGAAGCCGCCGCCGAGCCGGCGGCCGGCCTGGACGGTCGCGCCGTAGAGCGCGAGCCGCTCGCGCAGCCCGATGAGCCCGGATTCGTTGCCCCGCAAGCCTTGTGGCGCGCCGGGCGCGCCCTCGTCGGTCACCTCCACGCACAGGGCATCGTGGTCGGCATCGACGCGCACCGTCGTCGGCGCGCCCGGCGCGTAACGCAGCGCGTTGGTGAGCGCCTCCTGCACCACCCGATATGCGGCCAGCCCCACACTGTGCGGGAGCGCCGCCGGCACGGCGCCGGCGAGCGTGACCGGCTGCCCGGCCGCCCGCGTCCGGGCGATGAGCGCGCCCAGCTGATCCAGGCCCGGCTGCGGGCGCAGCTCGTCGGCGGACTCGACGCCATCGTCTTGCGGCGCAAGCACTCCGAGCAGGTGTCGCAGCTCGCCCATGGCCTCCCGACCGCTTTGGGCTATGGCCTGGACCGAACGGCGCGCCTGATCCGGTTGCGCGACGATGACCCGCTCGGCCGCGTCGGCCTGGATCACCATCACGCTCACGTGATGGCTGACCACGTCGTGCAGCTCGCGGGCGATGCGGGCGCGCTCCTCGGCGAGTGCCACCCGGGTGGCCGCCTCCTGGCTGGCGCGCAGTGCGTCGGCCCGCTCGGCGGACGCGTCGGCATGCCCCCGCGCGGCCCGGATGGCAAGGCCGGCAAAGATCACCGGCAGGAGGATGGCGAACGCGCCCGCCCAGCCCGGCACCGGCACGCGCACCTCGCCCTCCCTGACCGCCGCCACGAGCGTGCACGCCGCCAGTATCGCGCCGATCGACAGCCACACCTGGCGCTCGTGCACGATAAGCGAATAGGCGCTCAAGAGCACGGACACGAACGTCACCTGCGGGCTCATGCTCGGGCCAGCGGCCAGGGCCACCAGGAACAGGACCGCGAACACCGCCAGCGGCCACCGCCTCCGCCACGCCAGCGGCACGGTGATCAGCAGGCAGGCCAGGGTCTCGGCCCCCAGGCTCGGCTCGGTCGCCCACAGCTGGACCACGCTCAGGACCGCCGCGACGGCGGCGTCCACCAGTGCGGGGCGGGAGCGGGCGGCCGCGAGAAACTGCACGCACACCATGATGCGCCGGGGTCGCGCTCGCCGCGTCAACACGAGTGCGTACATCGCTGGGATGACGCGCCCGCTCGATACCCGACCCGCGAGCGACGCGCCGCCCGGGCGCACGGCCATAGCCTCGCCGCCATGACAGACCTGGTACGGCTGCGCGCGGCCGGCAGACGCTACGAGACCGCCGGGCCACCCGCGCTCGACGCCGCCACGATCGGCATCGCCCACGGCGAGGCGGTCGCGGTGATGGGGCCCTCGGGCAGCGGCAAGTCCACGCTGCTCAATCTGATCGCGGGGCTGGACCGGCCGACGACGGGCACGGTCGAGGTCGCCGGGGTGGAGCTGACCCGGCTCTCCGAGCGCCGGCTGGCCCTCTTTCGGCGGGCGCACATCGGCATCGTCTTCCAGTTCTTCCACCTGCTCGACGATCTGACCGTGCGGGACAACGTCCTGCTGCCCGCGCAGCTGGCCGGCGTGCCCGCCCGCGGGGCCCGGGCGCGCGCGGGCGAACTGCTGGAGATCCTCGGCATCGCGACCAAGGCGGACGCCTACCCGGCGCGCCTGTCCGGCGGCGAGCGCCAGCGGGTGGCCATCGCCCGCGCACTGATCAACCGGCCGTCGCTGCTGCTGGCCGACGAGCCGACGGGCGCGGTCGACGCGGGCACCGGCCGTCAGGTCACCGAGCTGCTGGCCGACCTCGGCCGCGCCGGCCAGACGCTGCTGCTCGTCACCCACGACCCGGCGCTGGCCAGGCGTTGCGCCACAAGGGTTATCGAGCTGTCCGACGGGCGGGTGCGATGAGCGCGGTCCTGGCCGCCGCGCGCGGCGCGATTTTCGGCCGGCGCCTGCAGACCGCCGTGGTCGGCGTGGTCTCACTGCTGTCCACCGCCACGGCGATCCTCGGCCTCGGGCTGCTCGTGGTGTCGCACGCTCCGTTCGAGCGGGCGTTCGCGGCCCAGGCCGGCGCGCACGCGTCGGCCATCTTCGATCCGGCGAAGGCCGATCCCGGCGCGGTGGCGGCGACCGCCGCCCGGCCCGGGGTCACCGCCGCGGCCGGTCCATTCGCGACGGTCACGGCAAACCTCGAGGTCGAGTCGAGCGGTTTGCGGATCCCGGCGGCGACCGTGGCCGGGCGTGCCGAGCCGGCGGGCCCGGTCGACCGGCTCACCCTCGACAGCGGCGGCTGGCTGACCGGGCCGGGCCAGATTGTCCTTGCCCGCCATGCCTTCCCGCCATACGAACCGGGGCGCGCGGACGTCGCGCCCGGCGACACGATCACCGTGCTGCTCGACCGGCCGGTGGCACTGCGGCTCGTGGGCATCGCCGACTCCATCACCAACACGGCCGATGCCTGGGTCTGGCCGTCGCAGGCGGATGTCCTGCATTCTCCCGACGCTTTCCATATGCTGTACCGCTTCGCGCATGCCGCCGACGCGGCGGAGGTCGAGTCGAGCCTGCGCGTGGCCACCGCCGGGCTGCCGGAGGGTGCGATGGTGGGATCGGCGAGCCACCTCGCCGCGCGGCTGCAGGCCAACGGCACGATCGCGCCCATGGTGCCGTTCGTGGTCGCGTTCGCGATCCTGGGCCTGGTCATCTCGGTGCTCATCGCCGCAAACGTGGTCAGCGGCGCGGTCGTGGCCGGGTTCCGCACGATCGGCGTGCTCAAGTCGCTGGGCTTCACGCCCGGCCAGGTCGTGTCGATCTACATTGGACAGATCCTGGCCCCGGCGGCGGTGGGCGGGTCGCTCGGTGTGGCGGTGGGCAACGCGGTCGCGGTGCCCGTGCTCGGCAAGGCGCAGCGCGCCTACGACGTGGCGGCCTCGGCGATCCTGCCCCCGTGGGTGTGGTTCGCCGCACCGGCCGCGGTGCTCGTGGCAGTCGGCCTCACCGCGGCAGCCGCGGCCTGGCGTGCCGGGCGGATCCCCGCGGTCGAGGCGATCAGCGTGGGCCGTGCGCCGCGCACCGGACGCGGATACCGCCTGCGCCGCCGGCTCGCCGCGACCCGGCTGCCCCGGCCCGTGAGCTTCGGCCTGGGCACGCTCGCCGCCCGCCCGGCCCGCTCGGCCGCCACCCTCCTCGCCGTGGTCATCGGCGCGGCGACGGTCGTGTTCGCGGCCGGGCTGTCGGGTTCGTTGAGCCGCGCCGTGGAGATGTTCTCGCGCAACGCGGCCGTTCCGGTGGATGTCGAGCTCGGCGCGCCGAGGCAGGGCGGGCCCGACCCGGAGGCGATCCGCGCCGTGATCCACGCGCAGCCGGGGACCGCCCACGTCAGCGGGTTGTGGGACACGAGCGTGGAGGTCGCTGGGGTCGGTCAGCCGGTGCTCGCCACGGCATACGACTCGGACGCCGCGTGGACCGGCTACGAACTGATCTCCGGCCGGTGGTACGCGGGGCCCGGCGAGATCGTGGCGAGCTCGCGGCTGCTGGGCGTCACCGGCACACGCGTCGGCGGGAGCCTCGCTCTTGCCACGTCGCACGGGCGGATGACCGTGCGCGTGACCGGAGAGACGTTCGACAACGCCAACGACGGGTTCGCCGTCGTCGGGGGCGCGGCCACGCTCGCGCCGCTGGCTGGTGATCCGGCGGTCGAGGGCTTCGAGATCGGGCTGAGCGGCGGCACCGACCCGCGGGCCTACCGGCGGGCGCTGCAGGGCGCGCTGTCCGGTCAGGCCGTCGAGGTCAGCGTGCGCCTCGACGGCGGCGGGCAGCGGACCATCCTGCTCATGCTGAGCCTGGTCGCCACGCTGACCGTGCTGCTGACCACCGCGGCCGCGGTGGGCGTGTTCAACACCGTCGTGCTGAACACGAGGGAACGCGTGCACGAGATCGGCGTACTCAAATCTATCGGAATGACACCCGGGCAGACACAAGCGATGATCGTCTCATCGATGACCGGCCTCGGTTTGATCGCCGGGCTCATCGCCATCCCCGCGGGCCTGGCCCTGCACGGCGCGATCCTGCCGGTCATGGGCGGCGCGGCCGGCACGGGCATCCCGGCCGGCCTGCGGGACGTGTATCCGCCCGGACTCCTTGTGGCGCTTGGCCTTGCGGGCATCGCCCTGGCGGCCATCGGCGCGCTCGTGCCGGCGACCTGGGCGGCGCGGGCCCACCCGGCCACGGCCCTGCGCTCCGAGTGAGCACCGATTTGGCGGTCCGTTGTGCTCGCGTGAATCGGCGGCGTGTGGGAGGGTGGAGGGGCCCGACAAAGACGGGAGTGAATTATGTTTGAGGACGCCAATCCGCCCCTCGAAACTCCTCGGGGTCTCGTGTTCCGCACGGGCGCCGACCAGCCTTGGGATCCGGAGGACCTGGCAGTCGCCTGGGGCATGGATCCCACGCCCAAAAATGTCGAAAGGGCACGGCGGGAGCTCGAGCAGTGGGGCCCGGCCGCGATCGAGAAGACGGTGCCTTAAAAGGTTGATCGAGCGCTGACGCCGGGCGGCGGGTTGTTGCGACCGTCCGCAGGTCCTCTGTGTGCCCGGGTCCACCCGGCGATACCGTCGCGGGGTGATGCTCGATGACGCGCTCGGAGGTTCGATAGCGGAGGCGACGGCTGCCGTTGACGCGGCCGGCCGCCGCCCGCGGTCGCTGTCGGCCCTGAGCCTCTTGGCCGACACGGAGTTTCACCTCGAGCGCTATCACGATGCACTGCACCACTACGACTTGGCCCTGCGCCGCGCGAGCGGCAAGCGCGCGGTCACGGTCCTGCTCGGGCGTTGCCGCACCCGGGTGACGCTGGGCGACCTCGCCGGGGCCGATGCCGACGCGTGCGAGGCGGCCAGGCTGTCCGGTGACGACCGTGTCGACGAGCATGCCGACAACCGTGCCGACAACCGTGCCGACGACCGTGCCGTGCACGCGCTGCTGACGCTGCGCGCGCTGACGGCGCTGTGGCGGCACGGCCCGGCCGCGGCCCAGGAGGCGGCGGAGCAGGGCCGGCGCCGATCCGCCGGGCACCGGACGGCGCTGATCGTGCTCGCGCATGTCCGCTTCGCGCAGCGGCGGCACGCGTGCGCGCTGGAGTTGCTGCAGGGCGAACCGGAGCCGTGGCGGCAGGCCAACTGGTTCAGCGGCGTGGCCGAATCGCTAGCGGCGTCGGGCGATCTCGACGCCGCCATGGCCTGGGCCGACCGCGCCGCGGCCGCCGCACGCGCCACCGGACTCGGCGGGCAGGCCGCACGGGCCGCGCTGGCCGGGGCGACCGTCCGGCTCGAGGCGGGCGAGTTGACCGAGGCGCTCGCGCTGGCACTGGAGTCGGCGGACGCGTTCTCGGCGCGGGGGCGGCGGCTGTGGACCGGCCAGGCCTATCTCGTGGCCGCACAGGCGTGCGCGTGGCTCGGCGAAGAAGTTGCGGCGCAAGCATTTGTGGGTCGCGTCCGGTCCATAGCGGACGCGGCCGGCTCGGCTTGGCTGGGCCGGCTGGTCTCCGACGGCTTGCGCCGGGCGGGGGCGCGGGCGGTCCGGCGCGCCACTGCGGACCTGCGGCCGTTCGCGCTCACGCCGCGCGAGGAGCAGATCGCGTGGCTGGCGGCCCGGGGGTTCAGCAGCGCCCAGATCGGTGCCCAGCTGTTCATCAGCCGCCGGACGGTCGAGACGCACTTGATCAGGGTGTTCCGCAAGCTCGGGATCAGCAGCCGCAGCGCGCTGGGACTGCGATTGTCCGGCAGATGACGGATGCTATCCGCCCGACGATTGAAAAAACTGAAACGATGAAACGCCTCATCGCGACAGCATTCGCGGCCGCACTCGCCGCCGCGATCCTCGTGCCCGCCCCGGCCGGCGCCGCCGGGCTGACGGTCCTCGTGACGTGCGAGAGCACCTACCCCGGCAACGGCTACACCACGCCGTTCTTCTGCGACGCCTACGTCTCGGGTGGCAACGGCGACTACTCGTTTTCCTGGAGCGGCGGGCCCAACGCCTGGTTCACGTGGTCATACGGGGCGACCGCGGGCGGCGAATGCCGGGTGCAAACGTGGGCGCAGGCCGGCGTCAGCGTGACAGACTCGGCCGGCAACTCGGGCTCCGATGTGGACCCGTTCCGCTGCTACGCCGAGCCCGTGTGATCCTGACGATCGCGCGTCCGACGCAAAACCGGGTGCCGGCGCATGAGCAGTGCCGGCACCACGCTCGTTGATAAAGAGCCGACAGAAGCGTGCCTTATATCAACCCAAACAGTTACGTTCGGGCATGTGGCTCGGTTCAGCAAGGACAGGTGGCCAACCGACGGGCCCGTGCTGGCCCTTCTGTCCTATCTCGACGATCTGCACGCCGGGGCGGGCCAGCCGTCGCTTGCCGAGATGGGCCGGGCGGTGGCGCTCGCACCGAGCACGCTTTCGGCCTTCTTCACCGGCGCTCGCCTGATCGGCCGGGGCAACCTCGAGCTGCTGGTCGAGCACCTCGACGGGGACATCGAGCATGCCGAAGCACTGCGCCGCAGGGCGGTACCGGCATGGAAATCCGCTAGAGAGCCCACGGCAAGGGAGCCGGCAGCCGAGGTCATGGACGAGCAGCTGTCGGCCCGGCTCGAAATCGTCCTCTACGACACGCCGGTCAACAAGCTCAACCGCCCGGAACAGCTCATCGGCCGCAAGGATCTCGCCGACCGGGTAACGCCCCTGCTGGACCGGGGCGAGCAGGTGCTCCTCTACGGCCTGGCGGGCAGCGGCAAGACCGCGCTCGCGGCGACACTGGCCGACCAGCGGATCGAGGCGGGCAAGGGGTCGTATCTGTGGTTGCGCCACGGCGTGGCAGACCCCGAGCTCGTGCTCGACGCGCTCGTGCGCGGCCTGACGCCCAGGCACCGGGAGCGCGGCTCGGGCGACGGTCGTGTGCTGGCCGTGCGGGACTTGATCAGCGCGCTGGGCATCGGGCTGTGCGTCATCGACGACGCGTGGCAGGCCGAGGCGCTGCACACGTTGCTGCGCGCGATGCCCGACGGCCTGCCGGTCATCGTGACGTCGCGGCTCAAGCTCGGACTGGACCATCACTGCGAGGTGGCGGGACTGTCGCGAGTGGACTCGCTACGGTTGCTCGCCTTGCACGCCAAGGACGACGCGTGCCTGAGCGACGCGGCGGCGGCCGAGCTGTGCGCGGATCTGGGCCACCATCCCTACGCCATCGAGATCGCCGGACATCACCTCCGGCAATACGAGATCACCCCGGCGGAGCTGCGCGCCCAGATCGCGGGCGCCCCACACGATCTGGCGATGCCGGGCGGCTTCGCCTCCCCCGGGCGCGAGAGCATCAGACGGCTGCTGGACACGATGTGGTCCGCTCTGGACAACGGGTTCGCCCGCGAGGTGCTGCGCGCGTTCGGCGCGTTCCACAGCCCGGGCGCGACCATCGACCTGCTGGCCATCCACCTGGAGACCGATCCCACGCGCGTGCTCGCCGGGCTCAACGCGCTCGTGGACCTGAGCCTGGCCAAACGCCTGCCCGGCAGCCGGTTCTACGCCATACACGACCTGACGCACAGCTACGTGTCCACTGTGGACAAGTCCCTCGGCGCGGTCGCCGAGTTCGTCAAGCGGCACCGATCCGAGCACGACCTGCTCGAGTCGGAGATGTCCAATGTGGTCGCCGCAGCCGAACGGGCGCGCGCCGGCGACCCGGCGACGTTCCTCGACATGGCCGAAGACCTTGTGGGCGGCGGATACCTGGACCTCAAGGGGCACACCTTCGGCGTGCTGCGGCTGCTCGACGACGCGATCGACATGTTGCGCGGCAACGGCGATCACTGCGATCCGGTCCGCCTGCACCTGCTGCTGAGCAAGCGCGGCAACGCACACTACCACCGGGGCGACCTCGAGTCGGCCGTCGAGTCCTATCAGGAGGCCCTGGAGCTCGCGCCCGGCACGCAACGCAAGGTGGTCCTGCTCAGCGTGCTGGGCAAGGTGCAGTCCATCCTGGGCAAGCACGGCGACGCGGAGGAGCACTTCGCCCACGCCTATGCCATCGCCGACGAGCAGGCCCTGCTGCACGTACTGGAGCAGCACAACGTGGCGGCCTTCGCGCGCCGCGATTATGAAAAGGTACGCGAGCTGACCCTGCGCGGCATCGACATCGCCAAAAGCCTTGGCATGAAACGATTCGAGGCGTTCTTCCTGAACAACCTCGGCACCGCCGAGTTCGAGCTCGGCGTGTGCGCGGCCATCGAGCGGCACGAGCAGGCACAGGCGATCGCGCTGGCCACCGGCGACGACACCCTGCTGGCGCTGACCCATCACGCGCTCGGCGTCGACCGGCACGCGCAGGAAAACGTCGCGGTGGCACGGCGGCACCTCAGCGAAGCGTTGCGGCTCTATGAAAAACTGGGCCAGACCGATCGGCACACGGGGCTGCGCCGGATGATGCACGACTTTGGATATTCCAACTAGTGGGGGGCGGTATGCGCATGCTGGGTTCTGTGTTCGCGATTCTGCTTGCGGCGGTGGGCTGCACGATCTCTGTCCCGGTGCCGCCTCCGGCAAGCGAGATCGACAATGTGGCGATCCTCGTCATCGACAACTTCCAGGCGCTGCCGGCAACGCCACCGAACGTCGCGCCCAGCGCCAACTGTCCCTACTCGCCCGAGGACGTCAACGTCGTCGGCGACCAGGGCGCCGGCGACGACCTGCCCGACGGCGAGTCGCACGGCAAGGCCGTCTTCACGCTGCTGGAGCAGCAGCTCAACGCCGTCGCCGGGTTGACCGCCACGGCGCCGCGGGCCAAGTCCGAATACGGGCTCGACGGCCACCCCGGCATCGGCGAGCTGAAGGCGTGGACCCACGAGGGCAAGGAGGTGCTCCTCGTCGGCGTGGACCACGACCGCACCACGACCGGTGACATCGCCGATCGCGTGCTGAGCCTCGCCGACGCCATGCAGGCGAGCAAGGTGAAGTTCACCCGGTTCGTGCTCAACCTGAGCTTCGTCATCGCGCCCTGCAACGTCGCGGCGTGGCTCAAGGACATCGGCATGCTCAACATCGACGAGATCATCGCGAACTACCGGGCGCTCATCGACGCGCACCCGGGCCTGCGGCGATTCCAGGCCGCGCTCGACGAGCTCGTGCGCGACCCGCGCCGCGATGAACGGATCCTGCTCGCCGACCCGGGCGACGAGCTGGAGACGCTGCGCCGGCGGGCGGCGGTCAGCCTGTTCTACGAGCAGATCCTCAAGCAGAACGAGACACAGGTGCGCCTGCGCACCTTTGGCGACCCGCTCAAGCGGACGTTCGACGACAGCCTCAACACCAAAGAGCGGCGCGTGATCCCGGTGGGGGCGGCCGGCAACGGCGTGCTCGTCAAGGACGACTTGTCGCCGCGGATCCGGCGGGTGCGATTCGCCTTCCCGTTCGCGCCGGCGATCTGGAACCCGGTGGTCAGCGCGAGCGCGAGCGACAAGGCGCAGAGCCCGCGCGCCGCCTACTCCAACAGCGGCGAAGTCCTCATGGACGGCAACTGGGTGACGGGCCCGGCCCGCCTGCAGGGCACGTCGTTTGCCGCGCCCCGGCTGGCCCTGCGGCAGGCCGTGTATCTGTTCACCGGCGGGGCAGTGCCGTGCGACGGCAAGATCCCGCCGCTGGGCTACACCGACTCCGACCTGACCGGCCAGATATGGAACGACCTGACGCTCGAAGTCGCGGCCGCCACGCACTGCCGCGACTTCACGCGCCGGGTCATCCGGCCGGCGGCCGCCAGCCCAGGCGCGTCATGAGCATCTAGTGTCCGATCGTGCCCGGCGGCGGGCAGTCGGCCATGCTCGGCACGTGCTCGGGGATGCAGTAGGCGGGCAGCCCCACGAGGAGGTTGTGCTCGTAGACGAGCACCGCGAAGTGCCCGAAGTCGCGGCGCTGCACCGGTTGGCCAAACTGGCGCAGCGCCGTGTCGACGGTGCGGAAGCCCTGGCCCGACAGGTCGATCACCACGAAACGGGCATCGTGCAGGGCCGGGTCATACCACTGCGCCCGCGACTCCCACTGATAGGCCTTGATTTCGTCGCCCTGGATGACCGGTGCCACGAGCACGTCCCCACCCGAGATCAGGGTCAGATCGTTGGCGTTCCAATAGCCGCCGATCCCCTGGCGCAGATTGTTGGCCTCCAGCCACGCGGTCAGGTCGCGCTTGGGGTCGACGTAGGCCGGCGCGGAGGCCTGCCACACGAACACCCCGGCGAAGAGCACGAGCACCGGAGCCAACGCCAGCAACACTTTGCGGGGCTCGAGGCGGGCGGCGAGCCAGCCGCCGCACACCCGGCCCGCGAGCGCGGCGCCCAGCGGCAGCACGGCGCTGACCTGCCGCACCGACATCAGGTCGGCGGGCAGGGTCGAGACCACGAACGCGGTCACGTTGATGGCGATCGCGACCGCGAGGATCTGGTTGACCCGGTCGGCGGCGGGTCTGAGCAGCATCGAGACGAGAGTCGCGCACACGGCCGCGAGCGCGAGGGCCAGGCCGCCCAGGCGCAGCACGGCCACGGCGACGTGGACGGGATCGTGCGCGTCGGGAAGGTACCCACCAAAGACGACGGCGACCACATCGGCGAGCAAGCGGAGATGGTCCGGCCAATCCGTCGGCTCGCTGAACTCGGTGGGCGGGATGTGCGCCCGGAAGCCGCCCACCGCGGCGATCAGGGTCAGCACGCCGCGCGCCACCACGACCGACACGACCGCGGCGATGAGCAGCCCGGTGTCGGTGCCGCGCAGGGTGCGCGCCCGGACCATCCGATAAGCGGCCACGAGCGCGAGCGGCAACGCTCCAATGTAGAACACGAGCGGGTCGGCGATCTGGCCCCAGGCGAGCAGGGCCGCCACCGCATAGGGCGCCCAGCGCCGGTCGCGCGACCGCTCCAGGATGAGCCAGGTCAGCAGCAGCGGCACGCCCGTGCCCAGATGGTTGGGCCCACCGAAGGCCACCTTGTAGCCGATGCCCGGCATGGGCAGCGCGATGACGGCCACGGCGACGGCCATGCGCACCAACGCCTGCCGCCCGGTGGCCGCGCCCTTGGCCAGCAGCGCCGCGAGCACCACCAGCAACAGGTAGGTCATCGCGGCGGCGATCCGGAAGACACTTTCCCTCAAGCCGACGGCGAGCTCGATGAGCGCGTATTGCAGCAGCTCCGTGGTGTAGAAGGAGACATCCGTGACGGTCCAGCCGCGCAGCAGCGGGTTGCCGTGCATCATCTCCCATGCCTGCAGCGCGTTGCTCGCCCCGTCGGCGTTGATCGGCATCGTGTCGGCCATGCGGAAATAGCCCAGGAAGCCCGCAATCACTCCAAACAGGACCAACGCGCCGCGAACATAAAACACGCGGTCGTTTCTACCATGCCCGCGAAGATTAGGTGGGGGCCACGCCTACCCAAGCGTGGCCCCCTAGGTTTTTGATAGCAGGACTCGAACCTGCATACCCAGTCCTGGAGACTGATGCGCTTCCAATTGCGCTATATCAAGGTGTGGCCACCACCGGTGACACAGTCGGCACGGATCAGCTTGAATGGCCCCCGCTCTGCCATTGAGCTACGCCCGCACGTTGGAGCGGGCGGGAGGACTCGAACCTCCAGCCTGGTTACCGTTGCCCATGCTCGTCGATTCATCGGTTCAGCCGTTTTTTCAATCTGGAGCGATAACTTCAGATTGGGTTGACCGGCCGGTGCCTCTACCCACATTGGGCTACCGGGGCGTGTGGTGCACCATCGCACCAGCCTTTTGCACCCTGCGCAACGCCTGCCATCCCGTGGGGTCCCGGGGCTCGGCCCCGGGGCGGTATAGCGGGCCTTCGGCGAAATTGACCGAAGGTCGATGAGCAGGGGCTCGTGCCCCGGGCAGGGATCGAACCTGCACTGTGCCGGCTAGTCGTGAAGCTCATGCTGAGGTTCAGCTTGTGCTCCAACCCCTCGCGGGGCGTCTATGGGCTCGGCCTAGGGAAACAGATAGCCGAGCAGAGAGTTGCCCACCGTCACGTCCGTCACGGTGAGGCCGTTGGCCTCCTCGCGCGCCTTCTTCACGGCCTCGCTCAGCTTGCCGACCCGCTCCAGCATGTCGGCGACCTGCTTGGCCGGGACCGCGCCGGAAAACTTCACCGTCGACCAGTAACCGACGATGACGTCCTCGTGATAGACCTCCACCTGCGCCGGGTGCTTGTCGGTCGCCTCGGCCTTCACATGGTTGCGCGGCACCTTTTTGGTGCGGGTCGTCTTGACCGGGTCGGTCGCATAGGCGCCCGCCTGATCCGACCACGTCCACACCTCGGCCGGGTCGAGCACGGGCAGCTTGCGCGCGAACGTGGCCAGATCCACCAGCTGCTTCTCCACGAACAGTAGGTAGGTCGCCGGCACGTCCTTGGCCAGGGTCACGCCGTCGACCACGATGTCGGCCTTGGCCGACGTGTTGGCCTGATCCTTCGTCGCGACGACGTCGAAAAGCCGGGTCAGGGCCTTGCGCACATCGCCGATCAGCTCATCGGTGCGGATCTGCACGCGGGTGGACTCGGACGGCAGCTGCTCGCCCTCGTCGTCGCGCGGCTGATAGGTGCGCGCGATGCCGGCCAGCTGCGGCGTCTTTTGCACGCCGTGGTAGGCCTGCGTCAGCGCGTTGGCCGCGTCGGTCTTGACACCCTTCTCGATCGCGATGATCTGATTCAGTTTCGTCACTTGTCCCCCTCGGAACGCACAAGGCGCCCAATCTAGCACCAACCCCCGGTGCCGGCGCAACCGAAATCGGCGACCGCCGCCGTCCACTGTGGACGCGCGACTCGCGGCTAGCCCACCGGTGTTGCGCCCCAAAGGTTTCGGGGAAAGTTCATCGTCCCCAGCATCACCAACTCGTCGGCGACCGGCGCGTGGAACACGCCGTTGGACCGCTTCTGCCCCACCACCTCCAGGGCCGACGTATAGTCGTCGGCCCTGGAGGTGGTGGGGGCCGGCCGTCGATCGAGCCGTCCACGAAGAGCGCGCGGCACAGGCTGATACCGGAGGCCGGATAAGCTTGCCCCCCAATGGAAGATCTTCTCGGGACCGCAGCCGTGGCGGCCGGCGTCTTCGCCGGCACCAACGTCGATGACATCATCGTCCTCACCGTGCTGTTCCTGTCCTCGCGCGCGATGGGCAAGCCTCGGCCGTGGCAGATCTGGACCGGCCAATACGCGGGCATCGGCGTGCTCGTAGCGATCTCCGCCGTGGCGGCGCTGGGCCTGACGATCGTGCCGGATCGCTGGGTCGGCCTGGTGGGGCTGGTGCCGTTCGGCCTGGGCGTGCGCGGGCTGGTCAAGGCGATCGCCGGCCGGGGCGGGGACGAGCCGCCCGCCACGGTGGTGGCGACCGGGGCACTGTCGGTCATGGGGGTCACCGTGGCCAACGGCGCCGACAACATCTCCGTGTATACGCCGCTGTTCCGGACGATAGGGCCGGCCGACAGTCTGGTCACGGTGGCGGTGTTTGTGGCCGGGGTGGCCGTATGGTGCCTGGCGGGCTCGTGGCTCGGCTCGCACCGGAAGGTCATCGCCGTGGTGGAGCGGTTCGGGCACTGGATCGTGCCCGGGGTGTTCATGCTCCTCGGTGTGGCGATCGTGGTGGAGTCCGGTGTGGTAGGGCAAATCTTCGGCTGACTACCGTAGGCGAATGACGTCGACCGACACCGGGCCCATAACCGTCGCCGAGCTGACCGCCCGGCTCGCCGCCTGGCTACGGCGGCTGCCCCCGCCGCAAGAGCGCATCGACCGGCTCCTCAGCGAGTTGGACGGACGGTTCGCCGGGCGCACGGAGCCGGTTACCGGGCAGGCGTGCGCCGAGATCGAGCGGGTCGCCTGGGCGTACTCCCGGCACCTCCTGCTGGACTTCGACCCGCAGGGCACGGGCACACCCGACGAGGAGGACCCGGGCTGGCCCGAACCGGACCCGGCCACCGTCCTGCCCCATGCCGCCCAGGTCCGGCAGGTGTCGCGAATGGACAATGGGGTCTGCCTGATCCGCATCGACGGCTTTGAGGCGCTTCAGCTCGCTCAGCCCTACCTCGACGGGGCCTTCGCGCTGGCGCGTGGCGCCACCGGCATCCTGCTCGATCTGCGCGCCAATGTCGGCGGCTATCCGGAAACGGTTGCCTACCTTGCCGGCCGGATCCTCGGCGACAAAGCGGTGAAGCTGTCCGAGGTCACCTATCGCGACCACCGGCGCCAGTGGTGGACGCCCGACCTGCCGGCCGGGACCGCAGTGGCGGCCGGCGTCCCGGTGGCGGTGCTGGTCGGCGGGCGGACCTTCTCCTCCGGTGAGGCGCTGGCATACCACCTGCAGGCCCGCGGCCGGGCGACGGTCGTGGGCGAGCGCACACCGGGAGCCGCCGACCACGTCACCGACATCCGGCTGGCGGCCACCGTGACGGGCCAACTGCCCATCGGCTACTGCACGGACGCGGTCACCGGGACCAACTGGGAGGGCCACGGCGTGGTGCCGCAGCTGGAGTGTGCGGCCGAGGACGCGGTGGACACCGCGCTCGCGCACCTGGCTTCAGGCGCCGGGGCATGCGGCTGACCCTCGATGGCGGGGGAAGTGGACGTGTCCTCGGTTGCGGTGCGAGCAGAGGCGCGTCGTCCGGGGCGGCCATGCCGAGAATTGTCTTCCGTCGAGCGGGGGCGGCCTTCGCCTCTTCCCATCTGCTGGAAGAACGATTCTCTAGCCGACGAGCCGGGCGGCCGAGGTGCCCAGGCCGGTGGGGGTCTCCCAGGGCAGGCGGATCACCGGGGCCTCGGGCAGGCCGGGCTCGTCGTAGCGGCGGGTCATGCGGTGCCAGTGCAGGATGCCGACCATCCAGTCGCGCAGCAGCTGCACATATTGCCCTACCGCGGCGCTTGCGGCCGAGTCGAATCCCATGTGGACGGACAACGCCGGAAGGTCCACGGCCGCAATGTGTTCGAACTGCTCCAGCCGCTGCGTGATCAGGTCGTTGGCGTAGTCCATCGCCTCCTGCGTGGTGCATTCCAGGAACGTCCGGGTCACAAGCACGACGTTGCTGAGCTCGCCCTGGTGCTGGATCTCCTTGCGGTACGAGAAAATGTCGTTGATGAAACACGCCACGTCGGAGGCCGAGTTTTCCAGCGACCTCATGGGCGTGGTCCCCAGCACGCACTCGGACACGATGTCGCCGAGCGAGAGCCGGGCCAGGCTCATCGTCAGGTCGGAGCCGAAGGTGGCCCGCCGCATCTCCACGTAGTCGATCGGGTCCGGGACCCGGTGCTGTATATGGCTTTGCAGCTCCCACAGCCAGCTGTCGGTCATGTCGAGCACCGACCGGCGCAGCACCCGCCGCATGCGCGGGGTGAGTCCGGGCGCGGAGCACCGCCACACGTCGGCCAGCGACCGCTCGACCGCGTTGATCGGCTCGGCCGGCGGATCGGTCTCCTCCAGCGGCATGAACAGGCCCATCCGCGCGCAGAACACCTTGGCGCCCACCATGTCCCGCGCCCGCCCATACACCATCGGGAAATAGTCGTCGCCATAGGTGCCCCAGGTCAGCCAGCGCGTGGACAGGTCGAGCTGCTCGCTGGACGCGTCCGGATGGATCGACGCCGAGCAGGCCGCGAAGTCGAAGCCGCGCAGCTGCGCCTCCGTCCAGATCGGACCGTCCACCAGACCCATGCCGCGCGACCACTCGATCGAGGCGCGGCGCGCGTGCTCCAGATGCGGGCTGATCCGAAGCTCATACGGCACGCGGATTTCGGGCATCCGCAGCGGCCCGATCACCTGATGGGGCAGATGCATGTGGCTCTTGATGCGCTTGAGCCCAAAGGTGTTGGGCCCGATCCGCGCCCCCTGATCCTTCATGTACCGGCTGGAGCGCATGTGCCACTCGTGCCCACCGGACTGCCAGTCCTGCAATCCCTTGATATAAGCCAAAACTGCCATTTGTTCTGC
>JBIOYB010000348.1:0-3303 GCA_044869915.1 Allorhizocola sp.
TCAGCGCTCGCGTTTGGCCGGCCGGACGGAGAGAGGTCAGCGCTCGCGTTTGGTCGGCCGGACGGAGAGAGGTCAGCGCTCGCGTTTGGTCGGCCGGACGGAGAGAGGTCAGCGCTCGCGTTTGGCCAGCGGGACAAACAGCACGGCTTCGGCCCCGCCGCCCTCGCGGTCGCGCAGCTCGATCGTGCCGCGCAACTCGCCGGTGGTCAGCGTCCGGATGATCTGCAGCCCAAGGCGTTTGGACGACATCGGGTTGAACCCCTCGGGCAGGCCCCGGCCGTTGTCCGCGACCACGACCCGCAGCTCCTTTTTGTCCCGCTCGACCCGGACCACCACCTCGCCCGCGCCCGCCGTCTCGTCGCCCGCCTCGAACCCGTGCTCGACCGAGTTGAGCAGGAGCTCGTTGAGGACCATGACCAGCGGGGTGGCGATCTCCGCGGGCAGGATGCCGAAGCTGCCCTCGCGCCTCGTGCTCACCTGCGACGCGGACACGTCGGCGGCCGCCTGGGCCACCCGGTCGATGATGCCGTCGAACTCGACCACCTCGTCGGCGGACATCGACAGCGTTTCGTGTACCAGTGCGATCGAGGCCACCCGGCGCACCGACTCCTCGAGCGCGATCCGCGCCTCGGGCGCATCGACGCGCCTGGCCTGCAAGCGCAGCAGCGCCGCCACGGTCTGCAGGTTGTTTTTCACCCGATGGTGGATCTCGCGGATGGTCGCGTCCTTGGTGATCAGCGCCCGGTCACGCCGCTTGACCTCGGTGATGTCGCGCGCCAGGACCAGCGCGCCGATCGGGACACCGGCGGGCATCAGCGGCAGGGCCCGGGTCAGGACGGTCGCCGTGCGGGCCTCGACCTCCTTGCGAGGCGGGGCGTCTCCGCGTAGCGCGGCCAGAATGCGGGCCGCCACCTCGGAACCCTCCAGTGGATCATCGGAGAGCCGATTGAACAGTGCGGCCAGATCCTCGCCCACCAGGGAGGCGGAGAATCCGAGCCGCCGGATGGCCGACTGCGCGTTTGGTGAGGCATAGGTGACCTTGCCCGTCGCGTCCAGGCGGACCAGCCCGTCCCCGACGCGGGGCGCCGACGTGGTCTCGCCGTCCTGCCGCGGCGGCGGGAAGGTGCCGTCCGCGATCATCTGAGCGAGATCGTCCGCCGTGGTCAGATAGTTCAGCTCGAGCTGGCTTGGAGTGCGCGCCGTGGACAGGTTGGTGTCACGGCCCACCACCGCGATCACGTCGCCCGCCTCGCCTTCGGGGCTGCGCCGGCGCACCGGGACGGCCTCGTGCCGGGCGGGAGTGTCCCCGTACCAGACCGGATCGCCCTCGCGCCAGATCCGCCCCTGCGTGCGCGCCACCTCGAGGTGTGCCACCTCGGCGCCGCCCACGATCTTGCCCACCTGGTCGTCCTGGTAGGCGGTCGGCGCGGTGGTCGGCCGCACCTGCGCCACGCACACGTAGGCGCCGTTTTCGGCGGGCACCCAGAGCAGCAGGTCGGCGAAGGACAGATCCGAGATGAGCTGCCAGTCGCCGGCAAGGCGTTGCAGGTGATCGATGTCTACTGGGAGCAGGGCGGTGTGTTCCTCGACTAGCTCCCGCAGGGTGGACGGCTTAACCACATTCACATTGTGGCAGTGACCTTCTTCAGGCCGCGGGGAGCGTCCGGATCCTCACCCCGGGCCAGCGCCAAGGCCAGTGCCAATTGCTGTAGCGGGAGGATCTCCAGCAGCGGGGCGAGTCTTTCTTCTGCCGCCGGTATGGGCAGCGTGCCCAATGGCCCGACGGTCACCACATCGGCGCGTTGCTCGCGCAGCCGGGACAGGACGTCTTGCATGGATCGGCCGCCGGGGCCGTCGCCCACGATCGCCAGGACCGGCACGTCGGGCTGGGTCATCGCCAGCGGTCCGTGCAGCAGGTCGGCACCGGAAAACGCGAGCGCCGGCAGGTAGCTGGTCTCCATGAGCTTGAGGGCCGCCTCGCGCGCCGAGGGGTAGGAGTAACCGCGGCCGGTCGTGACCATCCGCGCGGCGAAGCGGTAGCGCCCCGCCAAGTCCTTGGCGCCGTTGCCATCCAGCGCCTTGGCCGCCAGCGCGGGCAGCTCGTCGAGGGCCTTGCGCCCGGCCGAGTCGAGGCCCTTGATGCTCTCGACCAACAGCAGGAGCGCGAGCAGCTCGGCCGTATAGGTCTTGGTCGCCGCGACCGCGCGCTCGTGCCCGG
The DNA here is from genome assembly GCA_044869915.1 of Allorhizocola sp. Lineage (GTDB taxonomy): Bacteria > Actinomycetota > Actinomycetes > Mycobacteriales > Micromonosporaceae > Allorhizocola. The sequence goes on from JBIOYB010000348.1 coordinate 2,219, forward strand.
CCGCCACATCGATCGACAGCTCGGCCGTCTGGGCCAGTGTCGAGTCTGGGTTGTTGGTGACCGCCAGGGTGAGCGCGCCCGACTCGCGCGCGACCTTGAGCACCTCGGTCAGGTCGGGCGAGCCGCCGCTCTGGGACACCCCGACCACCAGCGCATGCGACAGGTCGGGGCGCGCGCCGTAGAGCGTGATCGCGCTTGGCGACGCCAGCCCGGCTGCCAGCCCGAGCCGGATCTCGGCCAGATAGGCGCCGTAGAGCGCGGCGTGGTCGGACGTGCCGCGTGCCGTGAACACCACATGCTGCGGCCCGCGCTCGGCGATCACCCGTGCGACCTGGGCGATCTCGCTCAGCCGGTCGGGCTCCAGCAGCCCCGCGTAGACCTCGGGCTGCTCGGCGATGTCGACGGCCATCCCGGCCCCGCGCTCATTCGTGTGCGTCACGTGCGCAGTCTTGCACGAAACTCACGCTGAAGGCAATCTTTCGCGCACAATCGCGCATCGAACCTTCCATCCACCGGACGCGTGAAGCTATGCATACACATGTTTCAGTGAAGGAGACCCGATCGTGAGAAGTGATGGACGCCGATTGCTTGTCGGCGCGTTAGCGATGGCGGCCGCTCTGCCGATCGTCCTGACGGCGAGCCCCGCATCGGCCGGAGTCGATGTCACGCCCCCGACCGCCCCGACGAACGTGCGCGTCAGCACGCTTTCGTTCACGTCGCTGACGTTGGCGTGGAACGCGTCGACCGACAACCGCGGCGCACCGACCTACATCGTGAAGATCGATGTCCCGCCGGGCCTGTGGCAGTCGCAGACTATCGCCCTCACCGAAAGTTTCGGCGGCCTGCGGGCAGGTCAGGCGTATCAGGCGTCCGTCACGGCCGTCGACGCGGCGGGCAACCGGTCCGCGGCGGTGCCGATCCAGTTCACCACGCTCGCGTGGACCCAGCCGGCCCCTGCCGCCCCCGCGAACCTGCGCGCCGTGTTGGTCGGCGGGCGGCTGCACAGCATCGCGTGGGACGCCCCCGCCAGGACCGGCGGGTTCACCTATGCCCTCTACTCCGGGCCCAACCTGCTCGTCTGGAGC
>JBIOYB010000349.1:0-2217 GCA_044869915.1 Allorhizocola sp.
TGTCGGCCACGATCTGGCGTTACCTCGACACGGGCGGCCATTACACGCTCGGCCTGCGCCTGCATTCGCGTGCACGCCTGGCCGCCCGTGCGGAGGGCGAGCCCGTCGCAGAAGCGATCGCCACGGCAGCCCTGAGCCTGGCCGAGTTCCGCCTGGGCCGCCACGAGCGGGCGATGTACCACGCTCGGATTGCCGCCAGGGTCGGCGATCCCGGCATCCGCGGACTCATGATGGTCCATCTGGCCGTACTCCAACTAGGCGCGGCCCGGCCGCTGCGCGCGCTGGCCGTGGCGCGGCAGGCACTCACCCTGCTGGAGCGCGCGGGAGACCGGGCGAGCGCGGCCATGGCGATGAGCAACGTCGCCACCGCGCATGAGCGGCTGGGCCACGTCGAACCGGCGCTCGACTACTATCGCCGTGCCCGCGACACGTTCCGCGAACTGGACAACCGCGCGGGGGCCGGGCACGCCATCGCCAGCCTGGCGAGCCTGCACGCCCGCCGCGGCGCCTATGCGTCCGCGCTCGCCAATCACGAGCAGGCCCTCGCGCTGTTCCAGGCGGTCGGCTACGCCGATGGCAGGGCCGCGGTCCTACGCGAGATGGCACGGTTGCACGCCCGCATGGGCGACCTCCATCGCGCACGAATGTTGTTCGACCAGGCACGGGCGGCCAGGCGCGCCATCGACCGGGTCGAGTGATCATACGGCGATGGGAGCGGGCAGGCGATTCGCTACCGCGCGAGCAGGGAGCGCAGGACCTTGATGATCTCGTCGGGTGCTTCCTCGGCCATGAAGTGCCCGGCCGACGTGGTCCGGTGCTCCAGATCAGCGGCCCAGGTGCGCCACAGCGCGGCTGCATCGAAGCCGAGTGCGGCTGTTGCTGGTCACCGAGGGCCCGGGCTACGCGCTTCGGTCGGCGCCGGATGCCGTGGACGCCTGGCGGTTCGAGCACGCGGTCGTGAGACCGACATGGGGTTGATCGCGTAGACGGGCCCGCCGTGGCGCGAAGCGCGTGGGTAAGGCGGCTTACCGTTGCGGTTGGTTCGCGGTCAGTGATGAGGTGTTCACCGGACCGAGTTCTCGTGTTGTCTGGGCGAGCGCCCGGATGAGGTCGTTCTCCGATTCGGTGTGCCACGCCAGGACGTAATGGAGTGCGTCGATGTCGTGGACGGGCACGTAGACGATGTCTGGGCGGCCCCAATAGCGGGTGACGTGGTCGGGGAAAAGGGTGACTGTCTCGGCGCCGCTGGTCAGGTTCAGGGCCTCTTCGTGTGTACGGACAACCGGGCCACGTTCGATGACGCGGCCCCGGTGCGTGTGGGTGGGCACATAGCTGTCGAACCAGTACGCGGGAGCGGACGTCGGAATGTTCGGGTGTTGAAAGTCGCCGACCGCTTCCAGGGAAATCGACGTGCGGCGGGCGAGTTCATGATCGGTGGCGACGGCGAGGACGCGGCGCTCCGCGAACACTGGCGGGCCGACGGTGAGGTCGGGTTCCTCGACCGGCAGCCAGCAGACAAGGACATCGATCTCGCCGCTGCGCAGGCCGATGAACGGATCGGTGAAGGAGACGGACTGGAATCGCAGCTTCCACCCGGGGTGACGAGTCCGGAAGGTTTCCCAGATGGGGCGCAGGTCGTAGCCGTTGACGGGGAGCATGCCGACCCGCAGCACATGGGTGATGCCCTGGGCGGCCAGTCTCGCGCGTTCGAGGCTGGCCCGCAGGCCGTCGTAAACCGGCCGCAGGTCATCGCGCAACTGGAGGCCCAGCGCAGTGAGGCGGATCTGGCGGCGGTTGGAGCGGTCGAACAGGGCGCCGCCGATCCGGCGTTCCTGCTGGGTGATCGCCTGGCTGATCCGGGCCTGCGAAACGTATAACCGCTCGGCTGTGCGCCCGAAGTGTAGCTCGTCGGCCAGGGTCAGAAAGATCTCGACGTCTCGTATCTCCATGAGCGCCTCCCATCTGCAGCCCCGCCAGCTATCGGCAGACAGCATACGAAAACGAGGGTGAACTGCTGCCGCAGTGGGCGGGCCCGGCTGCGAAGGTCGAGGTCGGTGCGTTGTGATAACTCATGCGTTATCCCACGCTGGCGAAGTCGTCGTTGATCGGGCAATGGTCTCTCGGAACAGTGGGCATCATGCCCCTGGACACGACGGCGATGTACGCCATGCACGACGCTTTGCACCGCGAGGTGGAGCACCTCGCTCGTGTCACCGT
>JBIOYB010000350.1:0-17837 GCA_044869915.1 Allorhizocola sp.
CGATGAGGACGGTCTGTTCGTCGCAGACGAGATCGGGAAGGACTCTCGGCAGAAACGTGTCGATGGGCTCGACGTTGAGGTCCGGGTAGTGCGGAACGTCGACCTGGTAGCCGCGCTCCGCCAATCGGCCGCGCAACCACGGAAACCAGAGGATCTCGGGGCTTCCGCTCGTTCCGTGGAAGATGATCGCCCTTCGCTGCACAGCCTTCCCTTCCCACGCGCGAGGCCTGTCACCGCCGGATGGTGCTTCTCATAGACAACGAGTACGCAGCTCGTAGATACGACCACCGCCGCGGACGGGTTTCGCCTGCAACCAGGAAGGCGCTCGACGACCGAACCGGCTCAGGAAATGATCATGTCTGCGGAGGGTGGCTGGAGCGGGTGACGAGAATCGAACTCGCACTGTCAGCTTGGGAAGCTGATGTTCTGCCATTGAACTACACCCGCAGTGGCGCATCACTCTACCACGCCCACCGAAGGCCATGCCTTGAGGAAAGGCGCGCGCCACGCTAACCTCCCTTCACATCGATCAATTGTGATGCCTGGATATTCTGGGCATCGCGGGGAGGGAATCAGGTGAGTCGATGAACTACAGGAGAACCCTTGCCGCCGTCACGCTCGCCGCGGCGACCATTCTTACCGTCAGCCCGGCGACGGCCGGGGGCACGGTGGCCGCGGACACGAGCAGGGACTGTGTCGAGCCGGCTCAGGCAAACATGAAGGTGCGTCCCGGCGGCGCCGCGATCGCGGATCCCAACGAGCTGACCCCGGCTCAGGTGGCGGCCCGCGAGTCCGACCTGCGCTACTGGCTGGCAGCCAAGTCCAAGGTGGACGGCGACTCGGTCGGGATCATGGCCCCGACCGTCCCGGTCGTCGTGCATGTGATCCGCCGTGACACGACCCGTGCCGGCGGCAACATCCCCGATTCAATGATCACCAACCAGATCACGGTGCTCAACAATGCCTACGCGGGCCGCACGGGCGGCCTCGGCACGAACACCGGCTTCCAGTTCACGCTGCAGTCGATCAACCGTGTCACGAACCCGGCCTGGTATCCGATCCAGTACAACTCGGCTACCGAGCGCGCGATGAAGGCGCAGCTCCGCACGGGCGGCGCCGGCACGCTGAACATCTACACCGGTGAGCTGTCCAGTGGCCTGCTCGGCTGGGCAACCTTCCCGACGAGCAGCATCGGCTCCTATGACGGCGCGGTGATCCTGGCCGAGTCGCTGCCGGGCGGCACCGCGACCCCCTATCACCTGGGCGACACGGCGACGCACGAGGTGGGCCACTGGCTGAACCTCTACCACACCTTCCAGGGTGGCTGCAGCACGGCCAACGACCAGGTCTCCGACACGCCGGCCGAGCGCTCCGCCGCGTTTGGCTGCCCGACCGGGCGCAACACATGCCCGGCCGCCGGTGCGGATCCCATCCGTAACTTCATGGACTACACCGACGACAGCTGCATGTTTGAGTTCACGCCCGGCCAGGCCGCTCGCATGCAAGCAGGCTGGGCCGCCTATCGAGCCTAAACGGCGACCAGTAACCGTTGCTGTTGCTGTTGGCGCCGCCACACTCTCGGCGGCGCCAATGGCGTGTGCCGGTGGAGCATCGCCGTCTCGACGGAGAACTCGAACAGCGTCCAGTCGATGCCCTCGGCCGCCCGGTGCTCCCGGGCCAAATTGTCCACAATGGACACGTCGATGACCTGCCGGGCGCGGCCGGTCACGACCGCCTCGGCGTCGCTGCACTCGGCCGGGAAGGCGTGCAGCGCATAACGACCGTCGCGGTTGAGGTCGTCTCGTTTGGGTGACGCGATGACGAAGCAAAACAAGCCCTCGTCGGTGACGATCGGGCTGACGGGATGGACCCGCGGCCCTCCGTCCGCGCGGACGGTGGCCAGGTAGGCCATGCCCCGCCCGTATTGATGCAGCAGCGCGCGAATCGACGCCGCGAGGCCCGGATCGGCCGCGGCGAACTCTCGCCACCCGGTGAATCCCATACCCAAAGTGTATCGAACGTCTGTTCGATCACCTACGCAACACCCCGAACCGTACGACACGATAGGCTCCCAACGTGCTGCTTTCCGACCGCGACCTGGTCAGCGAGATCAAGGCGGGCCAGTTGGGGCTCGACCCGTTCGAGCCGAGCCTGGTCCAGCCGTCCAGCATCGACGTGCGCCTCGACCGCCTGTTCCGCGTGTTCAACAACCATCTCTACACGCACATCGATCCCGCCGAGCGGCAGGACGACCTGACCACGCTGGTCGAGGTGGAGGAAGGGCAGGCGTTCATCCTCCATCCGGGTGAATTCGTGCTGGCGTCGACCCTCGAGGTGGTCACGCTCGGCTGCCAGCTGGCCGCACGCCTCGAGGGCAAGTCGAGCCTGGGCCGCCTCGGCCTGCTCGTGCACTCCACCGCGGGCTTCATCGACCCGGGCTTCTCCGGCCACGTCACCCTCGAGTTGTCCAATGTGGCCAGTCTGCCGATCCGCCTGTGGCCGGGCATGAAAATCGGCCACATCTGCGTGCTGCGCCTGTCGTCGCCCGCCGAGCACCCCTACGGCTCGGTCGTCTACGGTTCGCGTTATCAGCACCAGCGTGGGCCGACGGCCTCCCGCTCCTGGATGAACTGGCGAGTCTGGCCGACCGACTCATAAACCCATCAAGACCTTTATCTCATCTGGTACCGGCGAAGCCGCGCCGAGGTCCACTGGCACCCGGTCGATCCCCGGCGCGCTGAAGCTCACCGGCACCGGCGACTTCCACTCGTCCAGGGCGAGGCGCAGCCGCTGCTCGATGCGCGGCTGCCCGTCGGGCGACGCCACGCGGTTGATGCCGTCCTCGCGGTAGCCGAGCTTGCGCGAGATCGCGAGCGACGACTCGTTGCCCAGGTAGGCCCCAGACCGTGCACTGACCGCGCCCAGCCCCGCGAACCCGAACTGCAGCACGGCCGCCCGCATGCGCGTGCCGACGCCCTGCCCCTGGAAGCGCATGCCCAGCCACGAACCCGTGTGGAACTCCCGCGTCACGCCGAAATCCTCGGCGCCGATGGCCTGGAGGCCCATCGGCTGCCCGCCCCGGAACACCACGAAGTTGATCGCCCATGCCTTGGGCGTGAAGTCGCCGGCCCGCCGCCAGAAGTGCAGGATGGTCGCCCTGCCCGCTCGGCGGGCGTGCCCTGCGTCCACGGCACGTGGAACGGCATGAACGACGGGTCGTGCACGCCGTCGGCCGCGACGTCGCCGAGCGCCGCGAGCTCCTCGCTCGTGGGCCAGCGCAGCTCAAGGTCACCAGTGGTGAGGATCACTCCGGCGATGGGCCAATGGTCAACCAGCATGGCCCCAATTGTGGGCCACGTCCGTCTCGCCTCGGTCTCTTCCGGACCCGCGCTGGCTACAAGCCCGTGTGACCTCCTCTCGCGGTCGCACGGCTGGAGATACTGACGGCATCCCGACGCGGCTCGCGACGCATTTTCGACTCGTGAAGAGCTCGAATGCGGTTGCCGCTGGTTACTAGCCAGTAATATAGTGGGAGAACTACTGGGTAGTAACCAGCGGAGGCTTGAGGAAATGAGTCACTACCAGAGCAACCTGCGCGATCTCGAGTTCAACCTGTTCGAGGTCTTCGACACGCCCTTTGGCACCGGACCCTACGCCGACGTCGACTCGGACACCGCCCGCAGCGCGCTGGCCGAGATCGATCGCATGGCCCGCACGGACCTGGCAGCGAGCTTCGCCGACGCCGACCGCAACCCGCCCGTTTACGACCCGGCCACCTTCACGGTCAGGATGCCTGAGAGCTTCAAGGAGTCCTACCGGACGTGGATGGACGCCGAATTCTGGCGCTTCTCGCTGCCCGAGGCTCTCGGCGGTACCCCCTCGCCTCATGCTTTTATCTGGGGTTTCGCAGAGCTCGTCCTCGGCTCGAACGCGCCGGTGTGGATGTATGGCTCGGGCCCGGCGTTCGCGAACATCCTGCACGTGGAGGGCACGCCCGAGCAGAAGGAGTGGGCGAAGCTGTTCGTCGAGCGCAAGTGGGGCTGCACGATGATCCTCACCGAACCCGACGCGGGCTCTGACGTGGGCGCCGGGCGCACCAAGGCGATCGCGCAGCCGGACGGCTCGTGGCACATCGAGGGCGTGAAGCGGTTCATCACGTCCGGCGAGCACGACATGTCCGAAAACATCGTGCACTACGTGCTCGCCCGGCCCGAGGGCGCCGGACCCGGCACAAAAGGGCTGTCCCTGTTCGTCGTCCCCAAGTTCCACTTCGACGCCGACGGCAACCTCGGCGAGCGCAACGGCGTCTTCGCCACCAACGTCGAGCACAAGATGGGCATCAAGGCGTCCACGACGTGCGAGATGACCTTCGGCGGGCACGGCGTCCCGGCCAAGGGCTGGCTCGTCGGCGACGTGCACGACGGCATCCGCCAGATGTTCCTCATCATCGAAAACGCGCGGATGATGGTGGGCAGCAAGGCGATCGCCACGCTGTCGACCGGATACCTCAATGCGCTCAGCTACGCCAAGGAGCGCGTGCAGGGCGCCGACCTGCTGCAGATGACCGACAAGACCGCGCCACGCGTGACCATCACCCACCACCCGGACGTGCGCCGATCGCTGCTGCTGCAGAAGGCCTATGCGGAAGGGTTGCGCGCGCTCGTCACCTACACGGCGCTGTGGCACGACCGCGCCTCGCTCGCCGAACACACGGGCGACGAGAAGGCGGCGGCGAAGGCGCGCAAGGTGAACGACTTCCTACTCCCGCTCGTCAAGGGCGGCGGATCGGAGCTCGCGTTCCAGCTGCTGGGCGCCGAATCGCTGCAAACCTTTGGCGGATCGGGCTTCCTGCAGGACTACCCGCTCGAGCAATACGTGCGCGACTCGAAGATCGACTCACTGTACGAGGGCACGACCGCGATCCAGAGTTTGGACCTCTTGTTCCGCAAGATCGTGCGGGACAACGGGCGTTCGCTGATGACCGTCGCCGGTGAGATCCAGGAATTCCTGGACAACGAGGCCGGCAACGGACAGCTGAAGGAGGAGCGGGCACAGCTGCAGGCGGCGCTCGGCGACGTGCAGGGCATGCTCGGCACGTTCACCGGCTGGCTGGCCGAATCGCAGGGCGGCGACCCGAAGGTGCTCTACAAGGCCGGGCTGCACTCCCGCCGGTTGCTGCTGGCGCTCACCGATCTGGTGGTCGGCTGGCTGCTGCTCAAACGGGCCGATGTCGCGCTGCAGAAGCTGAACGGGACGGGCGAGGATGCCGCCTTCTACGCGGGAGTCGTTGCCAGCGCGCGGTTCTTCTCCCGCGAGGTGCTGCCGCGGCTGGCCTCCGACCGGCGCGTCGTCGAACTCGCCACGCTCGACGCGATGGACGTACCGGAAGAAGCTTTCTAAGCCCTTCACCCAGCGGGCCCGGCCGGAAACCACCCCCAAGGTTGGGCCGGGCCCGCATTTTTGTCAGCGGGGTGCGGGAATGCGGCGGGTAGGGCAAGCTGTGAGCCATGGACCGCACTCTGGTGCTGTTGCGTCATGCCAAGGCCGACCGGCCCAACGGCGTCGCGGATGTCGACCGTCCGCTGACCGAGCGGGGCCACACCGATTCGGCCGCCGCGGGGGCATGGTTGGTCAAGCACGGTCACGTGCCCGATATGGTGCTGTGCTCGCCGTCCAAGCGGACCCGGCAGACCTGGCACTCGGTCGCGGTCGCGCTGGCCGGCGCGGGCACGCCGCATGTGCGCTACGAGCGGGAGATCTACGACGGGCCCGCGGGTGATCTGCTCAAGGTCGTGCAGTCGGTCCCGGCCGATTCTAAGGTCGTGATGCTCATCGGGCACAACCCGACCATCTCGCACCTGTCGCAGCTGCTCGATCCCGACAGCGATCTCGACTCCGACGGCCTGCGCACGTGCGGGATAGCGGTGCACCGGGTCGAGCAGGAGTGGGAGTCGCTGCACACCGCGCCGTTGAAAAAGGTGCACACGGCGCGGGCGCTGTCCTAAGCGAACACTGCCCCGCTCAAGCGGCACTGCCCCGCTCAGACAGGCACCGCTTCGCTCTAGCGGCGCTGCCCCGCTCAGACAGGCACCGCTTCGCTCTAGCGGCACTGCCCCGCTCAGACAGGCACCGCTTCGCTCAATCAAGCAAGCGCTACTTCGGACAGACACGCACCGCTTCGCTCAGACACCAACCGCTTCGTTTCAGGCAAACACCGCGAAGTAGATCGCGATGTGGTGGCAGATCGCGGCCACCAGCGTGCAGGCGTGGAAAAACTCGTGGTGGCCAAAGACTTTGGGCCACGGGTTGGGCCGCTTGAGCGCGTAGCAGATCGCACCGAGGGAGTAGATCGCGCCGCCGGCGAGGAGCAGGACCAGTGCCGCGACGCCGCCATTGCCGAGGATGTCGGGCAGGACGGCGACGGCCACCCAGCCGAGGGCGAGATAGAGCGGCGCTGAGACCCATCGGGGCGCGTGCGGCCAGATGAGCGACATGACGGCGCCGCCGAGCGCGCCCGCCCAGACCACGGTCAGCAGGAGCGTGCCCTTGGCGGGCGGGAGGAGCAGGGCGCAAAACGGCGTGTAGGTGCCGGCGATGAAGACGAAAATCATGGCATGGTCGAGGCGGCGCATGGTCTGATAGCCGCGCTCCGTCCACACGCGACGGTGATAGAGCGCGCTCACGCCGAACAGGCCGCACACGGTGAGGCTGTAGACGATCGTGCTTAGGGCCGGCGCGAGCGAGACGAGCACGACGCCGCAGGCGATCGCGGTGAAGAACGCGTAGAAGTGCAGCCAGCCGCGCATGCGTGGCTTGCCGATGTCTATGGGCCGCAGCCGGGGGCGGGTCACGGTCACACTCATGCCTAAAGGTTACGCGAGCGTAGGTTACGCTACCGTAGGTTATGGGCGTGAGGTCGGTTACAGTGCGGTGTATGCGGGTTAACGTGCGCCCATACGGGTGGGATTCGCTGCTGCTCGAGGTCGACGATCCGGCGGCGTGGTTTCGCGCGCTGCGCGGCTCGGACGAGCTGGTGTGCGAGGAGATCGTGCCGGGCGCGCGGACCGTGCTGCTGCGCGGGGTCCGGCGGGCGCCCGACTTCGCCTCACTGAGCGTGGACTCGGTGGCCGAGGCGGGGCGCGAGATCGTCGTTCCGGTGCAGTGGGACGGGCCGGATCTGGACGACGTGGCCGGCAGGTGGGACGCCGACCCGGTCTCGGTGATGCGCGGCACCGATTTCACGGTCGCGTTCTGCGGATTCGCGCCGGGTTTCGCCTACCTGAGCGGGCTGGCAACACCGGTGCCGCGCCTGGATTCACCGCGCACGAGCGTGCCCAAGGGATCGGTGGCGGTAGCCGGGGCCTACGCGGGGATCTACCCGCGCAGCTCGCCCGGCGGCTGGAGACTGTTGGGACGCACCGAAATCGAGCTTTTCGACCTGTCCCGCGACCCGCCCGCGCTGCTCGAGCCCGGCACACGGGTCCGCTTCAGCTGAGCCCCATGCCTGCCGGCAAAGTACCACCCGTGCAAGCGTTTTGGGAGTGCAGGAGACCTCGTCGGGATTGGACGGACGTCGCACGCCCGATGGGTGCCGCGCCGGCCGACTCCAGCGGCGCGACCCCGGTTACTCGACCTCGGCCGTGCCATAGGTCGGGGCGCCCGCGAGTTCATAGGTGTGGATGGACACACCCATCGGCGTGGACTTGAGGTCGGTCAGGCGGAAGCTTGACGGCGTGCGGCCCTCGGCAAACAGGCGCTTGCCCGTGCCGAGGACGACCGGGAAGACGATGAGGCGGGCGGCGTCGATCAGGCCCGCGTCGAAGAGGGTCTGGGCGAGGGCGCCGCTGCCGTGGATCTGGAGCTCGCGGCCCTGCTGCTCCTTGAGCTTGCGCACCTCGGCCACCACGTCCCCGCCGAGGATCGTGCTGTTGTTCCATTCGGCCGTGGTGAGGGTGCGCGAGGCGACATATTTGGGCAGGGTGTTGAGCCCGGTCGCCACCGGGTTGGGGTCGGTCGCCTTGGGCCAGCTCGCCGCGAAGATGTCGTAGGTCCTGCGCCCCAGGACGAAGCCGTCGACCTCCTCGAAGATCGAGTTCATGAACCGGCCGAGCTCCTCGTCGAAGAACGGCACGACCCAGCCGCCGTGGGTGAAGCCGCCGCTGGTGTCCTCGGTGGGGCCGCCGGGGCCCTGGTAGACGCCGTCAAGGGTGAGGAAGGTGTTCAGTGTGAGTCTCATGCCTCTAAGACTTGTCGGGCCGGCGAAACTCATCGGGCCGAATGGGGAAACTCGCGATTGCGTTACGGGGGTTCACCCGAAGCGGGCGGATGAGTCCGGACATAACGGGATAAAAAGCGAGAATCACTGCAGATTCGCGTTACCGGCCGTCAAGACCCGCGTTCTTCCAGAGTGAATCATCCCCGACCAAGGAGCTGAAGATGTTCGAAAAGCTGCGTGCGCTCCTGTTCGAGCCCCATTATCCGCAGCGCTACATCGGCCGCCATCGCCTCCAGCCCGGCCAGCCGGCCCTCACCCTGAGCGTCACCATCGGCCGCGGCCTGAGCAGCGGCAGCGCCTAACTGGGCGTGCCGACTTCCCAGCTCGGGCGGTGAGTCGGCGACGGCTGCACGGGACCCGTGTACTCCATGAGGATCAGGGCGATGTCATCATCCAGCCGATACTGAACCCATTCCATGAGCGCCGATTCGACCGAGGCCAGCCCGTCGCCCACGGTCCCGTGCCCCAGCAGACGCCAGGCCCGATCCGCGATCGGGAAGAAGGTCCCGTCGCGCCGCGCCTCGGCCAGCCCGTCGGTGAGCATCAGCAGGCGGTCGCCCGGTTCGAGCCGCTCGACCCGGGCCCGCACCACCGGCATGAACCCCAATGGCGGCGCCGGAGCCGGCGGATCCAGCGTGATGACCTCGCCCCGCCGCAGCAGGATCGGCGCCGGATGGCCGCAGTTGACGATCGTCAGGGTCCCGCCGCGCTCCTCCACCAGGCACGCCGTGACGAAGTCCTCCTCGCCGACGCTGCGCGCCACCGCCCGGTCCAGATCGGAGACGATCGCCCGCAGGTCCGCCCGCTCGAACGCCACATGCCTGTACGAACCCAGCACGATGCTCGCCGTGCGCACCGCGTCGAGGCCCTTCCCGCGGACATCACCAATGATCATGCGCACGCCATAGGGCGTGTCGAGCGCCTCATACAGATCACCGCCGATGTCCGCCGCGGCGGTCGCCGAAATGTAGCGCCCGGCCACCGCGAGGCTGCCCACCTTGGGCCCGAGCGGCCGCAGCACCGCCTGCTGCGCGATCGTCGCGAGCCGCGCCAGCTCGGCGATCTGTTCGGCCTGCCGCTGCCGCGCCACCGCCACCGCCGAAGCGATCGCGGTCGCCATGCCCACGGCGCCCACATTGACGTACGGCGAAAAATCGACGCTTTCGCCGAACACCGCGAACAGGATGCCCACCGCAGTGGCCACGCCGCCCGCGATCAGCACCTCGCGCCATCCGGCGAACACGGCGGCCAGAAAAGGTACGGTCGCCATCAGGCCCACATATCGGACCTCGCTGCCGTCGGCCAACTCCACCGCGCAGATCAACGAGAGCAGCACGAAGGCCGCGCCGAGTCCGGCGCGGGCACCTGGGCTAAGCGGGCGTCGGCCCGGCAGCAGTCTGACCATTCGTACGCCGTTTAGCATGCCTGATTCGGGGTGTCACACCGCCCGGATTGGCCGCTCGGTGGATGCTGATGTGCCCGGTAGGCTGACCCTGGGTCCGCGCCCCCGGCCGGCGCGCCGATTCGGCGGACCTGCCGGGCGGCTACGTCCAATCTGGAGCGTGCGAGGCCCTCTTGATGCTCGGCCCCTTAGCCGGCCTCCGAGGCCGGCTAAGAGACCTGCGAGGCCCGGTCAGCCGGGTCTGCCGTAGCTGTTGATGTAACCGTTGTCCATCTTGCGCATCTGCAACGGGACGCCGGAGCGCGAAGCGTGCACGATCCAGTCCACTCCGTTGTATTTGCCCGCGTACATCGCGACGTGGTGCAGGTCGGAGTAGTAGAAGACCAGGTCACCGGGCATCAGCTCGGCTCGGCTGATCCGTGGCGTCGCCGCGCGCTGCGCCTTGGCGTTGTGCGGCAACGAGACTCCGGCCTTGGCCCAGGCCGCCATGGTCAGTCCAGAACAGTCATACGACTCGGGGCCGTCGGCCGCGAACACATATGGCTTGCCGATCTGCTCGCACGCGAACTTGATCGCGACGGCGTGGGCACTGGACGGGATGGTCACTGGGCACGGCACCGGGCGAAGGTCACCCGTGCCGCCACTGCTGCCGTAGGCGGCGAGGCGCATCTGGTCGAGCTTCTTGATTTCCTCTTTGATGGCGGCGATACGCGCGTTTTGCTCTTTTTCGATCGCGTCGAGCTGCGCGACCAGCGTGTCCAGCGGGCGCTTGGCCTCGTCGAGCTTGGCCTTGGCCGCCAGCACGTCACCGATGCGCGCGTTGAACTGCGATGTCACCTGGTCCATCGTGGACAGCCGCTGGGCCATGACGGTCGGGTTGCCGGAGCTCAGGAAGGCGTTGATGCCCAGGGCCCGGCCGCCCTTGTACATGTAATCCGCGTATACGCCGACGCGCTCCCGCGTCTTGGCGACCTCCTGCTCCAGTGGCGCCAGTTGCCCGGCCAATGCGTCGGCCTTTTTGCGCTCGGCGTCCAGCTTGATTTTGACCGCGTTGTGTTCCTCAATGACGGGCTCGATCTCGTTCCACTTCTTGTCGATCTCCGCCTCGATCTCGGCGGGTCCGGGCTGCGCATGCGCGTGCCCCGCCGTGCCGATCACCAGTGCGATCGTTGCCAGCAGTGTGAGTAGAAGCGGCCTTCGCCGCGCGGGATGGCTACACACGAGCACTTACGCTAGTTGTGCCCACAACATGAGCGCAACTCGAACAATTTCAACCAATCTCGACGAAGACGTTGTCGAGCGTCCCGTGGAACTGGTCGTTGTTGGGCCCGTGGCCCTTGCCGCCCACCCGCAGGGGTAGATCGTTCACTATGGACAGAGCGATCGGCATCGCCGACTCGGCAACCGCCCAACCATCGACGAACAGGCTTAACATGCCGCCGTCCCGCAGGCATACGACGTCGTGCCACGCACCGTCGGCGATCCCATCCGCGGACATCGCCACGAAAATGTAGTGACTGTCGTCGATTTGTCCGGCCACGACGCAGCTGGGATGGCCGGCATCGCCGTCCACCTGAAGCTTGAATTGCGTACCCGCCGCGGAAAGTCCCTTTTGAAGCACATTTGCCCCGTCGCTCACCTGATGGGACGTCATCCGCACCGACGCACCCCACTGCACCCGCCGCGTGCCGGGGCTGAGCCAGTCCACCTGATCGCTTTCGAGGATGGCGCGCGGACAGTCGCGCGCCATGTCGCACACCGGCGGGAACTCCAGCGCCCACCCGCTGGCCCCGGGCACCAGGATCAGCTCCCCGCCGGACACCGCCGAGGCGTGCAGCATCAGCCGCCCGCCCGCATCCGCGAAGCTACCGTTGGTGAAGTCGAACCGCACCAGCGTGCTGATTTGCCCGACCCCCTCCCAAGGCACCGGTCCCCGCAGGATCGGCAGCGCGTGCAACAACGCCACAGTGAGCAGGCACGCCAACAGGATGCGACGCATGAACCTTTAACGATCAAGCGACCTAGCCGGTCATGATGGCGTTGAGCACATCGTCCAGGGTGCTCACACCGATCGGCGTGTTTTGCCGGGCATCCACGACCAGCGCCATGTGCCGCCGCTCGCGCCGCATCGCGAGCAGCAGCTCGGCCAGCGAGCGGTCTGGCGGCACGACGAGCAGCGACCGGATCAGCTGCCGCGGGATGGGCTCCCGCCTGGCCTGCCCGGTGAGCCCGAGCACGTCCTTGACGTGCACAAACCCGATGACCTGCCGGGTCGCCCGCTGGATCACCGGGAACCGGGACCGTCCGGTGCGCATCGCCAGCACCTCCAGCGACGCCGGCGACGTGTCCTCGCTGACCGTGCTCACCTCCGACCACGGCCGCAGCGCGTCGCCCGCCGTGCGCCGGTGCAGCGCCAGCGCGCCCGTGATCCGTGCGTGCTGCTCCGGGTCCAGCAGACCCTCCGTGCGCGCCTGGCTGACCAGCCCGGCCAGCTCCTCGGCGGTGAAGACGGTCTTCACCGCGTCGGCCGCCTCGATCCGCCACAGCCGCAGCACCGCCCGCGACGCCCACTTCATCGCGACCAGCAGCGGCCTGGTGGCCTTGCAGAACGCCAGCATCGGCGGCCCGAGCCAGAGCACGCTCGCCTCCGGCCCGGCCAGCGTGATGTTCTTCGGGACCATCTCGCCGACGACCGTGTGCAGGAACACCACTATGGCCAGCGCGACCACGAACGCCGTCGGATGCACCGCGCTCTCGTGCAGGCCCATCGCCGCGAACGGCTCCTCCAGGTAGTGGGCGATGGCCGGCTCGGCGAGCGCGCCCAGCCCGAGCCCGCAGATCGTGATGCCCAGCTGCGCTCCGGCGATCATCAGCGGGATCTGGTTCATCGCCGACAGCGCCCATGCCGCCCTGCGCGAGTCGCGCGCCTGCGGCTCGATGACCGTGCGCCTGGAGGCGATCAGCGCGAACTCGGCGCCCACGAAGAACGCGTTGCCCAGCAGCAGGACGATCATGATCAGTATGCTATTCATCGTCGTCACCGGCCAGCTTGACCAGGCGCACCTGCTCGACTCGGTGCCGGTCCATCTCGACGATCGTGAACTCCCACCCGTCGACCACGATCGACTCGCCCACCTGCGGGATGTGACCCATGCGCGCCATCAGGAAGCCGGCGAGCGTCTCATAGGGGCCCTCGGGCAGCAGGAAGTCCGTCTGCTCCTCCAGCTCGTCGGCCCGCAGCAACCCGTCGACGAGCCACGTGCGATCGCCGCCCGGCACGGTGACCTCGATCGAGCCGGACTCCTCCTCGTCGGCCTCGTCGTGCTCATCGGCGATCTCGCCGACCAACTCCTCCACCAGATCCTCGGTGGTGACCACGCCGTCGGTGCCGCCGTATTCGTCGACGACGATGGCCATGCTCACGTCTTCGGCCCGCAACGCGGCCCAAACCCGGTCCAGGTCAAGCGATTCCGGCACGAGCAGCGGCTCGCGTGCGACGGCGCTGACCGCTGTGCCGGCACGGCGGGCGGGCGGCACCGCGAGCGCGTCGGTCACCGCCACGACGCCCGTCACCGTGTCCAAAGTGTCCACGTAGACCGGGAACCGGCTGTGCCCGGTCTCGGCCACCACCCGCAGGAACTCGACGATCGTCGTGGCCGCCGGGATGCCCACGACGTCGATCCGCGGGGTCATCGCCTCGGCGGCACGCTTCTCGCCAAACCGGACGGTGCGCTGCAGCAGCAGCGCCGTCTCGGTGGGCAGGGCACCCGCCTTGGCCGAGATCGCGGCGAGCAGGCCGAGCTCCTCCGGCGAGCGCGCGCTGGCCAGCTCCTCCTGCGGCTCGATGCCCAGCCGGCGGACGATCCAGTTGGCCGAGCCATTAAGAGCCCTGATAAACCATTTGAAGGTACGCGAGAAGAGCCGCATCGGGCGGGCAGTCTTCAGCGCCGCCGGCATCGGGCGCGACAGCGCGAAATTCTTGGGGATCAGCTCGCCGACGAGCATCGAGAACAGGGTCGCGATGCCGAGCGCGATCACCTGGTTGGCCGTGTCGGACGCGCCGAGCGGGGCCAGGATGCTGATCAGCGCCGGTTTGGCCAGATAGCCCGTCAGCAGCGTGGTGATCGTGATGCCCAGCTGCGCGCCCGACAGCTGGAACGACAGCTCTCGCAGCGCGTTGCGCACCTGGCGCGCCGATCGCTCGCCCCGTTGAGAACGCATGTCGATCTCGGCCCGGTCGACCGTCACGAGCGCGAATTCGGCCGCCACGAAGAACGAGGTCCCCAACGTCAGCAGGACGAAGAGGAGCAGCGGCAGAACTGTGGTGGTCAGCGCGTCGATGGGGAAGATTTTCTCACGACGGCTTCACCGACCGGAGCAGGACGGTGGCCACATCGACGACCTCGACGTCTTCGGCGCCCTTGGAGGTCTTGGCGTCGAACAGCATCGTGTGGCAGAACGGGCAGCCCACGGCGATCGTCTTGGCCCCGGTGGCCAGGGCCTCCTCGGTGCGCTCGACGTTGATCCGCTTGCCGATGGTCTCTTCCATGTACATGCGTGCGCCGCCGGCGCCGCAGCAGAACGACCGCTCCTCGCGCCGGCCCATCTCCCTGATCGGCTCCTTGGCCAGCGCCGCTCCCAGCACCTCGCGCGGCGGGGTGAAAACGCGATTGTGCCGGCCCAGGTAGCACGGGTCGTGGTAGGTCACGCCGCCCTCGATCGGCTTGACCGGCTTGAGCCTGCCCTCCTTGACCAGGTGCGACAGCAGCTCGGTGTGGTGCACTGCCCGCACATCGAGGCCGAGCTCCTGGTATTCGTTGCCGATCGTGTTGAAGCAGTGCGGGCAGGTCGCGACGATCTTCAGCGCGCCCGATTCTTTCAAGGTCTCGACGTTTTGCATGGCCAGCATCTGGTACACGAACTCGTTGCCGATGCGGCGGGCCGGATCGCCGGTGCACGTCTCGTTGTTGCCCAGGATCGCGAACCGCACACCCGCCTCGTGGAGCAGGGTCGCCACGGCACGCGTGGTCTTCTTGGCCTTGTCCTCGAACGCGCCCGCGCAGCCGACCCAGAAGAGATACTCGAAGTCTTCGACCTCACCGACGCGCGGCACCTCGAAGTCGAGCCCCTTCGTCCAATCCTCCCGCGTGTTGGGCGGCGCGCCCCACGGGTTGCCTTTGGACTCCAGGTTGCGCAGCATCGCCCCGGCTTCGCTCGGGAAGGAGCTTTCAATCATCACTTGGTACCGGCGCATGTCCACGATGTGGTCAACGTGCTCGATATCGACCGGGCACTGCTCCACGCAGGCGCCGCAGGTCGTGCAGGACCACAGCGCGTCGGGATCGATCACGCCGAGCTCGTCGGCGCCGCCGATCAGCGGGCGCTCGGTCTCCGTGCCGCCCTGCAGCTTCGCGTAAGCGTGGTCGCGCAGCGACAGCACGATGAGCTTGGGCGACAACGGTTTGCCCGTGTTCCACGCGGGGCACTGCGACTGGCAGCGGCCGCACTCGGTGCAGGTGGAGAAGTCGAGCAGGCCCTTCCAGCTGAAGTCCTCCACTTTGGACACGCCGAACGTGTCCTTGTCGGGGTCGGCCTCCTCCAGATCGATCGGCTTGCCGCCGCTCATCATGGGCTTGAGCGCACCCAGCGCCGGCTTGCCGTCGGCGTACCGCTTGAAAAATATGTTGGGAAAGGCCAGGAAGCGATGCCAGGCCACGCCCATAGTCACGTTGAGCGCGATGACGATCGCCCAGGTCATACTCACGACGATCTTGACTAATGCGGTGAGCGTGATCGCGGTTTCGCTCGCGGGCAGGATCGCGCCGAGCGCGTGGCTGACCGGCGTCGCCCACACCGGATAGTCGAAGTGGCCGACCGCCACGCGGAAACCGCGGATCAGGAAGCCCAGCACGAGCACGGCAAGGATCACGTACTCGACGAAGTAGGCCTGCCACGCCGTCGAGCCGGCGAACCGGCTCCACCGCGTGCGCGTCGGCAAGTTGAGCAGCCGGATCACGATCAGCGCCAGGATCGCGGGGATGCCGAGGATGCCGACCCACTCGGTGACGAACCCAAACACGACCCAGCCATCGAGCACCGGCAACCCGGCCAGCGGATCGACCACCTCGAAGTAGGCGCCCAGCACCAGCGACGACAGCAGGATGAAGCCGATCATCACGAACCAGTGCGCGGCGCCGACGACCGTCCACTTCAGCATGCGGGTGTGGCCGAGCGTCTCGCGCAGCATGGTCGCCGCGCGCTTGCCGCGGTCACCGCTGCGCGTCGGGTCGGGCTGCCCCTGGCGCACGACCTTGGTCATGCGTTGGATGGCGCGCACGATGAGTACGACCGCCACAATGGTGATGGCGGCCGCGAGGACCGTGCTGACGATCTGAACGCCACCCATGCGCGCCTCCTAGCCGATCGCTACCTTACTGGCAAGTAGCTTACGACATGGGTGGGTCGGATCTACTTCCACTTAGACAGCAGCGCCAGCGAGGTGACCATCGCGCCGAACCCGACCGCGAGGTTCCAATAACCCCAGGACTGCACTGGCAGGGCGGTCTCTGAAAGGTAGTAAACCACGAGCCAAGCGATGCCGGCGACGATCAGCGCGACCGCGGTCACCGGCAACCAGATGGGGCTGGGGCGCTTGTCGCTTGTGCTTGACGAGGGAAGCACATCAGAAGGCGGTGTATAGACCTTCTTCTTGCGGATCTCTGACTTCGGCACGATGAACTCCTGGGTGAGGCCCTGCCCACGCTTGGTCGCGTGGACGGCCGGGCCTGAATAATGTTAGTCGGAAGCTAGCCTAGTCAGGTCTTCGCTTTTTCGCATGAGGGGATTGTGGTGGAGTACACATCCGGCGGAAGCTCATGGCGTCAAGCCGTGCGACGTGCCACGTCGGCCCTCCACCTCAAACGCCCGCGAAAACCAGGCTGGTCGATCGGCGTGCCGCTGATCGGGCTGGCCGCCGGCTTCCTGTTCACGGTCAGCGCCAACACAGCCCAGGGCACGGTGCTGCGCGAGGATCGGCGGGTCGAGCTCACCCAGCTGATCGACGCCAAGCAGACCGAGGTCGACCGGCTCGCGGCCCAGGCCAAGACTCTGACCTCCGAGGTCGACGGCGCCACCAGCGAGCTGGCCGAGGGCGACGGGCCGATCAAGGAGGAGCGGGAGCGGGCCGCCGCGCTGCAGCAGGCCGCCGGGTTGACCGAGCTGCGCGGGCCGGGCGTGACCGTGCGGCTCAACGACGCGGCGCTGCCCGTGCCGAGACCCGACAGCAGCCGCCTCGATGACTACGTTATCCACCAGCAGGATGTGCAGGCCGTGGTCAACGCGCTGTGGGCGGGCGGGGCCGAGGCGATGACCATCATGGACGTGCGGGTGATCAGCACGTCGGCGGTCCGGTGCGTGGGCAACACGCTGCTACTGCACGGGCGGCGATACTCGCCGGAGTTCGTGATCCGCGCGATCGGCGATCCGGGGCGGCTGCGAGCCACGCTGGACGCGTCGCCGAGCGTCACGGGCTTCCGTGACGCCGTGCGCAACTTCGGGCTGGGCTACTCGGTCACCACCGAGGCCACGATCATCGCACCGGCCTACACCGGACCCATCGACCTGCGCTACGCCGAGGTTCCGTCGTGAGCCGGCATCGCAAGGTCGACCCGGACGAGACCGCCTACATCCCGGTCTTCCAGGAGGATGGCGCCGCCACCGGCGCGGATGCCGACGCCGGTCGCCACGGCTCCCGCCGTGCCGACGCCAGCGCTGCCCCTCCGGCCAATCCGGCCCCCGCAGCCCCTGCGACGGCCAGGGCCGCCCAGGGCACGGGCCCCGCCGGCTCGCCGTGGGCGCCACCGCCGGCCGTCTTCATCCCACCAGCCGAGCCCGCCCAGTCCACCGCCGGTCCGGCCAGTGCCGAGCCCGCTTCGCCCTGGGCGGCCCCACCCGCGCCGGCCCCATCCACCGCCCCGGACCAGCCCACCACCTCGGCCCAGCCCATGGCCGCCGCCCAGTCCACGGCCGCCGCCCAGCCCGCAGGCTCCGCCAAGCCCACCCAGCCCGTCGCGCCCACCCAGCCCGTCGCGCCCACCCAGCCCGCCGGGCAACCGACCGCCGAGCCCGCCTCACCTTGGGCGGTCCGGCCCCCGGCCTCCG
>JBIOYB010000351.1:0-2899 GCA_044869915.1 Allorhizocola sp.
CATGAACAATCTCGCTGTGGCGAAAACCCCCTTCCGGGCCCAATTCGCCACGGTCAAGCGCGCTCACACGTGGATCATGTCTTTTCTTTATATCGGTACCTTCGGGAGCTTCCTCGGCTACTCGGCCGCCTTCCCGCTCGTGTTGAAGCTGCAGTTCCCGAACGCACCCGTGTGGAAGGTCGGCGTCGCCGCGACGATCACGCTCGCGTTCACAGGGCCGCTCATCGGTTCACTCGCACGGCCCATCGGCGGCTGGCTGTCCGACAAGATCGGCGGGGCGCGGGTCACCGCCTTCTGCTTCGTCGCGATGGGGCTGGGCTCCTACGGGGTCATGTCCGCGGTGGGCGCGAAGAACATGGCGCTGTTCCTGGGCTCGTTCTGGCTGCTGTTCACGGCCGCGGGCGCGGGCAACGGCTCGACCTATCGCATGATCCCGGCCATCTTCGCGGCCAAGTCGCCCGATCTGGCCACGGCCAAGCGCGAGTCGGCGGCGACGCTGGGCATCGCCGGGGCGGTCGGCGCGGTGGGCGGTTTCTATCTGCCGCGCGCGATCAGCGACTCGATCAACGCGACCGGCGGGATCGGCACCGCGTTTACCTGGTTTGCCGTGATGTACGCCGCATGCCTGGCCGTGACCTGGTGGTGCTACCTGCGCAAGCGCGTCCTGATCGAACATGTGCCGAGTCTCGCCTACGCGAGTGTGTGAACAGCTGTTAATTGCCAATACAGTAGTTGCATGACCGGTTGGCTAAGCGAGGACGAACAGCGCGCCTGGCGCGCCTACCTCAATGCCAACCGGCTGCTCGATCTCGAGCTGGAGAAGGGCTTTGGTCAACACGGCCTCTCCAGCTCGGACTATGAGGTGCTGGTCCACCTGTCCGAGGCGCCCGAGCACCGCCTGCGCATGTGGGAGCTGGCGCACAACACGCTGCTAGAGAAGAGCCGGCTGTCCCACCAGATCACGCGCATGGAGCGGGCGGGCCTGGTCCGCCGGGAGAGCTGCGAGGGCGATCGGCGCGGGCAGTTCGCGGTCCTGACCGAGCACGGTTGGGAGATGATCAAGCGTGCCGCGCCCGATCACGTGAAGCAGGTGCGCCGGTTCTTCATCGACCGGATGGACACCGAGCAGCTCAAGACGCTGACCGAGATCTTCTCGACCCTGGCCGAAGATCTGCGCAAGCGCTGCCCCAAAGACGATGTTGCTTAATCCCTAGGCCAAGTAGCCAACGGTACATATAAATATGTAATGACAGTTCTCAGGTTGACCGCGCTCGCGACGGCACTCACGATCGCGATCGCGACGGCTGGCGGTCCAGCGTCGGCCGGATCCCTCCCACCGGACGGCTCAAAGTCGACCGTCACGGACAGCGCCAGGACCAAGGCCAATCGTGGCATCCTGCGCGCCGGTGGCCCCACGGCCATCCCCAACAGCTACATCGTGGTGTTCAAAGACACCGCGGTCAGCCGGTTCTCGGTCGCCGGCAAGGCGGCCGAGCTCACCGCGCGGGTCTCCGGCAAGCTCGGCCACAGCTACTCGCACGCGCTGCGCGGCTTCGAGATCAGCACGACCGAGGCGAAGGCGCGCCAGCTGCTGGCCGACCCGGCCGTCGCCTACGTCGAGCAAAACCACACGGTGAAGCTCCTCGACACGCAGGCGCCCGTGCCGTCGTGGGGCCTTGATCGCATCGATCAGCGCAACCTCCCGCTGAACAACAGCTACACCTATCCGGTCATCGGCTCGGGCGTCCGCGCGTACATCATCGACACCGGGATTCGCTTCTCCCACACCGATTTCGGCGGGCGGGCGGTCACCGGGTTCGACGCCATCGACGGCGGCAGCGCCGACGACGCCAACGGGCACGGCACGCACGTCGCGGGCACGGTCGGCGGCAACGGCTTCGGCGTGGCCAAGGGCGTCACTCTCGTCGGCGTCCGGGTCCTCAACGCCGCGGGCTCCGGCACCAACGCACAGGTCATCGCGGGCATCGACTGGGTGACCGGCGACCACGACCCGGGCGAGTCGGCCATCGCCAACATGAGCCTCGGCGGCGCGGGCAACGCGCTCAACGCGGCCGTCGCCAACTCGATCGCCGACGGCGTGGCGTATGCGGTCGCGGCGGGCAACGAGTCCACCGACGCCTGCACGCGCACGCCCGCGAGCACCCCCACCGCGATCACGGTCGGCGCAACGGACATCGCCGACAACCGGGCATCGTTCTCCAACTTCGGCACGTGCCTGGACATTTTCGCGCCCGGCGTGAACATCACGTCGGCCTGGTTCACCAGCGACACCGCGACCAACACGATCAGCGGCACGTCGATGGCCTCGCCACACGTGGCGGGCGCCGCAGCGCTCGTGCTCGCGCAGAACCCGTCGTTCACCCCGCAGCAGGTGCGCGACTCGCTGTTCAACAACGCCACCAACGGCGTGGTCATCAACCCCGGCACCGGCTCGGTCAACAAGCTGCTGTTCGTGGTCAACGGCCCGCCCGGCAACGACTTCTCGATCGCGGTCTCGCCCACCTCGGGCACGACACCGCAGGGCGGCGCGGTCAGCGCGACCGTGAGCACCGCCACCACGTCCGGCTCGCCGCAGGCGGTCACCTTCTCCGCGTCCGGCCTGCCGGGCGGCACGACGGCCTCGTTCAACCCGCCGTCGGTCACCTCGGGCGATTCGTCCGCGCTGACGTTGCAGACGTCGGCGTCGACCCCGCCCGGCTCCTACACCGTCACGATCACCGGCACGGCCGCGTCGGGCAGCCGCAGCGCGACCTTCACGCTCGTGGTCACGGGTCCCGGCGGCTGCTCAAGCCCCGGGCAAAAGCTCGCCAACCCGGGCTTCGAGGCCGGACACTCGGTGTGGCAGATGACGCCCGACGTCATCGGCCAGCACGCGCCC